>JADJXL010000028.1:706262-1059393 GCA_016715885.1 Polyangiaceae bacterium
GCGGATCTCTCCACCTGCCCCGGCGGCCTCATCTTGCGCGTAAACGTGACCAATGCAGGAGCCGTGGGCGTACCGCCCGGGGTCCCGGTTGCATTTTATTATTATGCCGAGCCCGGCCACGTGCGCACGCTCATCGGCGTCACGGCAACCACCAAAATGCTATTGCCGGGCGCAAGCGAAAGCGTGAGCCTGACTTGGACACCGCTGCCCGTAGAGCCGCCGGCCAAAATGGAGTTCGAAGTGGTCGTGGACGACAATGGTATGGGTGCGGGAGCATTCAACGAGTGCAACGACACGAACAACGCGGCTTCATTTGACGCGGCATGCCCAGGGATACCCAAATGACACACGACACGAGGTATCTCGCTGGTGGACCGTAGCTGTGCCCAGGAAAAATAACCTCGAAATTCCGGCTTGGGTGGGCTCGTGGCGCTTGGCAGGCCCGCGGCGTCATTCCGGATCGCAAACGCCGATGCAATGGTGAGTGACGACGCCCGTCACCAAAAACTCTTTGATGATTTTCTTTACGGTGGGAGAATCCACGGACGAGCCATGTGCGCCATTTTCCATGGGCGCGAGGTTTTGTTTGGGCGGCAAGGGGTCGTTGTTTTTCGTGTCCACTTGGAGCAATGCCGATCCGTCGATGGGCATCGTTTCATTGGGCACGCCAGGCACGTCGTAAATTCCCAGGGCGCTCATGGGAATGCCGTACGTGCGCGCCATCATTTCCGTCGCAATGTTGCTGACCTGGCTGTCGTTGTATGCTTCGACGAGCAGAATGCGTTTCTGCGGATTGCCCGGGAAAGGATCGCGCCACAAATGGTCGGCATACGTGCCAGGCTCGGCGAGGTCGTATTGCGATTGAAACGCTGGCAAAAGCAGCTCACGCTCGACCGAGTCGCGATGATAGATGTTCCAGATGCCTTCGATATCCGGCCACGAAGTGTTGCGCCAAACCATGAGCGAATAAACGCCACCGCCGACGACGAGCCCTCCATGTTCGATTTGTGGAGCCATTGCCATGACGGTTCCACCGATGATGCCGCCTTGCGAGCCGCCGAGGTAGAAGACTTCGGACGTATCAATGATGTTTTGGCCATCTTTTTGCAATTCGGGGGCGTTGCCGAGGTCTCCTTGGGCGAGGTATCCAGCGGTGGCGAAGTTGACGGCGGATTGCAACAATCGTTCGGGAACGGTGTGCCCGCTCTTCATGTTATGGGGGAAAATCGTTCCGCCGAGGACGTCGATGTCGCGATAAGACATGCCCCAGAAGTCGATACCGATGGCAATGTAGGTTTGCGCGTCATTGGCGACGTAAAGGCTTCTTCGCCGCTGCCGAGCAGGCCGTGGCCATATACGTATACTTTTGCGGGCACGCCGGCGTCCCAGGCATCGCGCGGGATGGCGATGTACATATCGGCGTCGACGAGTTTTTGGAATTGAGGCAATCCGGCTGCATCGCGCGCGAAGACTTCGCCGGGGCCGCCGTCGCCCGTGAGATAGCTCGGCACTTTGAACGTGCCTTTGGCGGCGATTTTGAGGTTCGGCAATTCGGGTGGGTCGACGCGCACGTCGGTCAAGGTAAACCCGAGGTTGCCTGCGGCGGCACGCATTTTCAAGTCCGGCAGGATATGGCGCACGTCGCGGGTGAGCACTTCATTCGAGGCGGTGGTGAAGTCCCAAGCGAGCTGCAAGGATTGGCGCGGAATACCGGCTTTCTCGAGCGCCGCGAACATGGTTTCGTATTGAGGCCGCAATGCTTCGATTTGGGGCACGTCCGTGGGCAACTTGTCGCGCAAGGCTCGAAACGCCGGCGACGGTTCGATGGGTTTGCCCGTAGGATCGACCAGATCGCGCACGGCGACGACGTACCGAGCACCAAAATCCAATCGTTTCATGGGTCGCACGAAGACGGCTTGCCTATCGGCCGATGGCGCGCGGGCGTCGATTTCGGCAAAATGGATCCATTTTTCGCCCGTGTCCGCGCGCAGAAGAATCGTCAGGCTATTTTCGGTCAGAGATTGGTCCACATCATCGATGGGTGGGAGGTTTGTCGGGTCGACGCCTGCTGGGAAAAGGAATCGAATTTGCGAATTGGGGGAGAAGCCATCGAAGCGACCATTGTAATCGGCGACGGGAAAGGGTTCGTCGGACGCATTTCGAGGCACGACGGTATCGTCATAAGCGAGCCGGAGGCCCGTCGCCGTTGCTTCGTCGGGCGAGGTAAACACGTTCGAGGGCCACGGGTACATGCATTCGCCGCTCGAGGGGATTGCATCCGCGTTCGATGTCGGAAAGGCCGATGTCGACGCATACGGCATCGATGCAGGCTTGTTCGGGGCCGCAGGCGCACGACGACGCCGCCGGCATGGTGTCGGGCGAACATGCGGGCAATGGCAAGGCCAGCGAGGCAACGAGGAGGGCGAGCGAGGGAAGGAAGGGGTTTTGCCATAGCAGCGATGGTACAGGGTTTTGTGGACGGAAGCTAGATGGGAAAGCGGGTGGATTTGGCCGGGATGGGTGTGCGAGTCGGGTTGCGCGTGACCAGGGAGCGCTGCTTGCGTGGGAGGCGACAGGAGGGGAGCGCATCGGTAAGGAAGGGGGGGGTCGAGGGATGCGATAGCGGAGCATCGTCCGTCCACTCTTCGCTGGCTCCTATACTTGAATTATTCTCGGCCGACCCTGAGGCCGAATTTGCCGACATCCTTTATCCCAACGCCGCCCGAAAATAATTGGTAATGTCCGAGTACACGGGCTTTTCTTTCAAACTGTAAAACACCTCAATGACCTGCACGTTGCTGGAAAGCCCCGCAGCCGCTTTGACGAGCTGGTACACCTCGGGGATGGTCGGGGCCTTTCGACGTATAGGATCTCTGACGGCACGCCAGGAACATCTTGCCAGCGGTCACCTTGCTCCCACTGCCCAGCCACGCGCGCATCGAGCGCCGCGAGCACATCCCCAAGCCGCTCGCTCGCTGCTTTCGAGGCCAGGTTTCGATGCTCCCATTCCCAAAACGCAAATCCCGGTTTGGTAGCCTTGGCCTTCTCCAGCATCGCCACGAGCCACCGCACTTCGGCAATTCGCGATTCGAATACTTCGATGGCCCGCTCGAGACCCGAGATTTCCTCTTTCAATTCGCTAATGCTGCGTTCCATAGGCCGATCGCTCATCGAGGCTTGAGGAATTCAATACGAATTCGGCGAGGTCGAAGTACTCGACGCCCGGCTCGCGCTCGTGCCGCGCCGCGAGCATGATCTCCACAATGCCTGCCTCGTCTTCGCGAGCGACGGTTCTCAGCGTATCCAGCACTTCCTCAATGGTCGGGCGAGTGGGTGCATAGAGCTTCTCTCGGGAAACTCCTTCGATTTCGACCTGCTCATGCTCGGGCGTCGGATTTCCAAGGAGCCGATTCTGGAGCGCCGTCATGGCTATTCAGAACTGAGCTTGCCGTTGTTCGGATTGTAGAGCTTGCAGCTCCCAGTCGAGCAACGAGGTGCCGTGGGTTCGGCAGCTTCGAGTCCGTCATGCGCAGAACGGTCCACCGCAACGTGCCCCATTCATCCTCGAGCCGATCGAGTCGATTGCGCAGCTCTTTGACCTTCTGTTCGAGGTTTCTCGTTCGTTCTCCATGATTTACCTCGTCACAACAATGCGCTGATGGCGCCCATGACGGCTTGACGAATGACATTGGCTGTGCCTGCACTCAGCTTGAAAATGCCATGTTTATCACACAAAGCGTAAAACAATTTTCACCGACTGCTCTCTCCGCGACATCTGGAATGCTGGCGATATCATCCAACACGTCGGCAATTTTGCTCGCGTGTTTGAGAAATGGTCCTGCTGCGGCCGCATCGAGTGCCGACACGATTTTCCCAAAGTGCTTATTTCCAAGTCGAATGCCCTTGGCTACCAACCGGACGGCTGCGGATACCGTCTTCGCTTTTGCCCCCTTCACGCTGGTCTGCGCCGCCTGCTCTCCTTCCTGCGACGCCTGCGCGCTACTACCATGCGCCATGGGAATCGCAAACAGGCTTGCGGCGGCGAAACTTAGCATCAAGGCGAACCTGCGTACGAACCGCGTCATTGGATGACCTCCCGTGCCGTGGCTCGACCATCCCCCGGACTTGTCGGATGCTTGTTCTGATTCGCGCCGAGAGTTTGGGGCATCGTCGCACTTAGGGCAAGTTTTCGTGGTCTCTCGTTCCGGGACTCGAACTCGAAGCTGCACGAGCGGTCGATGTGAGCGACGGCGGCTCGGGGCCACGAGTCGCGTCGTGCTGCGATGGGAAACGCCTCGACGCCAGCTTCGTACAGTTCGCGGATGATCGCGTTGGCTTGCTGATCAGCGCTCACCGCGGAGCCTCATCAAACCATTCCAACTTCGCTGGTTGAACAGGAGCCGCTCCCAAGGGGTTTGTCGCATCGCATCGCGAATCTGCGATCGGTCGACATCGGCCACGGCGGCGATGATGTCGGGGTCCTCGACGGCAAGGCGCCTCAGCACGGGCCCCACGATAAGATCATCGTAGAGCGCATCCGAGAAAGGATGAAAGTACGCTTGAAGCGTTTCGTCGTCGTAGCTGGGCCGGGGCACGAGGGGAGCGTATCGGAGTGTGTGGTGGGTGTCGAGGGACGCCGTGACGGTTGTGGGCGTGCCTCGCTTTGGGGTTTGCCCATTACCATATAAAGTTCGACCCATTCAATGAGCGAGGCGTGCAAAGTAGTTGCTCGCTCATCGTGTAGACGGGCCAGCCCATGTCGGAAAATCAGCGTATCATTGAATCACGTCAGCGCTGGACAGCCGATCTTGCGCAGCGCGTGAACCAAGTCACTCTCGAGTGCCTGAAAGGCTGGGAGCCTACGAAGCGGGCCGAAGTCTGTTATCAGCTCTCCAAGACGATGAGTGTGCACGTTTGGTTGAAATTGCTTGGCACGCCGCCCGTGGTACCCGCTCGCCACGCGAAGCAGTGTGTGCAATAGCGTTTTGGGATCCGGTTCGTTTTCAATGCGGGACAGGTCCGGCAAATCGAGCGGCATCTTGCCATTTGGGCAACCAGCAGCGCGTCGAATAGCTATTTCATCGAAAATCAACCACGCTTCCTGCATTCTTACTGGAATGACACAAACCACAGGCTTCGATGTTGCATCGCTGACGGCTTGCTGAATTTCTGCAATGCGTTTTTCGCAGCTTTCACGCTCGGCATCGCGATGCACGAAAAGCAAATCGCAAGGGTAAAGCGAAACAGCCACACGAATGCGTTCCGTCAAGGTCTTTGGGACCTTTGGAAGTTTACGCAAGTCCGCCCATTGTGGCTCAAAACAAGCCGTGGTGTGGCGTTCGATGAGCCAATTCAGAATGTACCGAAGGACAGCATCGGACGAGCCATCCGCAAGCAGGGTATAGCGCATCGCATGCACGTTCAGTTTACATTCTTGAAAAGAGGAAGCAGCATTTGGAGATCTTTACGGTCTTTCACCCGACGCCTGGCGAAATGTTGCTCGTCACCACCTTCCGTGGCGTTGTCGGCATCCCTTGCGTCGTCTTCTGGATCCTGCAACGGATTCAAATAATCGAGCAAAGCGCCACGCGAAACGACAGGCACGTTGTTTCTCCATGTATCCGGTAAAGCAGCTAATGAGAGCATGGTAGCGCGCGGTGATGTCGTCGGATCCTTGGCCGCGTGAGCAAACAGAAGCGCATCATCGGGAACCTCCGCAACGACCAATGGTGAATGCGTATTGATGATGACCTGCCGCAGAGGATTATCGGGACCAACGGGCTCTGTCGGATCGACGGCAATTTCTTGCAAGAGCCGCAGCATGGGGCGAATACGGCTCGGGTGCATGCCATTTTCGGGCTCCTCCAAACAAATCAGCGCACGTGGACTGGAATCCGCTTCCATTACCGTAAGAGCAAGAAATCGCAAAGTCCCGTCAGATAATGAACCAGCAACATGAGGCGTGCCGAGCAGGTCGGTCATGACGACGTTGAGGAGTTGTCGGCGCTCATCAACGTCGACGGATATGGATCCGACATTTTCAATAAGCTCTGATAATCGATTCGCAACGCGTGCGTAAAGATTTTGATCGCCACCGGGCTCACGCTGGGCTGCGCTATGCGCCAAGTGGTAAAGGGTTGCCGGCAAGTGGTCGCCGCTAGCGCCAATCGTATGGGGGGCCGTGAATGGATCTGCAGACCGTAACGCGGATGGCTCAAGCTGTAGCTCCATCCAGGACTTCATTTCCTGTCGGGCCAAGACCAATGTTCGGTGCTCAGCGGCATTGTTGACGCTGGAAAGCATGGTTCGGGGGAGGCTATGCGCAGGAACCTTCCGGGGGCGGCCTCCAGTTCCTCCGCCGGCGTCGGCATGCAATGAAACAATGGAATGCTCAGTTGATATATATGAGCTCGTGCGGCGCCCCTGAATGACCGATTCAACCCACGCTCGTTTTGAAGGGAATCCAAGAGACTTCTTGGCCGAGCTTTTGTTCAAATGCTTGAGATCTTCATGAACGAGCTCGATGCCGCCTACGGGCAATCCTGTAGAATCCCCTCGATAGCGAAGCCCCAAGCGATATTGCAAATATGTCATCGATGCTTCGGCCGGCTGCCCAAGGTCGTCTTCGCCTCGCTCAGGAATGATCATTTCGACGAGGAAATGCATTTCATCCGCCATCGTGTCGCCCGTTCGGCGAAACAGACTGCGCACATCTCCCGTCCGACCTGCCCCACCCCGAACCGACAGCGCCGCATCGATGAGCGACTTGTCTGCAAGAGCAGACAGAAATGCAATTGCGTCGAAGACGTTCGACTTGCCAATGCCATTGGCACCTGCAATGCAGGTGAACGGACCCAATCGGACGTCAATATCGATATTCTTGAAGCCCTGAACTTTTAGGCGCGTGAGCATGTTTACAGTGGAGGCGCCGGGAATCGAACCCGGGTCCGCAAGGCCTACAATTCACCTTCGTTCACGTGCGTAGTCGCCGTATCCCCGGCGACTGGGTCCGTGAATTCGGTCACGACCTATCCCTCGCTAATCTCGGTCACGCTATCGAGGACTCCCTCGCGCAACCCAGCTCTAGTGGTTGACACCCTTCGGATACCAGAACGATCTCTCCGTCGGGCGGCTATCGTCGGTTATCAGGCCGCGAGAGCGTATGCGTTGTCGTTCGCACGTATGACGTCCCGCTTGGTAGGCGGTGCAGGAGCCGCCAGCACGCAGATGAATCTTCAGTCCCCACGTCGAAGCCGATCGCCCCCTCGTGGTCGCCCAAGCCACGATGACCAGGGCGCCCCCCATCATAGACCATCGCCCTGCGTGGTCAAGTCCTCCCAACAAGTACTGAAGTGAGGTCGTAGTCCAAATTTTTCCGGCGCTTGCGGGGGGTCCCACTGTTCGAGCCCGCGCAGCGGGCGAGTTTGGGGGGAACCGCTAGTGCCGGAAAAATTCGGACTGCGACCGGGGTTGCAACGCCTAGACGACTCCCCCACGCTCGACTAAAGCACCTCGCCATGGGAAAAATGGTGCAGTGCGTGAAGCTCGGCCAAGAAGCCGAAGGCCTCGATAAGCCGCCTTTCAAAGGCCCCCTCGGTGCTCGCGTCTTCGACAACGTGTCCAAAGCCGCCTGGAAAATGTGGCTCGAACACTCCAAAATGCTCATCAACGAATTCCGCCTCGACCTCATGAGCGAACACGGCCAACGCATCTGGATGAGCGAGTGCGAAAAGTACTTCTTCGGCGAAGGCGCTACGCTGCCCCCCGACTTCAAACCCGAAGAACCGAAGTAATTTCAACTATTTCGGGAATCCAAACGCAAGGACGAAGTCCGCCCCAGGCGCGTGACAATCCGTGCAAATGCTCGGTTTGCCCGAATATAGGCTTTCGCCATCCGCAGACCACTCGACCCAAAACCACTCGGACCCGCGCTTCTCCATCGCCGCCACGATGTCCAAATCCCCATCGCTGTCGTACCCATCCTTGGCGATGATGGACCCGTCCGGCCACGCCGTGATCGCCGAACCTCCAAGCGCCCCCTGAACCACGTCATTGACGAAAATCTCGACCGCATCGCTGTGCGGAGCACTCGTCGGCATGCGCGCGGCATATCCAGGCGCCCGATCCCACGATTGGTACTTCGCGTCGTGAATCCGCGTCCAAAGGTCCTGCGCTTCGTCCGGCGCCTGATCATCCCGACAACCAGTCGTCCCAAGCGCCACGCCAATCACCAACGTAATCGCACACTTCCGTAACGTCATGTCGTACCCCCGAAGCTATTCTTGGACGTCAAACGATCATCACGGCACCTTCGGCGTCGGCACCTCGCCCCCTGCACGCACGTAATACACCACCGCCTTCGACAACGACTTCTGCGCCCTGTCGCACGCAGCGTTCGTTTGACCGCGAGACAAACCCTTGCAGGCCTTTTTCATCTCGCCCTCCTTGAGCGCTATGCGTCCATCGCCGAGCAGCTTCTGTTGCAGCTCGTCATCGAGCCTTCGCCACGGAATCGGCGCGTAACCCGGCTCCGGCGGATACCACTTGCGCAGCTCGTCCGCGTTCAGCGACGCGCACATCCCATCCCAACGAAGCACGTCGTACGCGCCACTCGCGCCACTGACGACCATTCCCCCGGTGTTTGCCGGACGAAACGCCAGCACAATCACCTCTTCGTCAAACGATAACTTTTGCGAAGTCGACCCCGCGCCACCCGATGCGTCCCACGCTTCCGTGTTGCGCGCCAAATACATCCTTTGCCAAGGCGTCCCTTTGGCAAAGAGCGAAAGCGCAATCGACGACGCATTGGGCGCAGAACACAGATGCTTCGTGAATGCTGCAGGCGGAACACAAACCTCACCGCCGTCCTTCGCACACGCCGTCGGAAATTCGACCGCGACCTTTGCTGGCGACGATGGCGCTGCTTCCACCCCCGCCGAGGCGCTCGAAGCGGGTTTCTCGGAAGCTTCGCCCGCCTCGGGCAGGGTGCTCTCCTTCGGCGACGAACCGCCACAAGCGGGCAAAGCAAGGGCAAGAACGAGCATCATCCAGGGACGGGCGGGATCGGTCGGGGCGGAGACCTCGAACATGGCCGGACGAGGGTAACCGAAGCCGAACGAAGCAAGGACGTGAAAAACAGCCGCTCGTGGAACGACGAAAGGCAGCCCGCGACCCGCTTGACGTAGCCCCTCGAGGAGCGGACCCTTGCACACGGCAGCGGTAGACAACGGCGATCTTTCTTGGAGGAACCCATGCGCTTGTTCGTCCGAACGCAAACTTTTCGCGTCTGTGTGATGTGTGCCTTGACAGGAATCGCCGCGCTGGCCGGTTGCGGATCGAACGCGGAGACCACCGCGAGCGTTGGAACCACGGCTGCAGGAGGCAGCGGCGGAGTGCTCACGGGAGCGGGCGGCGCCGCTGGCACTGGAGAAGGTGGTGCAACGTCCTCGTCGTCGGGATCAGCGGGCGTTGGAGGAAGTGGAGGTAGCCCCAAGGCAAAACTCGGACCTCCCTACCCCATCGTGCTTGCGCACGGATTCTTCGGATTCGAAGATTTCGCAGGCGCTGGGTTTCTCACCTACTTCTACAACGTCAAAGAGTTTCTCTCGGCACAGGGAGACCTCGTATTCACGCCTTCGGTCGATCCGTTCAACACGTCGGATTTCCGAGGCGCTCAGCTCGTGGAAAACATCGAACAGATCCTCGAAGTGACGGGGCACGAGAAGGTGAACATCATCGGCCACTCGCAAGGAGGACTCGATGCGCGCGTCGCGGCAAACCTGCGCCCGGATCTCGTGGCGAGCGTCGTGACCGTAGCGACGCCGCATGGAGGTTCGCGCATCGCGGACGTCGTTCTCGAGCTCGTCGCGGATCCGAATGCACAAGACGCGATCAACGATCTGCTCGTGCTCATCGGCGCGCCTCTCTATGACGAGATCGGCAACGAGACCAACGTGGTTTTACCTTTGAAACTCTTCAGCCAGGAAGGAATTGCCGCGTTCAACAAGGCGCATCCGGACGAACCCGGCGTGTTCTACGCGTCGGTTGCGGGTCGGACGGATCTGCATTTCGGCGGCTCGGCGTGTAGTACGACGGTGAAGCTTCCATTCATCCAGGACTGGCAAGGGAAGCTCGACACGGTGGATCCGCTGCTGTCGGTTTTCGAGGCGATACTGGATGGGGGAATTGGTGATCCGTATCCGAACGATGGTCTCGTGCGCGTTGCGGATTCGGAAGCGGGGTGAATTTTGGGGATGTCTCCCGGTGGATCACTTGGACGAGGTTGGGCAGCTTTTTGGTGACTCGGCGGGTCTTGGTAATGCGTGGAAACATCAAGACTTTTATGCGTCGGTCGTAGCGGAGCTGCGAAAGCGCGGATTTTAGCGGGCTGCATTGCCCCGGCTGGAATCGCGACCTGTGGCAATGCCCGCGGTCGCATTTCATTTCTGCAATGTACTGAGTCCCGAGTCGACTTTCACGGGCAGGCTCGTGTATATGTGGATGCGCTCGCGTCCACGTGACCGGAGCATGCGGAGGTTGGTTTGGAAGACGGTGGCCAAGCAGCGGAGATCGAGCGGCTCAGGGCTCGAGTAGCCGCACTCGAGGAGCAGCTTGCGGAGCGGGAGCGTTCCGCGGCGGCGGCTCGTGCGGAGGCTGCGGCCCTGCGCGCGATGATCGAGCAGCTCCCCATTGGGCTCATGGCCGCGGACTCCACGGGCAAAGTGCTGGTGGTGAACGCGACGGCGTTGAAGATCGTTGGCGATGGGACCGTCGATCAGCCTCTTGACGATGTCGTCTCGAAGTTTGGGATTTTCGAGCCCGACAAGACGACCGTCATCAATCCCGAGAACATACCGCTGGCGCGAGCGATGCGTGGCGAGGTCGTTCGCGGGGCCGAGACGTTCATACGAAGCCAAAACTTTCCCGATGGTGCGTGGCTCGAGTCGTATGCGGCTCCGTTCGCGACTGCGGACAACGAAGTGACTGGCGGGGTGATCGCGCTTATCGATTGCGGTCAGCGCAAGTTCCTCGAAGAAGAAGCGACGGCGCAGAATGCGGCGCTCACGGCAGCCGAGGCCGAGAAGCTCGAGATCATCACGCGCCTTCGCACGGCCGTCGAGCAACTGTCGACTCCGATCCTCGAGCTGTGGGAGGACGTGCTCGCGCTGCCCGTGATCGGCATCGTCGACTCGCGACGCAGTGCGGAGATGATGGAGCGACTTCTGCAGGAGATCGTGCAGAAGCAATCAAGGTTTGTCATTATCGACCTCACGGGAGTCGAGGTGATCGACACGTCGACGGCTGATCACTTCATGAAGCTCGTCAAGGCCGTCGGGCTCATTGGTGCGCGTTGTGTGTTGACGGGGATTCGACCGGCGGTAGCGCAGACGTTGGTCGATTTGGACGTCAGCTTTGGTCAGCTCGAGACCCTGCGGAATTTGCGACACGGGCTGCGGTACTGTTTGCGGTGGCTGGACAACGAAGGCGTCTAGCGTGTGGAAAGAAGGCCAGGAGGGCCAAGCGTCATGATGATGGAAACGCAGCGAATCCCGATTGTACGGCTTCAAGGAAAGCTCATCGTCTCGATACAGACAGCGCTTTCCGATACCGTCGTCGATCGCTTGCAACAGGATGTGGCGACTGCTTGTGAACGCGGTGATGCGCGAGGGCTCGTGGTCGACGTTTCGGGCGTCGACATCCTCGACAGCTACATCACGCGAAGCCTTCGGGATCTGGCGGTGATGGCGCGTCTCATGGGGGTTGAAACGGTCGTGTGTGGCCTGAGGCCCGCCGTTGCCATGACGCTCGTGGAGATGGGTATGGAGCTGCCGGGCGTTCGCACGGCGCTCAATCTCGATCGAGCTTTGGCGCTCCTCGACAGCCTCCAGCCCGTTGGATCGGCCGGCGACCTCGTCGTTGGCGACGACGACGACGAAGAGGATGGTGAGGCGTGACCAAGGTTTCTCCGGCTGAACTGCAAAGGAGGAGGCGCGCTCGATGAACGAGATTGCGGGGGAGGTCCTCGCCATCTTGCGACGCTACTTGTCGGATCCGACGAGTCGCTCGCTACTCAGTTCCGCAGCGCGGCGGGCGAACGTGCGTCTTGAAATGGTGACGCGCGCCGATGTGCCTTCGCTCGTCAAAGAACTTGGACCGGGCTTGAACATTTTTCTCCAAGAGCCGGAAAAGCTGCAGAACTGCAAGAGCCTCTTGGCGCTCGTGGCCACGGAAAACAGCTCGCCTGCTACGTCGATGGGCTCGATGGGTTCGCTGGGCTCGATGTCGATGTCGTCGTACGAGCACCACGCTCCCGTGGAAAACCGCGCCGACGGGATCACCGTGCCGATTCGCGCCGAACACGATGTCGTCCGCGCCCGCACGCTCGGCAAAGACATGGCCAAGCAGCTCGGTTTTTCCGACGTCGTGCAGACGAAAGTCGCCACCGCCGTGTCGGAGCTCGCGCGCAACATTTTCCAATACGCGGGCACCGGCGAAGTGCGCTTCCGACGCATCGAAGGAAAACGCCGCGGCATCGAAATCGTGGCGCGCGATCAAGGTCCTGGGATCTCCGATCCAGCGCTCATCTTGAGCGGCGCTTATCGCTCCAAGTGGGGCATGGGCGCGGGTCTTCGCGGCACGAAACGCCTCGTGGATGAATTCGAGCTCGATACCCATCCTGGCCTGGGCACCACCGTCCGAATCCGAAAGTACGCTGAGTAGCCCGTGGATGTAGGCACCGCACAGCGCCCCGCCGAAGGGGAAACCGTCTGTGGTGACGCCATGCTCGTCATCCATCGCGAACCACGTTCGCTCTTCGTCGTCGTCGATGGCCTCGGCCATGGACCTCACGCCGCCACCGCCGCTATGGCCTTCTGCGAATACGTCGAAGGGCACGCCGACGAACCTCTCGACGTGATGCTGCACGGCGCGGACAAGGCCGTTTCGAGCACCCGCGGCGCCGCCGCCATGATCGCACGCGTGGACAAACGCGCTGCAACAATCGACATCGCAGGCGTTGGCAACGTCGCCCTGCGCGCATGGAGCAAGGAACGCGTTCAACCTCTGCCCATGCGCGGCGTGCTCGGGCGAGGCATTCGCAACGTTCGCGTCTTTCGCTACGGTTTGTCCGTGGGCGATCTCTTCGCCCTCTATTCGGACGGAATCTCTGGAAGCTTCGATATCGACGGGATCAAACACCAAGGTGCGGCCACCATCGCTCGCTCCATCCTCGACGGGTACCGCAAGGCCCATGATGATGCGACATGCGTGGTTGCGCGCTATCTTGGTGCCTGATGTCCGCTCCCGGTAAAACCGCACTCGAACCGCGTACGTTCGACATAGGGAGCGAACACGAGCGATTCTGGTGTGCCGCCGAGGGCAAGCGATACGCGGCAGCCATCGGTTTCGATCCGACCGCGCAAGGCGAAGTCGCCATCTGCATCGCCGAGCTTGCGTCGAACGTTGCCAAGTTTGCTGGGCGCGGAACGATCACGCTTTCGATGGTCGACGACGGGCGCATCGGCTTGCGTATCGTCGTGGAAGACGCGGGCCCTGGCGTGACGGATCCCGCCACGGTGATGCAGGACGGGTTCTCCGAAGGCCGGAGGCTCGACCCAGGCACGCCACGCCGCACCGGACAAGGGCTCGGCGTGGGGCTCGGCGCCGTCTCGCGCATGATGAACCACGTGGAGATCGTCAACGTGCCTCAACACGGACTGCGCGTCGTGGCCACCAAGTGGCTCGACAACACGCGCCGATCCGGCATGCATCGCATGGGCGGCCCGCCATCCAACAAAGATCCTGGCAGCAATCGGTAGAGCCTCACCCCCTGACCCCCTCTCCACAAGTGGAGAGGGGGAAAAGACCTCACCCCCCGGCCCCCTCTCCACAAGTGGAGAGGGGGCGAAGAGTGCTCATCAGGGTGCAGGCGCGATCAGATCTGTTGCCGTTTTTCAGAACAGACGCGGTAGGTGCGTCTTTCTCCCCCTCTCCCTCTCAGGGAGAGGGGGCCGGGGGGTGAGGCATGCTCCCCCTCTCCCTCTCAGGGAGAGGGGGCCGGGGGGTGAGGCATGCTCCCCCTCTCCCTCTCAGGGAGAGGGGGCCGGGGGGTGAGGCTGCTCCACGTACTCCGTGTACTTCTCCATCAGCGCCAGGAAGATCCAGCGCCCGAGCACATCCGCTCCCGTGCCCGACGGGTGCGCCAAGTCCGCTCCGCCAAGCCCACGCTGCACCCAAATCCCCATCGATCCAAGGCCGCCCATCGCGCTCAGCGTGTCCCAATACGCGCAGCCCACTTCCGCTGCAACGTCACGCTGGATCGCGGCGAGCTTCGGAACCACCGGCCGACTCTTGTAGCCGCCTCCAGCTTTCTTGTCTGCGCGATCCATGGGGCCCACGAGCAAACACGACGAGTTTGGCAGGGCCGCACGCACTTGCCGCAGCACCTCTTTCATCGTCGATGCATATTGATCGAGCGGAAAAAGCTCGCCGTCCTCGCTCTCGTTCATTCCATATTGAAAAACCGTGAGCGCCGGATCGCGTGCACGCAGTTGCTCGGCGAAATGCGCATCGTCACTCTTGTCGAGGAACCTTATGCGGCAGCCTTGAATGCCGATCGCATCGAGCACCACACCGGGCGTGTCGCGCTCCATCACGACGCCAAACGCACGCACGTGTGGACCATCGGCTCGAACTTCGAGCTCATGAGGGCCGTCGGGTACGTCGTAGGTCGAAAACTTCGATACCGAAGTAGCGGATTGCGTGTCGATGGTTTCTCGATGCGCACCATCGACACTGATGACCATGGGCCCGCCTGATTCATGCGCGAGCCAATGGACGACGAACCTGGACACGCTCCGCCCAAAAGAACCCTTTTTCGCCGTAGAAAATCGCGAAAACGCACCCTTGCCGCGGGCTTTGAAAGACACGCCCCCAAGCCCGTAAAACCCATCGGATGCATACGGACCAACCACGCGACTGACCTTCCAACCCGGTGTCGAAAATCGCTCGACGTCGTTGTGGAAATACCCCGGCCACGCGTTCGCCATGAGCATGAAACCATGCCCGGCATCGCCAAAATGCTTCTGAAACTTGCGCCGCAACGTCGCCGTGACGAAATCGCTCGCCACGATCGAGTCACCGAAATACGTGATGCGCGCAATCGAACCAGGCTCCTTGCGCTCGACAGCACGCAGGCGCTTGAAGAACGCATCGAGCGCGTGGCCCGATGGATCCTCGATGGATCGAGGGGGTTTGTCCACCTTCGCCCCACCCGCAGGCTCGATGATCTCCGCCGCCGCCGGCGGCAAACTCACTTCTTCTGGTTGACTGAGCTCGGCTTGCGGCGTCGTTTCCACCACGAGCGGCGCTTCGCCCACGGATGCGACTGGCGCAGCGGCCGGTGCAACGGCGACGAGCCCATGCCCTTCCGGCAGCGGCGCAAGCAAACGGAGCCGTTCGAGCGACGGGTGCAAGTAAGGAATCGCTACGAACACGGCGAGCGAAACGAGCGCCAGCATGGTCGATGAATGCAAACCGTTTGTCCCGGCACGTGGCTCGCCGGATGAAAGCGGTTTGTCGGTGGCGGTTTGTCCTGCCGATGCTTGAAGCGCGGACTCGTCGGATGATGAATCGGCTTTGGGCCGAGCGGCAGTCATGGGAGCGTGATTCAACCGCCTTGCTTCTGCTTGAGCATGGCGACGGCGCGATCGCGACAAGCCATGTCGCGCTGATGCTTGCAGATGGCGATGAGCAGCTTGATCTCCTGCTCGCTCGCTCGACCCGACCACACTTTGCCCTCGATCCCCCGGCGCAACGCGGCTTCATCGAGCTGCCCTGGAGGTGGAGGAGCCGTGGGTCCTGTCGTCGTCGTGGGTTCGCTCGTCTTCGCCGTCGCGGTCGTGTTCGACGACCCCGAATTGCCCGAGCTCGACGGGACAAACCCACCGCCACCAGGATTCGGCGGAGGCGGAGGTGGTGGCGGCGGCTCTGCAGCGACGCCCATGGCGGTCAACATGTCCACTGCTTTCTTGCGCTGTTCGGCACTGACGCTCGGCGTGGATGCAATCTGCTGCAAAGTCCGTTTTTTCTCGGTGGCATCCTGCTGTTCGGCCTTGCTGAACATCCAGTCCGCCCACTTGGACTCGATCTCTTTGAACTCGGGCGACTCACGCGTCGGCGAGTTGTCGTTGATGGCTTGAAGCTTCGTGTGCGCTCGCTCGAAGTCCTTCTCTTCGACGAGCTTCTTCGCTTCCGCCAGGATGTGCGCCTCAACCGGGTTCATTTCGGCGGCTTGCGTCGGCCCAACGGTGGTGGTCTTCGGCGGTCGAGTGAGTGCGACGACGAGCGCGATGACGAGCACGGCAACGACAGCACCGATCGCCAGGAGTTTGCCCATGCCGAGGCCGGTCTTTTGCGGCGGCGCGGCGGCGGCGAGGTTGTCGAAGCCGCCCATCGGACGAACGCCTTGACCGTCGACACCGAGGCCCATGCCGGCGCGGAAGATCTTGCCTGCACCAACGAAGCGCAAACGCACGTCACCGAGCTCGAGCGCGTCGCCTGCTTCGAGGATGCCGCGCTTCAGCTCGACGCCGTTGATGCGAATGCCGTTGGCGCTGCCCTTGTCGATGATCTCGAATCGACCGTTGCCGAGCGCGATGAGCTCTGCATGGAGGCGACTGACCGAGCTGTGGTTGACGGAGATGGTCGCTTCTTCAGCGCGACCTATCGTGAAGTGTTCGCGATCGAGCGGGTATTCGGTGCCTGGGTTTGGACCGACAACCACGACGAGTCGATTGGGGCGCTGATGAACGGGGACCTGCGTCAGCGCTGCTTGCGCCGACGGATCCGCAACGGGTACGACCTTCGATTCGTCGACCAGCTCGAGGCGGTAGTCACCAAGCTGGATGATGTCGCCGGCGTTGACCGGCTGCTCTCCAACGACCCGAACGCCATTGACGTACGTGCCGTTGTAGCTGTTTACATCCCGGATGATCCAAGCCTCGCCGTTCTTCGCGAGCCTGGCATGCTTGCGAGAAACGTTGCGGTCCGTCAGGCGAATCGAGTTTTCGTCGCCGCGTCCGAGGCCGTATTCATCGTGGGCGAGAGGGAGCGCTGTCTGTTTCCCCTCGTCGTCCTCGATCGTTAATTTCCACATAGACGGGTAGCCGCGAGACGTGGCTCGTCGGATAGGGGGTACTCTACCGGCGGATCGCTTTCGAACGCAACGTCCAGTTTGCAGTCTCGAAACGAATGATGTGACCCGAAAGCGGAAGGCACTTGGTGAACGTCGTGATGCGCACGGAGGACATGCGCGTCGCGTGTGCGCGTGAGCTCAGCCGGAAGACTTGGCTTCGACCCGGCGAAACGGATGGAGGAACGAGGCGAGCGAGCCCGGATTGCGCGTTTGCAGCCACAAGCGACCTTGGCCCTGGAACTGGCAAACGAGGCCTTCGCCGCCGAGAAACAGGCTCTTCAGGCCGCCCACTTTGTTGATTTGGTACTGCAGTCCCTGGGTAAACGCGACCATGTGCGTGTTGTCGCAAATGTAGCCGTGGTACTGCTGCCCAATGTCGATCGTGTGAGCGCCGCCATAACAGGCAAACCAGAGATACCCCTGACCGTATGCACGCAAAAGAAAGAGTCCTCCCGAGAAAAACCCTTTCGCTCCTTGCCACTTCGTGTCGAGGGTGACGCCGGGCGTGGACGCGAGGTACGCACCGGACTGGACGAACAGCTCCATGCCCGGCTGCATCGTCACGCACACGATCGCACCTTCCGGCGCCGGAGCAAACCACATGGTTTGTCCAGGCTGCGTAGCCGTGAAGGTGTTCTGAAACAAGCTTTCACCACCAAGCAATTTTCGCTTGAGCGCGCCACCGATGCCTCCCTGGAGGCTCGTCTTCATGTCGATGCCCGCGTCTCGCGCGACCATCGCACCGCTTTCCGTGACGAGCTGCTCGCCAGGTTGATCGAAAACGACCTGAACCGCACCGAAGTCGGGGTTGTGTTTGATCTCTTGTCGCATGTCGGTCTCCTCGGTTCAGTTTCTGCGCGGAGGCAACATCGCGCCGATCGTGGCGCCGTATTCGGCCGCGTTGCGGGACTGCAAGTACACGGTGCCCTGGCCTTGGAAGTGGCACACGAGACCCTCGCCCGAAAGAAATGACGCGATCCAGCCCGCGCCGCTCTTGCCGACCTTGTACTGAAGCGTCGACTCCCAAGCCGCGAGGTGCCCGGTATCGATCACCATGCTGCCGTCGACTTGCACCGGCTCGAGCGCGCCGAAGGTGCCGATGATGACTTGGCCTTGGCCCGATGTTTCCAGGACAAACAGGCCGGCACCCGAGAACATGCCCTTGAATCCGCCGGTCTTGGTCTTCACGTCCACCGTGGGACTCGACGCGACGTACGCGCTGTTCTGAATGCACCACTGCTTGTGACCGGCTTCGAGCACCGCCATGTCTCCGCAAAGTGGCGTGGCAAAAAGAACTTCACCTTGCCCACCTTGGGCCGTGAAGGTGTTCCGGAAAAACGACTCGCCGCCGAAGAGGCGCTTCAAACCCTTCATGAAGCCGCCGGATTGCGTCTGCATCTGCACGTTGGTCGACATGCCGACCATCGCGCCGCTTTCCGCAACGACGGATTCACCGGGCGCAAGCCAGCACTGAGCGAGCGTCTGAGAAGGCTTGTAGAGAAGGTTGGTTTGCATGGCTTTCTTCCCTGTGGTTGTTGGGTTTGTCCGCGCCTCAGGGCGGCAACATCGGCGTGAGCCAATCGACGAGCGCACCGGTGTTGCGCGTTTGAATGAGAATGCGCCCCTGCCCCTGGAACTCGCACACGATCCCTTCGCCAGACGCGAGGAATCCGAGCAGTCCACCTCCACCGCTCTTGATGTTGAAGTTCAACTGAGGCTCGAAACCAACGATGTGACCGTTGTCCACCACATAGCTGCCGTTGCAGTAGATCTCTTCGATCGCCCCGTAGCTCGTCACGAACACCTGCCCCGTGCCAGATGCTTCGACGAAGAACGCGCCTTCCTTGGCAAGAAGCGCTCGCAAGCCGCCCCAGCGCATCTTCAGGTCGATGTCGCCAGCGCTCGCGAGAAACGCTCCAGCGCTGAAAATCATCGAATTTCCGTTGAGCGTAATCGGCTTGATGCCCCCCGAAAGAGATGGCGCAAGCCACAGCCAGCCACCTTGCGGGCTGGAGAAGTGGTTCACGAAAAACGTTTCACCACCAACGATTTTGCGAATGAGGGCAATGAAGAACGTCTTCATTTTGCCGAAAAATCCGGCATTTTTCCCCGCGTTGAGCTTGACCTCCATTCCGAGGCTGCTCGAACGGGCGACCATGGAACCAGCTTCCGCGATGAGCACTTCGCCCGGTGCCAGGTTCACCTGAAGCATCGAGAACGTGGGCTCGTACTTGATGATGTGTTGCATCGAAACCCTTCCCCTTCGTCCCAGAGGAGGCACGAACTACAGAGCGCGCTTTTCAGCGATCCGCCCCCGCGAGCAACCGAAAGGCGGGCAGGCTATAACCGACTCATGTCTGGAGAGGAAGTGCGAAGTGCACCCACACCGCCACCCACGCAGGGTTTCGGGCATAGCCCCGCTCGAATCGCTGGCGAGTTCGGAGTCATCCTGCTTGCCATCGTGCTGCTCATTCTTGGAGCGCGCGGATGTGCAGGATGCGCCGCAAACGGCATCGTTTCGCAACTTCCACCGGACGTCGACGCGACGATCGGAAAAACCGCCGGCGAAGCGATGCGCGCTCAGCACTCGATGGGCGGCGAACCCACGGCAGAAGAAAAAGCACGCGTCGATCGCATCTTCGAAGAACTGCGCAGCGCGCTCACCGAAGAAGAAAAACGCATCCTCGTCGCGCCTCGTGTCACGGTTTTGAAAGACGAACAAGTCAACGCATTCGCCCTTCCCGGCGGTGAAGTGTTTGTCCTGACCGGCCTGCTCGAACGCACCAAGAACGACGACGCGCAGCTACGCGGCGTACTCGCACACGAGATCGGACATGCCGTGAGGCGTCATGGAGTTCGATCGCTCGTGCGCAACGGCGTTTTTGGACTCGTCATCGTGTTCGTCACCGGAGACTTGAACGACATCACCGCCACGCTCATCGCAGGCGCCTCGCAGCTCGACACGCTGAGCTACAGCCGATCGATGGAGGAAGAAGCCGATGCATTCGGCGTGGACGTTCTTGCGAGGCGAAAGGAAGACCCGGAAGGTTTGGCGCGCTTTCTCGAGAGCCTCGAAACGCAACCCGTCCCGCAGTTTCTCTCGACGCACCCCGACAGCAAGGAACGCGCGAAAGCGATCCGGGAGCAGATGAAGAAGTAGAACCTACCGACGCCGTCCAGGCTTGCGAGCTTGCCGAATCGCCGGCACGAGCACGTCGCCTTCCACGACACCTTCCACGTCGAGCACCGTGCGCCCTTCGGCATCGCGGCCCGAACGTTCTCGGGCAAACTTCGACGGAGTCGCCGCAAGCACGACACCCAGCTCGGCTGCCGCCTCTGCGAGCGGTTCCGCGAGCGCATCTTCGATGATCTGCAAACGCTGCTCGTGCGAGCTGCCCGGTGGAATGCGCACGGCAACCGATCCCGCAGCGCGATTTCCCTGCGCGACGACCGCATGCTCCTTGCCGCTCTTGTCGAAGCGTTCGAGCGCCGCTTGGGCATCCTCCAGCCGGTTGCGCGCCTTCGACAAAGCCGCGCTCAGCCCCTTGCGCACCGCTCGTTCTTCTTCCGAAACGTCGCGATCGGCCGCTTCCGCGCGCTCCGCTCGCTCCTCGCGGATCCGTTTGACCTCTGCTTCGGCCGCTCGAACTTCTGCTTCGAGTTTGTCGCGTAGATCGGATTTCGTCGGGTTTGTCATGGATGAACTTACTTCGAACGCGTAACGAGCATGCTACCAAATAGCAGCACACCCGCAGCTCCAGCACCGTAGAGACAATACCGAGCGAGTTGCGTTTGTCCGGCCAGTTGTAGCTGAAGTGCTGCAAATCCAGCGGCAATTCCAATGGCTGCGTAAATGAGCTGCCGCATGCCGGCGTAAACGAGCCCGGCCGCATGCGAAAGCCCCCGCACGCGAATCTCCGCCTCGCCTCGGTTCGCTCGATGCAAATACTTGCGCAGATCGTCCGGAATCGTCAGCGCCTTCAGCGCCATGTCCTTCGCGCTCTCGACCGCGATCTGCGCCCAGTCGCGATTGCCAAGCACGAAGTCCTGCAAGTACGGACGAATCACCTCCATCGGCGAAAGCTCCGGATCGAGCTGCGTGCACAGGCCCGTCAACAGCAAGATCGTGCGCTCGAGCAGCACCCAATCGCGCGGAATGTGAAACGCCCCGGATAGCTCCTTCAGGCCGATGTTCATCTTGCGCAGGTCGATCAAGCTCTCGATGCCCTTCTGCGGATCGAGCTTGATGTCCTTCAAGTTGAAGCTGTCGAGTTTGACCTCTTCCTGAAAACGCTGGTGGAAAAACTCGATGACCTTCTCGCTCACGTCGGGAGCATCCGACCGCGAAAGAAAGCCCATCTTGCGCATGGCCTTGATGAGCTGATCGGTGTCGCGACGAATGACACCTTCGAGGAATTCCGGAATCCCCTCGCGCATCTGCGGTGACAGCTCTGCAACTGCACCGAAGTCGAGCAGCACGAGCTGACCACCGTCGGCCACGAGCATGTTTCCGGGATGCGGATCGGCGTGGTAGACGCCGTCGATGAAGATCTGCTGACAGAACACTTGCACGACCTTGCGTGCGAGCTTCTTGCGATCGACGCCGCGTGCATCGAGCGCCGCGATGTCCCCAATTTTGACGCCGGCCACGAAGTTCGTCGTCATCACGCGCCGCGTGCAGTAGCCCCCGACCGGACGCGGAAACATGACCGTTGGATCTCGAAGGAAATTGTCCGCGATGCGTGTGATGTTCTTCGCCTCGCGCTGAAAGTCGAGCTCCTCGGCGATCATCGAGCGGATCTGGTGGTAATACGCATCGAGCCCATGTACCGGGACAAACACGCTGACGATCGCCATGATCCGGCGAATGGTGAGCAAATCGAGCCGAACGATCTCGTCGATGTTGCGGTGCTGAACCTTGACGGCGACATGCGTGCCATCGAGCAGCCACGCTTCGTGGACTTGTCCCAGCGAAGCGCTCGCGATGGGCTCTTCGCAAAAACGCGTGAACAACTGGTCGATGGGTTTGCCGAGCTCGGCCTCGATGCGTTCGGCGATTTCCGCATAAGGGCCGGGCGGAACTCGGTCCTGCAACGCTTCGAGACCATTACGAAATTGGGCGGGCAGGAAGTTCGCCATGATGCTGAGTAGCTGCCCGACTTTGATGAACAAACCTTGAAGCTCGACGATGGTCCCGAGCACGCGACGCGCGTTGCGCGCGTGCAGATCCGCCATACGCGGCTGCATCCAGGCGTCACCGAACCACCGTGCGAGAAAGAAAAACCAAAGGTAGCTGAAGAGAACGACGAAGGTCGTGTAGTACGCTCGGACAAACCTGTAGCTTTGACGAACTTGCTTGCGCCGAGACGGCCGCTTCTGGGGCACCTCGGACTTCTGCCTTGGGCCGGACGCAGCTTTCTGCGGTAGCGAAGTCGAGCCGTTCGAGTTCGTGGACGTCGAAGGCCCCTTCTTCTTCGCGAGCGCCTTTTTCTTCGCACGCGACGGAGACGAGCTCGACTCTGCCGGAACGGACGGGGCGTCTCGAGACACGTCGGCAGTGTACTCCGAATCAGGATCGGTCGCCCAATGTCGTCATGGCGTCGAACATGGCATCGTACGCAGCCGGTCGGGCTCGCTTGATGGCGAGGGACGTGCGCGTTGGATGCACGCGATTCGACAAGAGCACGCCGACAAACTCGGCATCGGGGTCGATCCAAATGCTGGTCCCGGTAAAACCCAGATGACCGAACGTTCGCGGCCCAAGGCGCGCTCCGGAGCTTGATTCTTCACCGCTTCGTGCATCGAATCCAGCAAGCAAGGATCCGCCGGGCCGCGGGCGCACGAGCGGTTCCACGTCGTCCGGAGCAAGCCACTCGGGACGTCGACCCTCGAGCGCATCGAGCACCGCGACACCCAGTCGCACGACGTCCATGGCCGTACCGAAGAGCCCGGCGTGCCCACACGTTGCGTCTTTTGCAAACGCCCACGCGTTTTCATCGTGCACGGCGCCTCGCACGAGGCCTCCGCGAAAGGGAACGAACTCGGTCGGAGCGACGCGCGTGTCGAATGCAGGATCGCGACGACGGAGCATCCGCGCGGACCCGATTCCTATGCCGAGAGGGTCGAAAACGTCGTCGGCCATGACCTCGTCGAGATCCTTTTGCGCGCGTGCTTCGAGCGCTGCGCCGAGGAGCAGGTAGCCGAGGTCGCTGTATACCGGGACAAACCCTTCGACGTGGGACGATTCGGTCCACGGGGCGTGACGCATGTCGGCCGCAAGCAGCAGTGCTTCGCGGCGATCGATTGAGTCTGCGCCTTGCACGAGCGGCGTGTAGAGAGCTCCATGCCCATCGAGGCCTGCGCGGTGTGCCGCAAGGAGATCCATCGATACGCGCGCCGAGCCTGTCCCGGACAATTCGGGCAGCACGTCTGCAAGCGTTTCGGCTCGCGATAGAAGACCACCACGTATCAAACGGGCCATGGTGAGCGCCGTGATGGGCTTGGTGAGCGATGCGAGATCGAATGGAGTGTCGCGCTCTGCTCGGGGCGTGTCTGCATCGGCGAAAAGCACGCCGGAGACGCCGATGCCGCACGTGAAGTGCTCACCCGTGCGAAGAGCTGCCGCGACGACGGCGCAAGGGGCGGCACGATGATCGATCACGACGATATCGGCTGCACGAGTGAGATCCACGGTGGGGGAGAGCGAACTCACGGCACTGCGATGGACCAGAAGCCGGCCTGCGCGTCAACGGAAGTGGAACTTCGGGGAGAGACGAGCCTTGTGCAGCGCTTGCCAACATGAACACGCCACGTCTTTGACCCGCGGCCTTTGACGCTCGTATTCTGCGACATCAGGAGAATTGGGGCACGCGTATGGCGGTGTTTGCGTATGAAGCCCGAGCGCGATCTGGAGAGATCCGCAAGGGTGAGAGAGAAGCGGAGAACGAGGGTGCTGTGCAGACCTGGCTTCGCGGCCAACAGCTCACTCCGATCCGAGTCGGCCCCAAGAAGAAGGGTTTCGACTTCAAGAGCATCCAGTTCGGCAGCGGCGTCAGCACTCAGGACATCGTCAAGTTCACGCGACAATTCGCGACGATGATCGACGCCGGTCTGCCGCTCGTGCAGTGCCTCGACATCTTGGCGAACCAAGAGCCGAACCCTGCGTTCAAGCTTGCTCTTCGGGACATCAAGAACACCGTCGAGCAAGGGTCGACGTTCAGCGACGCGCTGAGGCGGCACCCTGCGATCTTCGACGAGCTGTTCACGAACCTCGTTCAAGCAGGGGAAGCGGGCGGCATCCTCGACACGATCATGAACAGGCTCGCGGTTTACATCGAGAAGCGAGCGAAGTTGGCGCGGCAAGTGAAGGGCGCGATGACGTACCCCACGGCCGTCATGGTGATCTTGGCGATCGTCATCTTCGTGCTCATGACGTTCGTGATTCCAGCGTTCGAAGGGATGTTTGCCGAGTTTGGTGCGAAAGACGCGCTGCCTGGGCTGACGAAGGTCGTCATCGCGATCTCGCGCGGATTCGTGAGCACGTTGCCGTTCACGATCGGCGGCTCGCTTGCCATCGCGTACGCGACCGTTCGCATCTATCGAACGCCCAAGGGCAAACGTGCGATGCACCGACTCATGCTGAAGCTCCCGGTGATGGGTCCCGTGCTTCAGAAGATCGCCGTTGCTCGTTTCACCCGCACGCTGGGCACGCTGCTGAGCTCTGGTGTTCCGATCCTCGATGCGCTCGACATCGTCGCGAAGACGGCGGGCAACATGATCATCGAGGAGGGCCTCATTTATACGCGCATGAAGATTTCCGAAGGGAAGAACATGGCCGAGCCGTTGACGGAGGCGAACATCTTCCCGCCGATCGTCGTGCAAATGGTGGCCGTTGGTGAACAAACGGGTGCCCTCGACGCGATGCTCAACAAGGTCGCCGATTTCTACGAAGAAGAAGTGGACGTCGCGATCGCTGCTCTCACTTCACTGCTCGAACCATTCATGATGGTCGTCGTCGGTGCGGTCGTCGGCGTCGTGCTGATGGCCATGTATCTTCCGATCTTCAGTCTCGCAGGCAACATCAAGGGCGAGTGACATGCAACTCGGTCTCCGCGTAGGTGCGGAGAGCACGTTCGCGGTCCGTTTTGCTTGGCTCACGGGCGTGCGACTGCTCGTTCTGACGTTGGTGCTCATCGTCACGACGACGATTTATCTCGGCGATTTCGCGACCCACGCATATTCGAGCAAGTTTGCCTTGCTCACGGTGGCGACGGCATACGGCCTCACGGGGCTTTATGCGGCGGCTTTGCGCATCGGCCGCGGCCTCGAGGTGGTCGCGATCGTGCAGATGATCGTCGATCACGTGGTTTGGTCGGCGATCGTGTACATCTCGGGCGGCGTTGCGAGCGGTGCGACGTCGCTATACGGCCTGACGTGCCTGACGGGTGCCGTGCTGCTCGGCATGCGAGGGGCACTGCTCGCATTGTTCTCTGGCGCGTCCTCGTACGTGCTCTTGAGCTGCGCGTTCATCTACGGCTACTTGAGCCCTCCGCCGGATCAGCCGGTTGGTGCGTACGTCACGCGATGGAACGAAGCTGCGTTTCCGCTCGTGCTCAATCTGCTGGCGATGACGGCGGTGACGCTGCTTGCGAGCTACCTGGCCGAACGATTGCGTGAAGCAGACGTACGGCTCGTAGCGGCGAATGCCCGTGCCGAAGAAGCGGAACGGCTCGCAGCGCTCGGGCGACTTGCAGCCGGTTTGGCGCACGAAATTCGCAATCCGCTCGGCTCGATCGTCGCATCGATCGAATTGCTTCGCACGGGTCCCAACCTCGCCGCGGAGGATCGCGAGCTTTGCAGCATCATCGAACGAGAAACTTCACGAATGAATCATCTCGTTGGCGACATGATGGATCTCGCCCGACCTCGCAGCCCGACGAAACAGCCCATGGACCTGTCGGCGATCATGCGTGACGTCGCAAAGCTTGCAGCGACATCCGGTCGTGGCGGTGACGTGATCGTGCGATGCGAAGGGCCGAGCGACGTGCACATCGTCGCCGACATGGCGCAAATGCGGCAGGTGGTTTGGAATTTGGTACGTAACGCGATCCAAGCAAGCTCGGCGGGTTCGGTAGTGACCTTGCGATGGTCGAAAAACGACACGACGGGCGTGACGTTCGAGGTGAACGATCGTGGCGTCGGAATCGATCCGGAAGCCCGCGAGCGACTTTTCGATGCGTTCTTCACGACGCGCTCGAAGGGCATGGGAATTGGCCTTGCCGTCGTTAAACGCATTGTCGACGACCATGGTTTCGAAGTGACCGTCGACAGCAACGAGACGAATGGCACGACATTCGCGGTGCACATTCCACCGTCGAGCGTCGCGCTCGCGAATGCGGTCGCGCACCTCACCCCCTAACCCGGGATGGGGGGTAAGGTCCCGACACCATCTTAGTCGCGGCGATCGTTGGTTTGCCCAGGAACGAGCGGCGGCGCCGGCGGTTCAATCGTCAGGGACGCGTCGGGCAAGAGCATGACCTTCGATGGGTCGATCAGAAGCAGTGGATCCACGACACTGCTGTCATATGCGTCGACCGATACGGGTTCACTCGAAGGCGTGGACGCCGGTTCACGCTTCGGAGCATCGACGGAGCGCGAGGCGAACCACCCGAGGGAGAAACACAGGACTGCTCCGATGACGCCGGTTATCGCGAGTCCTCGTCTGCCCATGGCGGTCATCTTGCTACACGTCGAGCCGATGTTGAATAAGGCGCAAATTTACGCGTCTTGCTCGGCCTTCGGTGCCTCTAGCAATACTTCGAGCAGGTTCTCGTCGAATGTTCGTTCGCATGAGGCACGTCTGTCATCTGAAACCTTGCTTGTGCGGACTTCCGTGGTCATGCAGAGGTTCCAACCACTGTTTCTAGCGGCAGCCCCAACATTGAATCGAAGAGGAGTCGATCGTGAAAAGAACGCACTTTGTTCCCGCAGTGATGTTCTCTTTGGGCCTTGCGCTCGCAAGCGCTCAGTTCGCTTGGGCAGGACCCGCAACGGATGAAGTAAAGACCAAGCAGACTCAGCTCGTCGAGCTCCTGTCCAAGTCGGGAACCGACGCGAAAGTCTCGGCCACACTCGACGAAGTCCTCGACTACCAAACGATGGCCGAAGCGTCACTCGGCACCGAATGGGCTGCTCGCACGGATGCCGAAAAAGCTCAGTTCAGCGACCTGCTCAAGCAGCTCGTTCGCCGGTCGTACGAGCGCAACATCAAGAAGACGCTCAACTACAACATCGAATACATCGGCGAAACCGAGAAAAATTCACACATCATCGTGAAAACGAAGGCGGTCTCCAAGACGGACAAACGCGCCGAGCCCATCGAAATCACCTACAAGCTTGCGCAGAAGGACGGCAAGTGGCGCATTCAGGACATCACGACGGACGGCGTGAGCCTGATTTCGAGTTATCGCTCGCAGTTCACGAAGATCATCAGAAAAGACGGGTTCCCAACGCTCATCAAGAAGATGAAGGACAAGATCGCCAAGGGCGATGTCTGAGCGCGGGGCTGGTTAATTACGCACTGAATTCGCAGCCCAGCCCAAGCGTTGGTACGCTGCCCACCCACATGGCTGTCGGTCTCGGTCCAGGAGGGCGTGCTCGCCACTTCGGACGCGTGGATCTTCGTGCGCCTCGAGCTGCGCCGAATGAACGCGCGGAGGCTCCGCCACGCCCCAAGGACAAGCCAAGCCTGCTGCTTTCGGTCAACCGCGGGATGCTGTCGATCGAGCTGGATCAGCCGTTCGCTTTGGGCCCGGTTCTGGTGGACAAACTCGCTCTCGCGCTGCCAAACGTGCGCTTTCCCGTCGACCTATCGGGCGGCGTCACGCGTCTGCGGCACAAGCGAGGCGCGCTGACACAGCTCGCCTTGTCGATGGGTTTGCACGACCTTGCAGGGTTTGTCGCACCACGCCTGCGCGGCATTCTGGGTGAAGCCGCGCCCGACGTGGGGTTCGTGTCGTCACCGTGGGGCGCGAGCGTGGGCTTGCGTCTGGGAAGCGCAGCACTCGCTTTCGACGTCGTCGTCGTGCCGACGGATCGTGACGTTCGCCTCGTGCCAGAACGCGCTCGCGGCGTGAATCTCGGGGCACCGCCCCACGTGCTTGCAGTGCGGGCACTCGCGGAAGCTTGCAGGCCGCTCGGGCGTGTCGTGGGCAGCGCGGTCGTTCTTCATGACATCGTCGCAGCCGTGGTTCGTCACGTCCTACCAGCAGCAGGCGCTCGGGCCCCCGCTGTCGAGGGAACTCGATGGGACGCCGTTTCGGCCGATGCAGATCGTTTGTCTCTGCAGATCGCCGTCACAGGAGCGCCAGCGGCGCTGCCCGCAGAAGCCATCCGCGCGATCGAGCAAGCCGACATCGCACTGGATGCCGACGACGCTGCGGTCGCGGGCAATCTCGACGAAGCGCGCAGGCGGTATCTCCTGGCGCTGGAACGAGCTCCGCGACATCCGGAAATCACGACGCGCATCGCGTGGATCGATGCGATCGCCGAAGCGCGAACCGAAGCGGCACTCTCGACGCTCGTCGACGCAATGCCAGCCGTGGATGCAGGCCTGCTTGGCGGAAGATTGCTCGCGGCGATCGGCGACGACGATGGGGCGATCGCGGCGTTTTCGAGCGCAGCGCACAACGAGCCCTTCGCACCGCTCGCTGCGCTTGCATGGCTCGAGGTCGCCAAACTCGCGACGGATACGAAACAGCGCCTCGATGCGATCGATCAAGCCATCGTGCGCTCACCAGCGCTCGAAGAAGCGCGCTGGATGCGCCTCACCGCTCGCCTCGATCTGGGCGATGGCACGGGTGCACGCGCGGACGCCGAGCACCTCGAAGCAGCGGCTCGCGGCCCCGAAGCTCGATACCGCGTGTGGATGCGTGCAGCGGAAGCCTTTTTTCATCGTGGATACGTGCCCGAAGCACGCTCGCTCTTCGAACGCGCGCTCAGATACGCCCCCGAAAGCGCCGCAGCCTCGCTCGGGCTTGCGCGGGCGCTTCGAGCGGCCGGAGATGGGCGACGATCGCTCGACTTGCTCGCGCGTGCATCGGCGATCCTGAGTAGAAAAGGACAAACCCTGCCGGAAGTCGAGATCGAGCTCGCACGAGGCCTCGTCGAACATGCATCGGACAGGCCCGCCGCGATCGCTCGGGTGCGCACGATTCTGCCAGGACAAACCCTCACGCCCGAAGCACGGCTGCTCGAAGGACGATGGCGTGCAGAGCTCGGGGACCTTGCAGGCGCGTCTCTCGCATTCGCGCGCCTACGCGAAGCGATCGAAGCGGCGTTCCCACAGGACACGGATCGCGCCGCTGCCCTGGCTGCAATGCTCGTCGAAGCAGCCGACGTCGAAGAAAACGCGCGCGGTGATCTACGAGCTGCGCAGCGACATCTGGGCGTAGCGCTTCGACTGCGCCCGCGAGATCGAGCCGTCAACGTAGCGTTTCGTCGCGTGTCGACGGAGCTTGGTCGCGCCGTTCCCTTGATGCCGCAACGCGAGGACACGCGCCCGCACGAACACGAAGACGACGAGGAACCGCGTGCGCACACGCGTCGCAGTCCGACACCGGTTCCACCATCCGAGCCGGTTTCGTCAGGTGAAACCCAGGCGCACGACGAGGACGACGAAGCGCTCGTCGACCAGTTGACGGAACGACTTCGAGGCAACCCGGACGACCACGAGATCGCACGTCGACTCGCCGCAGCACTTGGTCGCCTCGGTCGCGACATGGACTTGCTTGCGCTCGTGTCGACACGCATCGAAGACGGCACGCCGGAGATCGTGCAAGAATTCTGGCCGATTCGTCAGCATGTGCTCTTGCGCCTTGCAGCTACGGCGCGTGCCGAAGGTCGTGCTTCAGAAGCCGAGCTTTACGAACAGATGAGCGCCGAAACACTCCCGTGAACGCTACGGGTTTGGCCCACCAAGACGGGTCGTGCTAGCGGACGAAAGAACGCTGCAAGGCGTCCATTCGCCGTCGAGGTGTCTCGTGCAAAACGCAGTTTCTTCGGGCAAACCGCGTTCGATCATCGTGCAGAAGTACGGCGGCTCTTCGGTCGCCGACGTCGACAAACTCATGCGCGTCGCGCGTCGCGTCGTGGCGACGAAACGCGCCGGCAACGATGTCGTCGTCGTCGTGAGCGCGATGGGAAAAACGACCGATGGTCTTCTTTCGCTCGCAAAAGAAGTCGCCTCTCGAGCAGGAGACACGTCCGATCCGCCCCGCCGCGAGCTCGACATGCTTCTATCGACGGGCGAACGCGTCTCGATGGCCCTCTTGTCGATTGCCATCCAAGCGCTCGGCGAGGACGCCATTTCGTTCACGGGATCCCAGTCGGGCATCCTCACGAACGACAGGCATTTCGATGCACGCATCATCGAGGTCAGGCCTCACCGCATCGAGGACGAGCTTGCACGCGGTCGCATCGTCATCATCGCGGGTTATCAGGGCATGAGTTACCGGCGCGAGATCACGACGCTCGGCCGCGGTGGCTCGGATACGACTGCCGTCGCGCTCGCCGCGGCGCTCGAAGCCGAACGCTGCGAGATCTACAGCGATGTCGACGGGGTTTATTCGGCCGATCCGCGCGTCGTTCCGGATGCGAAACACTTGCCCGAGCTCGATCACGCGATGCTGCAAGAGATGGCCGAATGCGGTGCGAAGGTGCTCTGCGCGCAGGCCGTCGAGTGGGCACGACGAGCGAACATCGCGATCTACGCGCGATCTACGTTCGACAGCGAAGATGATTCACCAAGACAAACCGTCGTGCGAAAATTCGCGCCACGCACGGATCTGCGTGCGCGCGCGGTCGTGGGCGAAAACAACGTGGTGCTCGGCCGATTGAGCAACGCGAGCAAACTCGACGGATTGCTTCGTGTGGCAAGAGAAGCAAACGTCCCGCTGAAAGACGTTTCCGTCGACGAACGAGGCATCTCGTTCGTCGTGTCGCTGCTCAACGTGCCCGATTGGCGCGCCGCCAAGCAGCGTCTCCTCGATGCAGAACCGTCGCTCGAGCTCACGGAAGATGCGGCCGTCGTGAGTGTCGTGGGCGATGGGCTCGCAGCGACCACCGAGCCGCTCGAGCGATTCATTTCGACGCTGCGCGTGGTGAACACGACTCCCCTCACCTTCACGGCAACGCCGCTGCGCCTTGGATCCGTGATCGCGAAGGACGCGCTGTCCGAAGCGCAACGCGCGCTGCATCGCGCGTTCGTCGAAGCGTAACGATTCGCTCAGTGTTTGCGCGCTGGGCCCAGCGCAACGAGCCCGTGACGCGAGCCGATCCAGACGAGCTCGCGCGACGCATCCCACGCAACGGAGACATCGCCAAAGGATCCGCCGTCCAGCGTGCCGCGGATTTCGGCAAGCCGCGAAGCCTCACCCTCGTCCGTGACGCGTATCAAGTGCGCCAGCGTATCGTCGGCTGACGTCGTGACGACCATCAAGTCCGCCGCTTCGCCGTCGCCCGCAAAACAAGCTGCGGATGCTCCTGGCACTTCGATCCGCACGAACGAAAGTGCTCCGTCGTTCGATGCGTAGAGCCCTCGCGGCGACGCGATAGCAACTCGCTTTCCCTTCCGCCGTCGCCACCAGCATCGGCCGATGTTCCGCTGTGACAAACTTCGCGACGTCCAACGGTAGCGCCGTCGATTGCCAAGCCTCGTCGTCACCACGAAACCTCTCCACGAATACCCCATCGGATCGCGACGAAAGCGCGAGCAGCGATCCGTTTGTCGCGGCAATCGCGCGCACGCCGCTTTCCCGCACGCGCACGAGCGCGTTGTCGCCACCCGCCATCGACCAGAGAGCTCCATCGTGGAGAAGCCACACTCGCCCGGGCGTACATGCCAAACCCAACGGCCCTTTCGACGAACGGAAACCAGCGACGGATGCGGCCGACGCGCAGCCGTCACGACTGACGAGCAGTCCTCCACGCACCGTCGCGATCGCGGCCATTTCTTCGGTTGCAGCAATCGCCAAACAGGGCGCCTCGAGCCCCACGGTTCGCGCCGCATGCGCTCCTTCGTCGACCGTCAGCACCACATCGCCCGCAGCAAAGACGCGACCACCAACGACGGACACGGACGCACACGGCACCGATGCCCCCGCCCCTTCCAGCGGGACAAACCTGCTCGCGGCCCACGACGGCAACTGCGCACGCGCCGCTTCTTCCAAAAGAACGTCGCCTAGCGTTTCGTCCGCATGATCGTGCTCGCTCTCGTCGAGCTCCGGCAGCGCGCTTTCATCGATGTCGTTCGCCGCGTCTTCGCCCGTCCCTTCGAAACCGCCGTCATCCGCAGCGCTCGCTTCGCCGTCGAACGCACCAAGCTCGTCGTCCTCGACAAACCCATCGGTCCCGCGTTCCTCGTCGAGCGCCGACGCGTCGTTGTCGAATTGCGCGAAGTCTTCATCGAGCGAACCAACATCCACCGCATCGCCACTCGCGTCTGCGCTCGTGTCCCGCGCGTCGTCGTCGTCGATGTGGACGCCGATGTCCAAGTCCGCCGCATTCGCATCGTCGAACGGATCGCCGCCATCGTCGCGAAGTGCGGGCAAGTCATCCTCGAACTTGTCGGTGCCCGCTTCACCTTCGGCGTCGTCGTCGCCCACGTCGAACGCTGGAAGGTCGAGATCCTCGTCATCCTCGTCGCGATCCGGTCGACCCACGTCGCCCGCGAGCTGTTTCGACAGCAAGGTTGCTCTTCTCGTCGCGAACGATCTCGGTGCGCCAGCGTGGGACATCGCCGCGGAATCTAGCGCTTTTGCTTTCGCGAGCACGAACGGTGCGACGTCGAGATGGCCAAGGTTTCACGCCGCAATCCAGAAACGCCACGACTTCCGTTCGTACGACCCTGGATCTCCCCTCCAGGCAGTGCTTACTTGATCAGTCCGATGCCCGCCCCCGACACGGGACGCCCGCCCGCACCCGTCCCCTTGGCCGCTTCCGACACCCGCTCCAAAGGCACCGCTCGTTCCAAGCGCGCCTTGCCCATCGCCACGGCATCCGCAGGCCTGTACGCACGCCGCGTGGACGTGCGCCCACCCGACGTCGTCTATGTCAAAGGCATCCTCGAAGCGAGCGAAGGCCTCGGCCTCGTATTCGCCGAACGAGGCGGCGCGCTTGTCATCGCCGCGCCCCCCGATCGAGCCGCCGCGTTGGATGAACTGCTCGAGGATCTCGTCGTCGAGATCGGTGCACGTATCGATGCCGTCGCGAAGGAGCCCGAATGAGCGACTCGCATGAGCCTCCGCAAGGACGCGCTGTCTTGCAGTTGGTCGAATCGCGTGCTGCTGCGCAAGAGACGACCGACCGTTCAGCACTCGAACCTCGGATGCTCGCAGCATGGCGGGAATGGCTGGGCGCGCTTGCCAGCGATGCCGACGCAGCGCTCGCCGCCGCCGACCTTTACGCAGGTCTTGCTCCCGACGCGCGAGAAGCTTGGCTCGACGCGCTCGCCGAAGATGGCCCGAGCCTTTCCGTTCCACTCCTTGCGCTGTATGCGCCGTTACTTGGTGTTGAAGCCGATCCGGACAGACGGGCGCGTATGGAAATGGCGATGGCCATGGAAACGAATGCCGAGCGTGTCGAGACACGTATGGCGCGAGCGCTTGCGGGGATGACATCGGGCGGAGCACGTGTGGTGGCGCTCATTCAGCCAGTTTATCTACAATTCGTACGCGTGCTCTGGTGTCGTTACATTCCTGACGAAGGTATTTTTTGGGCGCGGCACGACAGTTTGTTAGCGGATGCACATGCTCCTCGATGTGGTGATGTCGTTGACGGTGTAACATTGGAAACAACGCCATTGCCGCCGATTGTGGAGGAGCTTGCGCATGCGATTTTGGCTCACCGGCGGCGCAAGTCGGAGCTGCCGGGTTCCTTACGTGAATTTGCGGATTTATTCGATACGGATGTCGAAGCGATCGATGGCACGGTGTAATCGGATGGCACCGAGGATTTTTTTTACGTTTGCATTCAGCGTCGCAATGACCCACGTTGCGTGTACGCCGGTAGCTGACGAGCCTTTGCCCGAAACGCCGAAAGCACCTGCGCCCACGGGAGCGATGGTGCATTTTTCTTATTCGACGCTCGACGGAAAAGAGTTATCGACGAAGACGCTTGCGGGTCGATACAGCGTCCTCGGGTTCATCACGACAAACGACCTTCATTCGCACGCTCAAGCGCGATTTTTGTCGACGGTCGTGAAAAAGCACGTGCCGCGCATCAATGCGGGCGTCATCGTGCTCGAGCCGCCGCAAAATAAGGTGCTCGTGGAGGCATTCACGAAGGTGGTGGCGCCGCCCTATCCCGTTGCAATGGCGGACGATGCAACGATTCGAGGCGACGGGCCATTCAAGGATATACGCGAAGTGCCGACGGTCGTCATATTGGATCAGCTTGGGCGCGAGGTATGGCGGCACCGGGGGCTCGTGTCGAACGATACGATCGACGCTGCATTGAATGCGCTTCGGCGAGGAAAAACGCCGCCGTGATTGGAGCGGCTCTGCTCGTGCCGCAGCAAAACGACGGACGAGCGCCTACTTTCGCTTTTGCGCCGGTTTGCCCAGCACGTCCTCGAGCGTCGCGGCATTCAAGACACGCAGTCCCATGTCCTCGAGCTCCGCCAACGTTGCCGCCTGAATGGTCGCCGTGGCCTCCGTTGGCAACTCACCAAACCGTTGCCGCAGCAACTTCAGCAGCAGCTCCTGCTGTCCTTCACGCCTCCCTTCACGCCTCCCTTCACGCAGCCCTTTGCGCAAGGCACGCTGGCGCAAGACCTCGTCGGCAAAAAAAATCTCCTCCGCGGGGGTGAGCTTCAAAGAGTGCTGCAGGGCCATCGTGATTTCCTCTTCAGGAATGCGAGCAACTTGGTTCATATACACGATGACTGCCGAAAACACAAGCGCCCCGTCTTGTTCCCTCCACACCTCGGAAAGCGGCTCGTGCCACTTCGGAAGCTCCTCGAACAACCGCTCTGGCGTTCGCCCTAGCAGCAAACACAAGAGCACCACTTTGGCCTCCGCAGTGAGCGGTCGGGCAAGCAAGTCGTCGGGATTCACTTTCCCCACGTCGTCCAGCAAGATCGCGAAGTTTGGCACGTACGGACGAAGTGACGCTTCGAGCGACCCGAAGTATTCGATGAACCGACGCGCAGCCGTCCAGCCTGCTTGCCCATGATGCAACACCACGGGCAAAATGATCGGCAATCGATCGACTTTCTTGCCGCCTCGTTCTCGCAGATACGCACGCCAGATCCGGACCATGTATTCGAGCAGTTGCAAAAGCGTCCATTTCTCGGGCTCGCTCTTGTGCTCGTACAAAACGTAAATAAACGCCAAATCGTCGTCGATCTCTACCTCGAATAGCACATCCGAATAACGATTGGTCAATTTCGCGTCCGAGAAACTCCCCGACTTCGAGCGTAGTTTGTCCCACTTGATGCGTTTGACCAAGTCTTCGGGCAGCATCGTTTTGAGCGCCGATGCCGCATGTTTTGGCACGGAAAACGTACGACGGAACATTGCATCGTGCGTACTGCCTCGTTCACGACGACGAACACGCGGAGAGTTTGCCCGGGCCATCGGGCAGGTTTTACACGAACGGACGGACTCGACAACAGAATTGCGAACCGGGGGGGGGGGGGGGGGGGGGGGGGGGGGGGGGGGGGGGGGGGGGGGGGGGGGGGGGGGGGGGGGGGGGGGGGGGGGCCCGGGCCTTTTGGGGGGGGGGGGGGGGGCCCCTTGGGTTGGGGGGGGGGGGGGGGGGGGGGGGGGGGGGGGGGGGGGGGGGGGGCGGGGGGGGGTGGGGGGGGGGGGGGGGGGGGGGGTGGGGCGTGTTCAGGGTCAACGAAAGCACGGCTCTTCTGGCAGCGCGCTGTGGAGGAGTATGCGGGTATGCCTGCGCAATTCTCGTTCGCGGAGGTCGCGGGAAAACGGTGGCATGTGCTCTCGTTCGTTTCCCGGGCCGGCGCCGCCGCCCGCGCCCCGCCCGCACGCCCCGCCCCGCCCGGCCCCCCCCCCCCCCGCCCGGGGCCGGGGCGCGCCCCCGCCCGACATGGCGGGAGGCCGGGCTGGGGGCGCGAGTGGCGGCACCGGGGGCTCGTGTCGAACGAGTGAATAATGGTCCATTCATCCACGCACCGACCACTGAAACGTCCAAGGAAGAATATGCACCCGAGCAATTTTGCTGCAGGTGGATAAAATCGTGACCTTTGGGCGAGCTGCAGGTGCTGAAATCACTTGACGCGACCAAGACACCCTGATTGTCTTACGATTGGAATCGAGCGGCCCGAGCTCGAAATCGACGCGCGGCATAACGATATCGCGCGGAGACGCATACATCGGGACCACAGAAAGCATTGCAGCATGACCACGCCCACAATGAATCTCGATTTGAACGCCCTTGCAAAGCTGTATGTTCCCTTTCAGCCGCCCGGCAGCCGCGGGTGGGGCTCGTACAACAAGAACAAGGTCAATGGAATCTATTTCGTGAGTCAAGGCTCCGAGTATGCCCTGACGAAGCCCCAAATAAGCGGTCCTACGACGGAGGTACCAAGCGCGGACATCGTCACCAGCATTGTGAGCTTCGCCAATTTCATCGCGGAGGTGGCCGGGGGTGACAAGACCTATGCGCCAATCGTGAGCAGCCTCAACGATTGGGCGACTCAAGTCCAGGGTGGCGGCACCGTGCAGATCATGACTGTAAAGGCGTCTGCTTATCATATTCGCAACAACGCGGGCGACGACAGGGCCGACCTGAGCTATACGTACGTGCTTTGCCCGATCAGTGCCACGCAATCGGTAGCGCTGCTGATGCAGCACAGCTTCAGCATCGACTGGGCGGGGACGACCGCGAGCACCGCGAGCACGGCTCTCTACTTCGGTGACAATGTCGGGGCTTTTGCGGACATCGTGAAAAAGGCGCTCAAGGCGGCCGAGCTGTCTGTCGAGGCGGTCCCGGGCCTGGACGTCATCGCCGACATAGGTCTCGCGTGCACCCTCACGATCAAGTTCTACGAATATATCCTCGCCGAAGCGGACGACGGTGGACGGCTCAATTTAATGGGCGTCGTTGCTCACGCGCTCGTGCGCATTTCATCCTGCGTTTCTCCACGCTCCGCCCCTCGCAACCAGGTACCCTGCCTCCAGGCGTCGAACGTGCAAGCCGCCTGGTATGGCGCGACCAAAGACGCCACCTCTTCGGTGATGCGAGGCGTGACCACGCCATACCAAGCGGGTGTCTACTTCGGCACGTACCCATCGAATCAAGTCATGTTCGCGAGCAGAGAATGGTATGTCATGTACAATCAGCCGTACGTGATCAACATGCCCGAGCAATCATGGCCGCTCGGAGCCCTGCCGCTGACCTTCGCCACGGTCAAGCTTTTCTCGAATTCCCAGTTTACGAGCAATGCGCCGGACGACGAGGAAGTTTACGTCCTGACGTCGATCATTTACGGACCCGGCGGCAACGCCGTCATGGCATCGGCACAATGCACCGCCGGCCCGAACACGCTCCCCGCACCCGCCAGCACGGCTTGGCTCACGTCCTCCGAGAAAGGCAGCGTCAATAGCGGGTTTGCACAGGCCGTGTTCGACATCGTCGAGAACATGAACCTCTACACACAGGCGACGCGCCAACTCTATTACGTCGTTTCCCCCCTGGCCGAAGCCATTTGCAAAGCCATGCCGATGACGACCGGGCGCGGCATTCAGCCGTCCACTTCATTCTGGATGAACAGCGGAAAGGCGACGCAATACGACCAGGGCAATGCCCCGAGCGTTGCCGTGCGTGACGATGGCATCGTCGTGTCCAGCTTCAGCTATTCATCGCTCTTGAGTGTCGATGCGAATATCTCCGAGCTGCGAGCCAACTGCGGAACGCTCGCAAGCACCAGCGGCACCGTGAATTGGCCGAATGCGAACAGCGGAAAGAAATACGACAGCGGTAGCTGGCCGACGATCGCCGCGAATCCGAATGAGAACCAAAACATTCGAGATGATCGTCATCTATGCGCCCGGCAACAACAACATGGCGTACAACATCGGCACCTTCTCGGGTTCGAGCGTGAGCTGCTCGGACTGGACGGTGGTAAACTACAGCGCCGGAAATCCGCCCGCTACGGTGTCAGGCGACTATCCCACGATCACCCGCAACAGCACTGGCAACACGATCCTCGAGGTGCATAACGAGAAAGGGTACATTTGGTACAACCTGGGCACTTTTTCCAGCGACAAGTCGTCAATCACTTGGCAGCCTGGGCCGTTCCCGCTCATGCAAAAAGGCTCCCACCCGCACCTCGCGTATCTCGGCAACGGTCGCATTCTGCTCACCTACGACAACGACGGCAAGATCTACGCGGCCACAGGGACGTTTTCCTCGAGCGGCGAGCTGCAATGGCTCCTCACGAACGTTTATGTGTGCGACGGTCATTATCCGGCCATTGCTTATGCGCCGAGCTACTCGCTCGGCGATACGGTGGTCATGGTGTACAACGCGTCCGGTGGTTACAATACGGACCTTTATTCGCTCGTGTCCAATGTAATCGTCACCGGCGGTCGATCTTGGACGGATACGATGGGTCCCAACCAAGCGCTGGGTCCGAACCAGTCCATTTATTCGGCCAATGGGCTCTACCAATTCGTCCTGCAATCCGATGGCAACCTGGTGCTGTACAAGCTCGCAACGGGCAGCGCTCCGCAAAGCGTTCTGTGGTCTTCTGGGACCGCAGGAAAATCGGTGACGACGTGCGTCATGCAAGGCGACGGCAATCTTGTCGTTTATGGTGGGGCCGCGGTTGTTTGGTCGACTGGCACATCGGGCAACGCTGGAAGCTACCTCGTCGTCGAGGACGAGGGCGACGTTGTCATTTACGCGCAGGATGGGACGGCCCTCTGGCGTCAAGGCGCGGCGCAGTCCTCGTCGTAAAGTCTTCTCGCGCATTCGGCCAGACGGGAAAGCGCTCAGCGCGACGTCTGACAATTCCCCGCACGTGCATCGCATGTGCGAGAACCTCCTTGCCTACGCCCGTCTCGCCCAGCAACAATGTCGAAACAGGCAAACGTGCGATACGACCGAGCGTATCGAGGTCTGCGGCAATGTTAGGCACAAGGCTCGAGAATCCGATGACCTCGGGGGGGTTCATCGCGCTGTCGAAATCGCCGTCGAAGCCGGGTGATGCGGGCAAGGCGGCGCGATATCGTAAAATGACCGAACCTATTTCGATGAAATCCCCGTCCTGAATGGGCGCACGCGTCACGCGCTCGCCATTGATACAGCAGCCATTTTTCGAGTTCAGATCTTCGAGAAACCATTCGTCACCCTTACGCACGAGCCGCGCGTGCAATCTCGAAACGCCCAAAGACGGAAAGCGCAGCGCAAGATGACGGACAGCGCCCTCGTCCGTGCGTGACGCCTCGCGCGTTTCGCTGCGGCCGATTGTGATCGGCTCTCCGCTCGCCTCCCATTGCGAGGCTGCCGCTCGTACGCGCGCGAAAAACTGCGCATCGTCGGCATTTTCTCCGAGCCAGCGTCCCAGGGATTTTCATCCAGCTTTCGTCAAACCAAGCGCCTTTTTTACGCTCGCCGCAAGATTGGCAGCAGGCCCGCGGCCCCAATAATGCAGGAACAGAATTCGAGGCCGCTCGCCGACCATGTGATGATGAATCGCAACGACGTGGATCCCGTCGCCACGCAGCGATTTCAGTACCGGCTGAAGCTCGTCCTCGGTCACCGCGAAATCACCGTCGACGACCGCATCATCGCTTGTGCCGGCGAAAGCAGCCCACGTATTGACGCCCATCATCTTTCCAATTTCACATCCGCATGCAGCCGTCGTCGCGGGCCTGCCAATCGTGATTTTGTACATCCCGTCTTTCGCTGCGCCCTTGATACCGAAAACCGATTCTATCTTTGCGCCATCGATCGCACTTTTCGCCGGCAGCGGTGTTTTACCAAATCCAGTACGTGGTTCGGCAGATTTGGCGCGAACCGCCCTGAATGCTTCGAGCGTCTCCTTTAGGGCCTTGCCCAGCGTCGCCACGCTCCCTTCACCCTCGATATGCATGAAAAATACCTTGGGTTTGTCGAAAAAGAAGTGATTATGCAATGCGGTGACCTTGAGCCCTCCAGCAAGTGCCGCGCTCATCGCGTCGCTCACTTCGTCCTCGAATAGCACGAGATCGCCCATGACCATGGCCTCGATGCCCGGCAGTTTTCCCGGCGTAAAACCAGCCCAGGACGTAAGGCCCATGAAAGGCGGCATCGTCCATCCATCGACATCGACCTTCACGTCATTCCGAGGGACGGAGACGCGAACGATGCCTTCCGTGACTTCCGGCTCGAGCCCCGTGGCTGATCCAACGGCGGCCGGATCCAGCGTCGTTGATGCCTGCGCAGAGGCACTCGCGCTTGGTGCTGCCACCGCAGAAGGGCGTGCTTGCAAGGGAGCTTCCGGAGAAGGCGAAGGCGCACCTCGATCGCATGCAGACGCGAAAATCAAAGCGAATCCTACAACCCATCCCAGACGAATGCTCATGACGTTCAACTCCCGCGTTTCTGAAAAAACATGCTGGCGCCTCTGGTTTGTTCCACTCACCGCGTGACGGGTACCTTTCCGCATTCCTCGATGAAATCGTTTGCCGCGGCTTCTGCCGTTCGCGGAAGCTCGCCACTATTGGGTGCGCGCGGATCCCAGCCCGTCAACGAAACGAGCGCCTCGAAGGCGAGATCGCGAGTACGTCCGCTGGATGCGTCCTTCGTAGTGGGCGTCAAAAGCGGAAGTAGCGAGGGGATGAGCGCCCGCGTGCCGACGTGGGCGGCGAGCGTCACGTAACGCTCGCGGATCCACCACGCCGAGGAATCGGAAAAACGTTTTTGCGCGTCGACGTATCTCCGCTCGAAAAAATGTCCAATCTCATCTGGAGGCGAATCCGCGTGCCATGTCAATCCACCGAGCGCTTGTTCGAGCTCCTGCTGGGCTCGCTGCAAAGGCAGATATTGGGCCTGGCCCAGGCTGCTGACATAACCCGTATAATGCGCCTCCATCGCGCGGGCCGACGCGTCCTCGACGCGCACGAGGACGTGAATGTTCGAGGACGAGCCGAATGCCGATCCGCTGCCCGTACGTGAATTGGGATCGGATTTGGGCTCGATCTCTTCGATCGTCGTGCGTAGAGCCGCCCGAACGAGAGGCATTCTGGCATAGACGGCCTCTTGGGACAGCGTCGAGCGCATGATCTCGAATGGCGACTTGGGACGAGCCACCATGGAACCGCTCAGGCGAACGCCCATGACGTCATACGTGACCGCATTCGGATCGGATCGAGAAATCTCGATGATATTGAGGGATCCTCCGTGGCCGCCGCCGGTTTCGAGCACGATACGCGATATGACCCTATCGAGCCCGTCACAGCCGAATTTGATTTCGACTGTGCTTTTGTCCTTCCTGGGTTGGTATCGAGCCTTCATGTCGGTCGACATCATTTTTTCGGCTGCCACCTCCGTGGGTCGACACGGTAATGGTGCAGCAGGCTTGGGCTCGGGCGCCAATGGGGGGAAGGATCCTTCGGGAGCGCAGCGGGTCGATTGGGAAGGCGCGCGGGTGGTTGCTTGGCGCGCGGTCTCCGCGGGGTCTGGCGTCGCGAAGGACTGGGCGGCGCTCGGCGATGTCGTTGCGATCGTGACAGGCGGAGCCGCCTCGTGTTGTTGCGTTCCGCTGCAGCCGAGGCCGATGACGAAAACGAAACTCGCGCTGAGAGGCCCGGGTCGAACCTTGGCGACACGCATCTCGTGCTGTTTATCACGAGCACCGGGGGACGGGAAGGATCAAAATCGCTTCTGCGCCCGCAGGATCACACGTTGCTGTCATTTTTGCCAAATGCGAACGTCCTGGCGATTGTTGCAGCCTCCATTTGCGCATCGGTCACGGCCCCGTTTTCTCCGCGAGTGATTTTAACTTCCGGATCCGGTACGCCATTTCCGCCCATGAGCGGAGGTGCAGCGGGTGGTCAATTCATCCCACGACGTCTTCGCCGCAGCAAACCAGCCATGACGATTCCGATGCTCAGGACAAACCCCGTCGTATTTGCGGAATTTCCAATGGCGCATGCCCCGCATCCACTGCTTGGTGTGGGTGTCGACGACGCAGGCTGCGGATTCGGTGCGGGGTCGGCCTTTGCTTCGTTTTGTGGGGCGACACCGGGGTGCGTCACGCGCGACATCGAAATGGGAGCACCTTGCAAATGGATTTCCGGGACGTCATGCCGCACGAAGGAAGCCAGTTTAATGCCATCACGCGGGGCAAACGCCACGTCCTTCGCAACGGTCGTTTGACCACGCGCCATTCCCGCAGGAGGGCCTCCCCAAACGCCACGTCGAGGATTCTCGCAGGTAATGGGCCCTTTCCACGGATGCCGAATGGCATATCGACCCTGAAAATTGTTGATGCTGCCGGGTTGTGATCCCGTTTCGAGTTTTCGTTCGCTTGTGCCTTGCCCATTTGGGCTCGGCACGCTCCGCAAAAATTCCCGTCCGCCCACGATGGGTTCAGCCTTGCGAAATACGAGATCCTCGCCCAAAGAATCGGATCCATACCGCGCGTGAAGTCGCGTCAATACGAAACCACTTGGTCGCCAACGACGACCGGTTCTCGGGCTTGGCGACACGCTCGGCGGATTTGTCGTCGGAATGCCTGGTTTGGCGCCCTTCGACGGTTTCGTGGACAAAATGGCGAATTGAACGGCGCAGGAGGCGATGGCGGTGGTCGAGACACATCATCGGCTGATTCTTGGGGTAAAACATCCATGCCGAGCGTGGCCAGATCGTTCGGCGAAAGCGTCGGTCCCGGGCACGGATCGCACGTGCTTGCATCCCACGCATATTCCGTTACAATGGCGCCGGGGTTTTCTTCCAGCGTCCGATCGAAGAGAGCCGCATAGAACGCACCAAATTGCGCGCGAGCGCCTTCGTCGACGTCCAGGTTCGTCGGAATGGTGACATTCTTGTAATTCGCCAGCTCGTAGCGGGCATTCCTTGCGAGCACGTGCACAATCAAGTCTTGCTTGCCATTGGCATTGATGAGCCCGAGGCGCACGGGCAGATTGAACGTTTCGCTGTCGTAATGGAAGCGCAATGGCGACAGCTTGGCCATGCCTTTATCGAAACGGACTTTTTCCACGTCGACTTTGGCCACGAAAAACTTCGACCCGGATTGGACATAAGGGCGGAGCAAAGGCTCGGCGCCTTCGGGGATCTTGTATTTTTCTTGCTTGAGCCAAGTATCGAGCCCGGCGGAATCCGTGGCGCTGAGAATCACGATTTGGTATTCGCCGACTTCGAATTGAGCTTCGATGGTCACACCGAGCTCGGAGGATTCTTTTGCGCGGGCCGCCTTGGGTGCAGCCGCGGGCGGGGCAGCTCCTCGGGATCTGCTTTCCACCCTGGCGTCGACCATGCACGGGTCTTGTTCCCAGTATTCGACCAGGCGTGGGGCGGCGAGTTGGTCGATCTTGTCGAAAATAGCCGACGGGAGAGTTTTTACGTTTTCTTGTTGCAAGACGACCGGCACGGGGACCACCATGGCAAAGTTTTCCGGCGGGCCCTGGTAATTGTTCTGCATGGACAAGACGGTGCGTGTGCCTTCGCGCATGAGCACGACCATCGTGGCGTTGTTGAACAATTTTTGATCGGCTCCCGCGACGTAGAAGCCGCAGAAAGCATCAGCGGTGGGTGCGGCGGTCATCGCGGCGAGGCCCAGGCTCGACGCAAGCATCATGGCGAGGTAGCGATGATTCATGGAAGGTGGCGGCAGAATACGCGTGACGGCGAGGCAATTCAAGACGGGCGCGCTGAGGGGGCATCATGTTACGGTACCCGCAAAATGGCGTCATAAACACAATAGAAAGCTTCGACGCACTGCGAACGTCCGATGTCCTTGGTGAGAAATGCACTTCGATCTGGCGGACAGCCGGTGCCCCCACCCTCCGCAATGGCGACCGCAAGGCGGCTTGCAAAAATCGAAGCGACCCGGGTCGACCAAGGCACCGTCTGAGGAAGTCGCCTTGTGCGCCTGGGGATTCCAGGTCATCCGTGCGAGGTAAGAAAATGTGTTGCAGAGTTTGTCGCATTTGGGTAGCGTGCGCGTGTGGACGTCGTGGGCTTTCGTTTGGGGCGACGTGGGTTGCGGGGGCGGGTCGTTGGCGTTGGTCAGCGATCGAGAGGGCTGACGACGCCGAGGGAGCCGCGATTGACGATGTGCTGAACCAGGCGTTCGATGGACTCTTCGGGCAGGTGAGCAAGGAAAGGAATTTTTAATGAACACGCGCGAACAAATCAAAGCGTACATTGCTTCTCAACCTGAGCCAAAACGAAGCGACATGCACGAGCTGCACCGGATCATTCTACAGTTGATGCCTAAATGTAGATTGTGGTTTTTAGACGGCAAAAAACGAGAAAGGTCAAACAGTTTCCAACCCCAACATTGGGTATGGATTCCAGACCATGAAATATGCCGCTGGGAAAACCAGAGAGTTTTACCAAATTGGTATCAGTGCAAACACAACAGGAGTCTCGGTTTACGTCTTCGGGATAAAAGATAAGAAATACTTGGCGCAGGCATATGGAAAAAAACTCGGCAGGGCAAGTGTAACGGGTTATTGCATTAAGTTCAGGACGCTACAAGATATAAACATTAATATTCTTGAAGAAGCAATGCGATATGGGATCGAACAGACGAGCATCCAACAGTCCGTTGAATCAGCGTCGCGAGCGCCCGAAAGCTAGATCGACTGAGCGAGGAATATTGCAGTATTTCGAGCGATGTCGAATGCTTGCGCTTGCGGCGGTGACTTTTTTGCCGTCAAACTCGCGCGGCTGCCCGCGTCCGTGTTAGAGTCGCCCTCCGTTCCGGCAAAACCTACGTTTCCAGTTCGAGAGGAGTCCCATGTCAGCCACGACAAAGCCTGCACGCGAGGCGAATCCCGCTTCGTCGAAAACGAAACCCGCGCGCAAAGCACGTCCCGCCGCAATGGCCAAACCTGCGCCAACCCGTATGTCGCTCGCAGAAACCATGAGCGCTCTCGAGCAAGCCGGTTCGGCGCAGACCCGAAAAACGTATGCCCGTCATGGCGCCACCGAGCCGATGTTCGGCGTCAGCTTTGCCACGTTGAAATCCCTCGTCAAGCGCATCAAAGTCGACCACGAACTGGCCCTTTCGCTTTGGGATACCGGCAATTACGATGCGCGCAACCTCGCATTAAAGGTCGCCGATCCTGCGCAAATGACGCCCGAGCTGCTCGATCGCTGGGCAGGCACGCACATCGCCCGCATGTGTCACGGCTACATCGCGTACCTCGCCGCCGAAAGCCCCCACGCGCGTTCACGGGCCGAAGCGTGGCTCGCTGCCCCGCACGAGGTCATGCGGTGCGCTGGTTGGAGCCTCGTCGGCGCAATCGCCATGCTGGACGAAACGATGCCGGACGATTGGTTCGCGGACCGGCTGAGCACGATTGAAAGGACAATCCATTCCGCGCCAAACGAAGAGCGTGATGCGATGAACCGCGCGGTCATCTCCATCGGTTGTCACAACGCGGCCCTTCGCAAGATCGCGACCGCTGCGGCAAAGCGCATTGGCAACGTCGAAATCGATTATGGCGACACGTCGTGCAAAACGCCAGACGCGGCGGAGTACATTGACAAGGCGTGGACGCACTCGCTCTCGAAAAACTTCGCAACGCCGGCAGCCCACGAGCGCTCACGCGAACCCATGCGGACGCGCTGCTGAACGTGGTGCAGGATCGTCGAATTTGCAATTCGGCGAGAAATTACCTCCCACCCAAACGTGCACATCGAACGAACGGTCGCGTTTGCGAAAGGTTCAGGCGCTCGGCGCGGACAGGCAAAGGCGCGAAGACTTTCGTCTGTCGCTCATTCAACCGCCGCCCCGAACGCCTCGTCGGCCTTGTCCGCCTGAGCGTCCGCCTTGGTGGCATGAACCCGGCCGCGCAAATGGTTTGGCGGAGAATAGATCGTAAAAAGTTTCAGCTCGGTCTTGCCAGTATTGATGAAATTGTGCTTTGCGCCCGGCCTCAAGAACACCACATCGCCGGGACGAAATGGTGACGCCACGCCATTGACGACAACCTTTCCCTCGCCTTCGACCGCCACGAGAATTTGTTCGACATGCTGATGCTGTTCTTCTCCGATATCACCGCCGGGCGGGATGCTCATGACCACGAGTTGCATTCGGTCTGCGGTGGAGATCACTCGTCGATAATCGGTGTTCGCACGGGCAATCGCATGCAGGTTTGCCTGATACGACGCGCCTGAGCAATGCCATTCGCGACAATTGGGATCCCTTACGCAGAGCGGGCGCGGCCGCGCGTGAAATGCTCATTGCCGCAGCGGCCAAGCGATTCGGAGTCGACCCGGCGACGTGTCGTGCCGAGCAGTCGATGGTCATTCATGAAGCGAGCGGCCGGAGGATTCGTTATGGTGAAGTGGCATTCGATGCTGCAGCAATGCCTATCCCTAACAAACCGAAGCTCAAGCGCTCCGAAGAATTCGATTTATTGGGTAAACCGATCGCTCGTTTGGATACCCCGGACAAACTCGATGGCAAAACCGTTTTCGGCATTGACGTAAAAGTCCAGGGAATGCTCGTGGCGGTCGTCGCGCGTTGCCCAATCTTTGGCGGTTCGCTCGGTTCGTTCGACGCGGATGCGGCCAAAGCGGTTCCCGGGGTCGTCGCCGTGCTCGAAATACCGTCGGGAATCGCCGTGGTTGCCAATCATTTCTGGGCTGCAAAACAAGGACGCGACGCGCTTTCCATCCAATGGAAGCCAGGCCCTCGCAGCGAAATATCCACTGCCGATGTTTTCCGCGCGCTGCGCGCCGCCATCGATACGAGCAAACCCGTGCAGACGATCGGCGACCCCGGCCGCATTTTGGACCAAGCTACGCGCAAGCTCGAAGCAGTCTACGAAGTACCCTACCTCGCCGCAGCGCCCATGGAGCCGCTCGGATGCACCGCTCACGTGCGTCCGGACGCATGTGAAATCTGGGTATCGACGCAAGCGCCGGTATTCACTCGAGAAGCGATTGCCAAAATGCTCGGGCTCCCCATGGCCGCAGTCAAGGTCCACGTCACGCTGCTCGGGGGTGGATTCGGCCGGAGAAAACACCTCGATTTCGCCGTGGAAGCCGTGCACGTCTCCAAAGCATTGCAGCGTCCCGTCAAAGTCGTGTGGACCATGGAGGACGTCATTGCGGGCGGCATGTACCGACCAGCCGCATGCAACGTGATGACGGGCGCCATCGACGCTCGAGGACGCCCTGGCGCGTGGACCCACCGCATTGCGACGCAACCATTACCTGCCGTATTCGAGCGGACCATTGTCGACGGCATCGATGAGTGGGCGGTTGGAGGAGCCGTGGATTTGCCATACGATATTCCGCATCGAAGCGTTGGTTATGCCATGGCAGAGTTACCCGTACCCGTGTGGTTTTGGCGTGGAATCGGACATTCGTACAATGCTTTCGCCACCGAGTGCTTCTTTGACGAATTGTGCGCGCTCGGGAGGAGCGATCCATTATCGATGCGGCTCGAGCTTCTTTCGAGCCGACCTCGGCATGCTCGCGCATTGAAACTTGCAGCGGAGAAAGCCGGCTGGGGCAATGCATTGCCCGCGGGGCATGCGCGAGGGATCGCCGTACACGAATCTTTCGGCAGCATCTGCGCGCAAGTCGCCGAGGTGTCTTTGGAGGACGGCAAACCGCGAGTGCACCGAGTCGTGTGCGCGATCGATTGCGGAGGTGTCGTCAATCCGGACACGATCGTCGCTCAGATGGAGGGCAGCATCATCTATGCATTGACGATGACGCTCTACGGCAAGATCGATATCGAAAAGGGCCGCGCAGTGCAAAACAACTATGACGACTACAAGCTCTTGCGGCTGCCCGAGACGCCGATCATCGACACGCACATCATTGCCACCGGCGACTCGTTGGGTGGCATTGGTGAACCCGGCTTGGCCCCGACCGCGCCGGCAGTATGCAATGCGCTGCGAGCGCTCACGGGCAAACCCGTGCGCAAGTTGCCACTTCTTGCGTAAAAGCGGCACAATGTCGGAATGGGCGGCGCCGACCGGGTAATGCAATCTTGGGTGAATTTTGGGGAGACATTCGACGGCCCCCCAGCTCCGCTCACCTCGAGTAGCCCCAGCGAATCATCGGCCTACATTGCTCATGACAGTGCCTCGCGCGACGTGACGCGACTCGTGCTTCCGGCAATGGTATCTCGTACCGGAGGCCGTATGGCCGGGCAAAGGCTTTCGGCCCTATAAAAAATGGTTACCTTCTCGGCTCATATCGCATCGCCACCGCACCGGAGGCGAATTCCAGCCGGCCCACGAGCTTCAAGTCGATATACTTCGATAGCCCCGCGAACAAAGTGGGCCCATGACCCGCCAGCCTGGGGTGCACCACGAATTCGTACTCATCAATCAATCCAAGCTCCGCCAACGCCAGCGGGAGCTTCACGCCTCCCACGAACAATCCCTTGCCCGACTCCTGCTTGAGCTGCTGAACGGCATTCCCCAGATCTCCGCGCACGAGCTCCGCGTTCCAATCGACTCGTTCAAGGGTGCTCGACACGACGTACTTCTTTGCTGCGTCGATCGTCCGGGCAAACGGTTCCATCCATTCGGCCATCCAATCGGGCCTCGGTCCCGTCGCCGGCAGCCGCCACGCTGCCTCCATCATTTCGTAGGTTACCCGGCCAAAGAGGAGGGCATCGGCGCGCGCGAGGTTTTCGGCCCAGTAACGATGCAAGTTTTCGTCGGTGGAGCCTGCACGATGATCGCAGCACCCGTCCAATGTGACATTGATGGAATACCGAAGGGGTCGCATTGCGTAGGAGTACCAGCACCGAGCGGTCAGGTCAAACGATGGCTCGACCCGTTAAACCGCGGTTTGTCCGGGAGGCGCTCTTCGGCTCCCCTGACCTTTCACCAAAAAGTGCAGATCGTAGGAACGCTCGTGTTTCAGAGAGGTTCCGGCGCGCAACGTGGGGAGGCGAAGGCGTGGGCGGCGGCGGAAGATGCGATGGGCCACATGTGCGCGTGTGGGTGTGGAGGCAGGATACGCGTGACGCCACGGCAGTTCAAGACCGGAGTGCCGAGGTATTTGAGGGCGCATCATTTTGGGGTGGTATGCAAAGCTTGTTGAGTGCATTCGCAATGCACATTCGAGGGCCGCCGCAACATCATCGTCAATGCACGTTGCGGCTTTTCACGCTTTCGCGGGCCTTGGTGCCCATGGCGGCAGTCGCACCCGAAGATGCGCGCCACCACCGGCAGCATCGACAAACACGGCCTCACCTCCATGCGCTCGCGCGATCTGCCCAACGAGCGCAAGCCCAAGCCCAGCGCCCGGTCTGGTTGCCGTTCCCCGTTGAAATGGTTCGAATAAACGAACGCGCTCTCGAGGATCGATTCCCGGCCCCTCGTCGATGACATCGACGAAGACGTCCCCGTCTTGCTCGTCGAGCACGACACGTACGTCAGCCGGTGACGCATGCAAAATCGCATTGTTTACGGCATTATCAAATAACACCGATAAAAGCGATTCATCGCCGCGCACGACAGGCATTGCGCGAGGCTCGTACGTCAACCGTCCCATGACGTTTCGAGAAGCTCGGCGACAAACCTGCTCGAGGACATCGCCTAGCTCGACAGCGTCGTGCCGCATGGCCTCTGCGGCCTCTGCGGCTCCTACGCGCGCGAAGACGAGCAGCCGCTCGACGAGCTCCACGATATGCGCCGTCGAAGATTGAAGCGCAGCGATTCGATCTTGAATGGAAGGAGCATGAGACTCTTCGCCCAAAAGTTGCAACTCCCCCGAAAGAGTCGTCAATGGAGTTCGCAATTCATGCGCGGCTCCGGCCGCAAACAATCGTGCCGATCGCAATGCGTCGGCGCGCCGATCGAGCAAGTCACGTAACGTTTTTCGTAATGTATCGATTTCGATTACGCCGTCGTCCGCTCCGAGATCCGTCGCTTGGTCCATTGGAGCATCACCGAGCCGTTCGCCTAGACGAACCAGCGGCTCTATGGCCCACCGCGCGAGTCGGCGACTCGTCAATGCGCCGAGCAATGCGGCGATGATTGCCGCTCCGCCAAGGATGGTCACCATGAATGCAAGTCCCAGTGTTGGAGCATCATCCGCGGCCACGACACAAGACCACGGGCCGTCTTTCACGACGCATAGGCGCACATCGTTCGTCACACAACCGTATTCGAGTCGCGGCAAATTTGCGTCTCCGCCAAAGAAAACCTCTCCTCGATGAACTGCAAAACGTAAATTCACACGCTCGAGTTCCTCGGTTTCCTTTTCGACGTGCTCGAGAAGCTCGGCATCGGAAAGTCGCGAAACTTCGAATACGATTTCGCTTGCTTCTTCAGTCAAACGCCGATCCTCCGCATGCTCGACCTTGATTTCGGCGAGAATCAACGCCGCAAGAGCCGCAAAAAAGCCGCCACCCAATGCGGCCAATGCCGCAACGCGCGCGACGCGCCCCATGAGCGTACTCGAACGCCGCTCAGTCTTTACCGAGCGCATACCCGTGACCTCGCATCGTGAGCAAAATATTATCACCCAACTTACGCCGAATTCGCCCAACCAAGACCTCGAGGCTCGCCGTCGCTTCCGTATCGCCACTCCAAACCACATCCAGAATCTCGGACCGCGCGACGAATCTTCCCGAACGCGAAGCCAACAATTCGATGAGCGACCATTCACGCGCAGTGAGCGGCACTTCGATGCCTGATTTTTCTGCGCGACGTGCTCGAAAATCCAAGAATGCATCCCCAGAGCGAATTTCCAAGGGGCGCAACTCGGGTCCCCGACGACCCAGAGCTCGAATACGAGCGCGCAATTCGGAAACGGCAAATGGTTTGCCAAAAAAATCATCCGCGCCCGCATCGAGGCCCGCAACTCGCTCCGGAACAGCCGCATGAGCAGTCAACAACAGCACTGGTGTGCCATTACCTTCACCACGAATGATTCGACAAACATCGATTCCCGAACCATCCGGCAAAGCGACGTCGAGAACGATGACATCCACCGAACATGTTTCGAGTCTGGCTAGAGCTTCCTGTTTCGTCGCTGCCGTGAGCGCTTCATGCCCGTCACGGCGTAAGGTTCGCGCCAAAAGATCCAGCACTTCGTCTTGGTCATCGACGATCAGCACGCGCATTGCCTTGTCCCTAGCACAACCCCCGATCGCACGGAATACACTTCCCGTTTAGGTTACGTTCAGGTGGGCATGCTCGACTGCCCGTGATGCGTCCTCCGACGTTCGTCCTTCTTGTCTATTTCTCTGCCGCTTTCTGTGGTTGCGCAAGTTCGCCATACGATCACGCCTGGGTCTCGCGCGAGGTCGGACGTGCATCGGGACGCGTGCTCAACGAAGATCCGATGCGCGAACCATCGTTGCCGCCCGGTGTTCGAGATGTCCATGCTCTGGATGAAGACGGCGCCGTTGCTCTCGCTTTGTGGAACAACGCAGGGTTTGGCGCGGAGCTGGCCCAGCTTGGAACGTCTCGCGCCGATTTGGCCGACGCAGGTGCCCTGCCAAACCCGATGTTCTCATTTCTTTTGCCGATTGGTCCGCGGCAGCTCGAAACGACTTTGCTCTTTCCGCTGGCCGCACTCATTCAGCGCCCCTTTCGTATCGATGCGGCAAAACTCGATGTGGAACGAACCGCGCGCGGCCTCGTGCAGCGGGGTCTCGACGTCGCGCGTGATGCACGTCTTGCTTGGATCGATGCTCATGCGGCGAAAGCACGAATGGAGGCTCGCGAAGAGCTGCTCCGCACGTGGCAAAACGTGGCGAAAGTCGCGCGAGCGCGGCATGAAGATGGCGAAACCGCACCTCTCGAAGCCTTGGCGGCAGACGCCGATGCGCGGGATGCCGAGGATCAACTCGAACGGGCAAAAACGGATTTCGCGATGACGACGGCGCGTTTGCGTCTCGCATTGGGTTTGGCGGAGAGTCCTCTTGGCCAGGGAATCGGCACGGTAAGTTCAGCGGTGGATGAACGCATGGCGCTCGATGAAGAAGCGTTGGTGAAATTGGCCCTTGCGGCTCGCCCCGACGTTCGCGCGGCCGAGATTTCGACGGAAGCGGCGGGGGCACGCATTGGTTGGGAAAAGTCACGCGTGTTCACCATGCTGGGCCGTTTTGACGTCAAACCGCTTGGCTCGCAAGGCGGTCCGCCTCTCCTCCCGCTTCCCGGAGCGCAACTCGACATTCCCATTTTCAACTGGAATCCAGGGGGAATTGGTCGAGCGGAAGCCGAGCTCGTCATGGCTACCCTGCGGTATCGCCAACTTCGACAAACCATAACGACGGACATCCGTGTCGCACGTCTCGAACTGACCCAAGCGCTCGCTTCATTGCATCGTTTTCGGGACGAAGTGTTGCCGCTGCTCGAACGCGCTTCGACGATTGCTTTGAGGAGTTTCGAAGCGGGCGCAGAATCGTATGTCGTCGTTCTCGAAGCAATGCGCCGTGTGGGGGAAGCTCGTTTGCGCAAAATCGACCTCGAAGCAGCCGTACGTCGAGCACGGGCCCATTTGGACCGCCATGTAGGGAGAAGACAAGATGCGCCGTGATCATTTTGTTCTGGGAAAAACCTTCCTCGGGCTCGTTTTGCTCGTGGTGGGTTGTGGTCGTTCGGGAAAAACTTCGGGCGCGGCCGAGCCTCCGGCGAAGAGCATCCCGCGACCGAGTGAAACGGCATTAACGACGGTGACGCTCACGGCAGACGCCGAGAAAAGGCTCGGTCTAGAATTCGGGATGGTTGAAAAGAATGCTGCCGCAACAATGATTTCGGTGCCGGGTGAAGTCATCGTCCCCGCGGGTGGCGCGCTTGTTCTCACGGCGCCATTCTCGGCAACGGTGTCGGGATCCACGCTGCCCAAGCCCGGAGCGATCGTAAAGAAGGGACAAACGCTGTTGAACCTCGCGCCATTTGCGCCGCCCGATCGCGATGTTCGAGCGCAAGCCGAAAAATCCGTGGCCATTGCGTCGGCACAACTGGCAACCGTCAAGACCAAAGTCGAGCGTCTGGAGAAACTCTTGGCCGAAGGCGGAGCGAGCGAAAAACAGCTTCAAGAAGCACAGGCCGAACGCGATGTTTTACAAGCCGAGCTTGGAGCAGCGCAAAAACGTCTCACGACGATTCGTAAAGCGCCTCTCGGAGCGGACGTATCGATTGCCTTGCATTCACCGCGAGATGGTGTCGTGCGCAGCATTTCGGTCGCTCCGGGTCAAGTCGTTGCCGCAGGAGCGCCGCTCTTCGAGATCCTCGGTTCACCAGCGTTATGGGTTCGGGTTTCCGTGTATGCGGGGGAGGCCGAGTTTGTCGTTATGGAGAGTTCGGCACAGATTTCGAGTGTCGGTCGGGCAGCGAGCCATGCAAATGCGGTCGTTGCTTTGCCGGTTCTCGCTCCACCGTCTGCGGATCCCCTACGTTCCACCGTCGATTTTTATTACGAATTACCGACGGATACCAAACGTCGTCCCGGAGAACGAATTGTTGCGTTTCTTCGGACAAAGCAGACCGCGGAGCAACTCGTGGTTCCATTTTCGGCGCTCGTCTTCGATGCCGGAGGCGGCTCTTGGTTGTACGTGGAAACGAAAGAACACGCCTATGAACGGCGTCGCGTTGATGTTGTGCGAATCGAGAATGGGCGGGCGATTTTGGCACTGGGTCCCGCGGTAGACACACGCATCGTACGTACGGGAGCGTCGGAATTGTTCGGTGTAGAATTCGGAGTCGGCAAATGATGCAATCGCTCATCAAGACTTGTCTCCAGCAGCGCGTCGTCGTGCTTGCCTTGGCCCTGGCAATGGTCATCTTCGGCGCGTGGCGCGTGCAACGGATTCCGATTGACGTTTTCCCGGAGTTTGCACCTCCACGTGTGGAAGTTCAAACCGAAGCGCCGGGATTATCGAGCCAGGAGGTCGAAACCTTGGTTACGGATCCCCTGGAAAGAGCCCTCGAAGGCGTGCCGTTCGTCCAGGCATTACGATCGAAATCCGTTTCGGGATTGTCGTCGGTGGTGTTGCTCTTTGATCAAGGCACGGATGTGTTGCAAATTCGGCAGCTCGTCCAGGAGCGTCTTTCTCGCGCGGCCACACAATTGCCGGCGGTTGCACGGGCGCCAGTAATGATGCCGCCATTATCGTCGACCAGTCGGATCATGAAGATTGGATTGACTTCGGCGACGAAAGATCAAATGGCGCTGACGGATCTAGCGCGTTGGGTCGTGCGGCCGAGGTTGCTTGCCGTTCAGGGTGTTGCGAATGTGGCGATTTGGGGCGAACGACCGCGCCAATTGCAAGTCGTCGTCGATCCGGCGCGGCTTCGAGACAATCGCGTGGGGCTCGACGAAGTGCAAAACACGGTACGAAATGCGGTGGTTCCGGCGAGCGGCGGGTTTGTCGATACGCCCCAGCAGCGACTTGGCGTCACCTTGCATCCGGGCGCGACGACGCCCGAGGAATTGGCGGAGGCGACGATTCACCGGCCAAACCTGGCGTCCATTCCGCTCGGAGAAATCGCGGATGTGCGCGAGGGTGCACCTCCACCCATTGGAGACGCGATCATCAATGATCAGCCGGGGCTTTTGCTCATTGTAGAAAAACAGCCTTGGGGCAATACGCTCGAGGTAACTCGGAACGTCGAAGCGGCGCTCGAAGCTTTACGGCCGGGTTTGCCCGATGTCGATGTGGATCCAGCCATCTTTCGTCCGGCGAGTTTCGTCGAGCGGGCGCTGCACAATCTTGGGGAAGCATTGCTGCTAGGTTGTGTGCTGGTCATTGTCGTATTGGGTGCATTTCTTTATGATTTGCGTACCGCTTTCATCAGTGTCGTGGCGATTCCGACATCGCTGCTCGCTGCGGCATTGGCCATGCAGTCGGTCATGGGGACGATCGATACGATGGCTCTGGCGGGATTGGCCGTCGCGCTTGGAGAAGTCGTCGACGATGCCATCATCGACGTGGAAAATGTTTTGCGTAGATTGACGCTCGAACGACAAAAACCAAATCCGCGGTCGCCACTCGAAGTGGTTTTGGAAGCTTCGCTCGAAGTGCGCAGTGCGGTCGTTCATGCCACCGCGATCGTGATTTTGGTCTTCGTACCGGTGTATTTTTTGGATGGATTGGCGGGAGCGTTTTTCCGGCCGCTGGCATTGGCATACGTACTGTCGATTCTCGCTTCGTTGGCTGTGGCGTTGACATTGACGCCAGCCATGTGCCTCGTGCTTTTGCCGAATGCTTTGGAAAAGCGGCGCGAATCGCCGATTGCGCAACGTTTGCGTGGAGTGATTTTGCCGCACGTCCAAAAATTCCTGAAAAAACCGCGGCGAGTTTTGGCGGTGACGCTGGCGTCATTGGTTGCATCGTTGGCGGCGGTGCCATTTCTTGGCGAATCGTTTCTGCCGGATTTCAAAGAAAACGATTTCCTCATGCATTGGGTGGCCAAACCGGGCACGTCGCTGGAAGAATTGCGGCGCACGACTATTTTGGCCAGCAAGGAATTGCGACAAATCGAAGGCATCCATCATTTCGGTTCGCACTTGGGGCGCGCAGAAGCTGCGGACGAAGTCGTGGGAGCAAATTTTGCCGAACTATGGATCAGCGTGGATCCGAAGGTCGATTTGACGCGCGCACTCGAGCAAGTGCAACACGTCGTCGATGGATATCCGGGTCTGCAAAGGGACGTGCAAACGTATTTGCACGAGCGCATGAAAGAGGCATTGAGCGGCGGATCGGGATCGCTCGTCGTGCGTATTCAGGGGCATGATTTGGCGGCGTTACGCGACGAAGCCGCGGCTGCGGCCCGGGAATTGGGAACGATCTCGGGAGCGACGAACATCAAAGTCGAGCAGCAAGTTCTTATCCCGCAAATCGACGTTCATCTTTCCCCAGATGCATTACGTCAAGCGGGCCTGAGCGCTGCCGATGTGCAGCAACATTTGCGCACGGTTTTACAAGGTACCCGGGTTGGAGAAGTCGTCGATGGGGGACAAATTCGCGAAGTGGTCGTGATTGGTGAGTCGAAATTGCGCACGGATGTATCGGCCTTGAAAAACCTGGTCGTGGTTTCACCATTGGGAACGGAAACTCGCCTTGGAGACATTGCGAGCATAGCGATCACGCCGGCGCCCAATGTCGTGCAGCATGAAGCGGGTCAGCGGCGCATCGATGTTTCTTGTGATGCAGCGGGCACGGATTTGGGAACGGTGGCCAAACGAGCACGTGAAAAGATCGCGGCTCTTCCCATGGCGGCGGGTCATCATGCCGAGCTGGTGGGAGAATATGCGGCGCGCACGGAAGCGCGGCGGCGTTTGGGTATTCTTTGCCTGGCGGCGCTGGTAGGCATTTTCCTCGTCCTGCATACCGAATTTCGTTCTCTGCGCCTCACGACGTTGGTTTTTGCGACGCTACCGTTGGCTCTGGTGGGAGGGGTCATTGCGGTGACCTTGACCGGAGGCGTGATTTCGATTGGGGCGCTCGTCGGGTTTGTCACGGTATTGGGCATTGCGGCTCGCAATGGCGTCATGCTCGTGAGTCATTTTTTGCACCTCGAAAATGAGGAGGGAATGGCATTTGGTGCGGAGCTCGTTTTACGCGGTGTTGGGGAAAGGCTCGTACCGATTGCGATGACGGCATTGGCGACGGGATTGGCACTGGTGCCGCTCATCATGGGGGGAGCGCGTCCCGGTCAGGAGATCGAAATGCCCATGGCGGTGGTGATCCTTGGGGGATTGGTGAGTTCGACGTTGCTGAATGTATTTGCGGTGCCGTGTGGGTATTTGCTGTTGCGTGAACGGGAGCGTGTCGAAACGCGGGTGTGATTGGGGAATGGGTGCGGGTGGGCGGAATTCTCCAAAGGATCGCGCATAGACCATCAAACGCATGTCGTGGTGCCAACGCGAAATTCTTTCTGGCACACTCACGACACCTGGCGTAGTCAAGGATGCATTCTTCATGAGCGACGTGCCTTCTCCAGTCAAACGACGTCTGCCCGCCACGGTCCTCGCGCTCGGTTTTACGAGCTTGCTTGCCGACATCGCCTCGGAGATGATCTTCCCACTGTTGCCAGTCTTCATCGTGTCCCTTGGCGCAGCGCCGACGTTCTTGGGTCTCGTCGAGGGCCTCGCCGATGCCACGTCGAGCGTGCTCAAGCTCGCGTCGGGTCACCTGGCCGATCGCACATCGACAAAGAAGCCGTTCGTCGTGTTCGGCTATGGCGTGGCAGCGCTTGCGCGACCGTTGGTTGCCCTGGCGACCGCCCCTTGGCAAGTGCTCGCTGTCCGAGTTACGGACCGCATTGGCAAGGGCATTCGTACCGCGCCGCGCGACGTGCTCATCGCGAACTCGGTCACGTCGGCGGAGTCGGGCCGCGCGTTTGGCTTTCATCGGGCGATGGACCATGCAGGCGCGGTGATCGGACCGATCATTGCGACCGTATTGCTCGGTTTCGGTTGGGAGCTGCGGTCGGTCTTTGCGGTCGCATTGATTCCGGGAATTCTCTCGGTGCTGGCCGTGCTGACGGTGCGCGAGCCTGCTGCGTCGCATTCGGAAGCCTCAGAGGGTGTTGATCAAGGTTTGGCCGCGAACTGTTTGGTTTTTTGGAACACAACGCGTTCTGCAGAAATCCGACAACTGACGTGTGCGAGAACCCGTTGAACGGACTTGGATTGGTTGATCGAGCCCATGATCCACCGATGATGCGAATCTTAAGAGCCGTTTACCACCGACAGCGCGATGATATCGTAGCGGGTTGTTTCGTTTGTGGGCCTCCTTTTCACGGTTCAGAATATCGATAGAGGCGTGCTGACGATCCACAATCGACTTGCAGCATGGTGCGCGTTGCTGCGGGGCGAGACAGCGCCGATGGACGACAGCCAAAGCGTCAAAACGACCGAGTCGGCGGACCCAGGGCTAACCGGGAAAACAACGGACGAAGCGTCATTGCTCGTGGACGCGGGTCTCGTTCCGTCGTCTGGAATCGCGGGTCGGTTCAAGATCGTGATGGAGCGGTTCCGTTGGAAGCACGAATATCCAACGCTGAAACGCGTTGGGTCGACGGTGCGTACAGGAAAAGTCACACACGTCGAACGAAACCGGAACAACCAGCGAAATGGTCAACGCACCGACGCATGAAAGATTCGTCGTTTTGCCCAAACGATGGGTCGGCGAACGAACCTTCGGTTGGTTCGCAAACTACCGCATCCTCAGCAAGAATACGAGCGAACTCACGAATCGGCCAAGCGGATATTTTTCTCGCAATGACATCATTGATGCTCAGACGCTTGACGACCCCTGCAGACGAACGCAAGGAGCCCCGAAAATCCTGATCAACACCCTCTCAGGGCAGGACAAGAGCAATCAGCAACGGCTGCCCGGATCGCTGCGCAGCTACCTCGCAATCGTTGCCCTCTTTGCGCTTGGCAATTCGTCCGATGCCTTTTTGCTCCTCCGTGCGCGTGATCTCGGCGTGTCGGTAGCGTCGTTGCCCGTGCTCTGGACGGTTTTCCACGTAGCAAAGCTCGTGAGCTCCTACATCGGCGGCGATTGGTCCGATCGCATTGCGCGCCCGAAGCTCATCGTCTCCGGGTGGGTGCTTTATGCGATGACGTATCTTGCATTCGGTGTGGCAACTCGAAATTGGCACGCGTGGGCACTCTTCATCGTGTACGGCATTTATTATGGTCTCACCGAGCCAGCCGAAAAGGCGCTCGTCAAGGAGCTAGCGCCGCCTGCGGTCCGTGGGCGAGCATACGGCATGTACAATTTCATCATGGGAGCGAGCGCGGTTCCGGCCGGCGTTTTGACGGGATGGCTTTGGCAGACTTGGAGTCCGCTCGTCGCGCTCGCCACTGGCGCCGCCATTGCTACAGCCTCGTCGATGGCGCTGATCGTATGGTCGAGCTCATCGGACCGACTGCCCGCAAACGAATAATCCAGATAGCTACACCGGCTGCGCTCAAGATGCCCCATGTTGGAAGTTCGACGAGGCCATGCACGATGCCGACAAGCTCCAGGATCGGCGCAAACACAGCAAGCGCCAGCGCCAGCGCGAAGAGCATTACCACGATCGAAGCACTTGGCGAAGAAGGCAAACCACACCCGGTGCAATAGGCATGGCGCGAGGAAGAAGTCTCGCAGTGCGGTTATTGCCTGCCCGGGCAGATCATGACAGCCGCGGCGCTTTGAAAAAGCATCCCCAGCCGACGGACGCGTACATCGACGAAGGTATGCGTGGAGCGCTTTGTCGCTGTGGAACATATCCACGTATTCGTCGAGCCATTCACCGCACGCAACGTGCGGGGGGTAAACTCGGTGAATGCAAAACGCGCGGCTCGCCGCACGGTTTGCGCGGAACATTCGCGGCGCATGCCAAATCTTCAGCACACCCAGTAACCATGTCGTAATTCATAACACAAATCATCGCTGGCACAGTTGTTGCCCAGGCGACTATCGTTTATATCCTCCTCATTTCCTGAAGGAGACACGCGTATGGATAAAGTTGTCGAAACACATTGCGGTAATCAGTCCATTACCTTTGAGGCCCCCGACCTCTTGGTGGTGACGCTGCGCGGCGAGGTGACGCGTCAGGAGATCCGGGATCTCCACGCTGCGCGCGACGCGCTCACCGCTGGCCTTGAGCAGGTCCTGCTCCTGTGTTGCCTGCGTGATCTCGAGAGAGTCTCTATGGCCGCCGGCCGGGGGTTGGCAGAAAAAGCCGATCCGAGGGTGCGAGCCATCGCACTCGTCAACGCGAGCTATCGGACCCAGATCTTGGCGCAAATGGCCATCCGTTCCGCTCAGCTCTTCACAAGACTCCATACCCGCCTCCACTTCGCCGAGACGGAGGAAAGCGCACGCGCATGGCTCGCGCAAGTGCGGACCACGACGTAACGAATGCGCATCCAAACAAAATGACGACGCGCCGCCCTGATACAGAGCGGCGCGTTTTCTGCCGTCATCCTGCGTGATCGTCAATCACTCCGCCGCGATTCGTTCCTCTTCGACGAACTGCGACGTCCGGACTTCCGGATTGTTCTCGAATATCGCCTTGCCAAGCAGCTTCTGGAAGAGCGGCGTGAGCCTTTCCATCGCTTTGCCTTGCAGCATTTCGCGAAGCAACGCCGCGTCTTCCTTGGCACGCGAAATGGTCTCCGGATCGGTCACCGCTTTGACCACCGTGCTCATCGTCCCCGGCGCCTGCTTCGCCGCTTCCACCACGACTTCCGCAACGTGTTTGGCACGATGAACCGCTCGCTCGGCAAACGATTGCTTGATGAGCGGCGCGAGCTCGTACACCATGTTCGCCGCCGTCCCCGCCACATGATGCGGCGGATAATAAAGCGCGCTCTTGTATTTCGGATTCTTGTCCATGAACGCTCGCACATCGTCGAGCGAAAGACCAGTTTCCTTCAGCGCCTTTTCGAGCTCCTGCTCGGCCGCAATACGCGCCTTGAACATGTACATCTGGATGCGCGAATAAAAATTCGCCGCCCCATCGCCGCTCGTCTCCACCGCGCAGAAAATCGTGCCCGGATACCGACCCGTAATCAACGATTGCACACCATCCGATACACCCGACGACGGCATGCATCCGAACGGTTTCACACTCACCGTGATGTGCGCCTTGTTCTTCACGGCATTCACGATGAGCTTACCAACCTCCATGTGCCCTTCGCCGCCACGGAGATCATTCGAATAGTACCCTTCGGCAACTTCCGCCACGAGGTCCATGTCGGGCAAGTGGTAATCGTGCAATCCAACGGGTTGCGCGAATGCCTGGAAACCAACCTTGAGCGCCGTCTCCGCCATGCGCATCGTCGCAATGCGCTTGGTCACGTCGAATTCGCCCTGGTGGTCCTTCAACCCATAGAGCCCGTCATCCGTCCCGCGCAGCTCGAATCGATCCGCCGTGTCGTGACGAACTTCCCAGAGGTTGTACAAAAGCCACGCCGTCGTCAATTGAATGTCGTTTTCGGCGCCCTCGCTCTCGAGGAACTCTGCAGCGCATAATTGCTGCGTCGCCTTCGGTCGTCATGGCCCAGAATTCGCCAATGATCGACGTCTTCGCACGCACGCGAAGCCTGTCCACTTCGACAGCCTCGAAGAGCGACCGGCACTTGTAAAGCGCCACCAATATGTTCGTCTGCTCGTAAAGCGCCTTGTACAGAATGCGCTTCGCCTCTTCCATCGCCTTGTTCGTCGCACCCGGCACGACTTCGTACGGGCGAATGCGATACCCGAGCGCATTGAGCACATCGCCGCACACGATGGCTTTGATGAGCGCAATGAAGAACGCAGGGTTCATTTTCGAGGCCCACGTCATCGCCGGTCGCTTGCGACAAACCACCCGTTTGCTGGAAGAGCATCACGCGGAATCCATCGAATCCCGCATCACGCAATGACTTGCGGTATTCCGTGACGTACATGCCAAACCGACAAGGGCCGCACGCGCCGGCCGTCAAGAAAATGTAGTCCTTGATGATGTCCTCGGACGACATGCCCTTTTCATCGCGAAGCGCAACGAGATACTTGATCAGGTTGCCGACGGTGAAATACGTCGGATTGCATTGCCCGCGATTGCCGAATTCCTTGCCGAATTGAAGCGCCGCATTGTCCGGCGTTCCAAAGTTGATGACGTTGTAGCCTTGTCCCGCAAGCGCACCTTCGGCCAAGAAGTCTTGCGCCGCCGTCAAACCCGAAACGAGCAACGTCACGTTCTTGCGTTCATTTTTGCGCATCGTCGGATCGAGCATGTTGTCGACCCATTGCTTGCGCTCCTTCTTGATGCCGAGCCGCTCACGCTCCGATTCCTCGAATGCGCGCAGCTCCGCGTCGATGTCGATATCCGCCTTTTTGCCATTCGCGCCGCCATTGATGACTGGCAACCGCGTCTTCTGAACTGAAGCTTCCATCGGTTATCTCCCTATTTCCCCGTCAAACCCGCACCACGGTGCCATCTGCTTGCTTTTTCTTGAGCTGAACCAATCCCTTCGGCGGCTCGGGCGGAGCAGGCGGAGGCGCTTCATACGCCCGCACCTTTGCCGAAAGTTCCACAATCTGCTTTTCGAGCTCCGGATCCGAAGCGCGCCTCTCCGCCAGCGACGCCGCCTTCATCTTCAAAGCTCGAGACGCTTTTGTCGATGTTATGCGCAAGCTCGTCTTTCTTCTTCGCCAAATCCTCCAGCGATTCTTGATACAGCTTCAAACTGTGCGCATACGTTTTCACGCGAATCTTGATCGAACCACCAGGCTTGTTCGCGTCGATGTCGTGAAGCGCCGCATAAGGCGTAGCGCTCGCCGTTACGATGTTATCGATGATCCCGTACGTCGGCGAATCGTGCCCGCACTTGAAGCTCGACAAGTCCAAGAGCACCACGTTCGGGTGCCGCGCAGCGAATTTCACCGCCCACACCTTCTGCGCGCTGTTCGCCGAATAGTTTTCCGGCCAAACGTCATTGATGTTCAGCGGATGCTGCCCACGCGCATGTTCTTCCTTGAAGAACCGACGCAAGTAGTCCTCGTCGCGCGGAATCGACCGGACGCTCAAAATGGGATACCCGAGCACCTGGAATTCTTCGGGAATGCCATGATTGAGCCCCGGATCGGAATGGTACGGACGACCCACCATCAAAATGGCGAGCCTGTTTTCCGCCTCCACCGTCTCCAAAATCGCTCGGCCCTTTTCCTGCAATTCGCGGTCGAACGCATCGAGCGCTTTCATCGCTTCCCGATGCGCATGATCGCTTTCGTCTTCGGTCACGCCGAGCCGCGGGCCCCACGTTTCGTACATGCGCCGCGCCGTGAGCAATGGTTCGGCAAACGTGACCGGCGGATCGAGGTATTCGATGCCGCGCGTCGCGAAAAAGTCGACCTCCTTCGTAAAGGCCGCTTTCATGACGTCCGGCACACCCGCCACGATCGGGCAGCTCGCATTGTCCATCACGCCTTTGCCAAAACTCGGCACGTGCGTCAGAATGGGGAAGAAAATGTATTTGAGCGGTTTTTCCGGCGAATGCTGGTGAAACAGCAAGTTGTGAATGTGCGCCTGCGCGACCTTCGACGGGAAACACGGATCGACCGATCCATACTTCCCACCTTCGACCCACATCTCTTCGCTCGTTTCCTCGCTGAAGACGACGTTTTGCTTCGGAATCCCAAGCGCCTCGAAGTAAGCCCGGAAATACGGCCCTGTCGAATACAGGTTCAGCACGCGCGGAATGCCAATGCGCGTTCGTCGCAACTTTTCCGCAACCTGCGGACCACTTCGCCGGAAAGGACGCGTCGTTTCGACACGCCGTACGCTGAGGAGGCCCTTCTTGACGACGTAATCCTTGATGGGCGTCCCATCCGCGGGCATCGGGATGTATTTGTAAAAGCTGCGGAACGCCAATTTGCTTTCGTAATCCACGACGTTCGGGAATTGCTTGGCGATCTTTTTGCGGTCCGCGACGAGCGCCAGCATCGCGTCTTCGCTTTCGACGGTGCCCTTTTCGCACGAAAAACCCGAAATGTACCGCGCCGTCGATCCATCCGGACGTTCGGCATCGATGAACGTCCGCTTGCATTCGTTCGGGCAGAAGTGACAAACCGTCTCGTCGTCGTTCTTCGTGGCATACTTCAGATTGATGGCCGCATCGAGACCAATGAACGTCGACGTTCCACGACGCTTGATGACGCGCAACGTTTCGAATGCAGCTCCAATCGCGCCCGCTTCACCCGTGTGCGGATGAACGAAGACCTCCCCGTCCGGTACGCGTTCCTTGATGTAATCGACTTGCGCCTTCACGGCGGCCAAGTTGTATTGCGTTCCGCCTTGCAAAACGAAGCGCCGACCCAGCGACGCCAAACGCGGATTTGCACGACGTATTGCCAAACGTTTTCGGCAACACCTGCGCCAAACCCGCCAAGAGCTCTTCCTTGGAAAAACCTTCCTTTTGGAAGTTCACGCGATCGGTATCGAGAAACACCGCGCAGCCATAACTGAATTTCGGCGCGAGCTCCGCTTGGAAGGCCGTGTCCGCATATTCGGTCACGCGCAAACCGAATTGATCGGCCATGGCCTGCAAGAGCATTCCATTGCCCGCCGAACACGAATTCGACAAGCGGAAATTGGCGATGTCGCCGTTTTTCATGAACAGAACCTTGATGTCCTGTCCACCAATGTCGCAAATGACGTCCACGTCGCCGAAATACCGCACGGCGCTCATCATGTGCGCCACCGTTTCGACGATGTTGACATCCGCGCGCATCGTTTCTTGCAAAACGTCCGCCGCATAGCCCGTCGCGCCAAACCCCATGACATCGAGCGTCGCGCCTTGGCTCTGGATGTATTCACGAAGCTGCGCGAGCAATTCCTTCGTGTCCTGAATGGGATTGCCCTTCGACAACTGATACGCCTTGCAGACGATTTCACCCTGCTCGTCCACCAAAACGGCCTTCGACGACGTCGATCCACCATCGACTCCAATCACCCCACGCACGACCGACCCGGGTTCGAGCTTCATCGGCTTGAACCTGGGAATCGCATAAAGCTTTTGGAAATCGGACACTTCATCGTTGGAACGCACGAGCGGCGGGCCGGCACTTTCCCCGAGCCGCGCTTTGCGACCATTTTCATGTATTCGACGAGCCCAGCGAGACCCGTGTAAAGCCCGATCTCGGCCGCTTCGCGCATGCCATACACGCACGCACCGAATGCCGCATAATATTGCGCGTTTTCTGGAACGAAAATCGTCTCTTCGATGGGCTGATCCTTGGGCCACGCATACCCGCGCTCGTTCCACGTTTCTGGAATTCGCTTGCGCCAGCATTCTTGCAAGAACGGAAGGTACGTATTGGGGCCACCGAGCAAAATGACGCGGTGACGCAGGGTTGACCCGCGAGTCAGTACCGACAAATTTTGCAGTACGATGGCATCGGCGAGCGAGCACAAGATTTCGGTCGAGGGAATGCCGCTCTTGACGAGGTTGACGATGTCGGTTTCCGCAAATACGCCACATTTGGCCGCCACGTGGTGCAGCTTCGAGTCGTCGAAATGAATCGTGCGGACCACATCAGCAGGCAACCCCACCTTGATCATGCACTTGTCAATCGTCGCACCCGTACCGGATGCGCATTTGTCGTTCATCGACGGTGCAGCGGTTTTGTCCCCCGTCTTTTCATCCTTCTTGAAAATGATGATCTTGGCGTCCTGTCCACCAAGCTCGATGACGCTGCCCACATCGGGGTGGAGCGTTTCGACGGCGAGTGTGACTGCATTCACTTCCTGGACGAATTTGGCGCCGAGCGATTGGCATAGAGGAAGAGCGCCCGAGCCGGTCATGAAGACGCGCCATTCGGGGCGAGGTGAATCCGGGAAGGCTGCTTCGATGCACTCGAGCATCTCCACCACTTTTTCGGGTTGCTTCGTCTGGTGGCGCTGATAGTCGCTCCAGAGAATTTCGCGGGTCGAAGGGTCCAGAACGACCGCTTTTACCGTCGTCGATCCCACGTCGATTCCGATCACCACCGGCTCGCGCCTGCTCATCGGGTCCTCTCCCTCGCAATCGTTTCGAAAAACCAGCGGGTGACTGGTCAGTCAGTCACCTGTAACATGAGCCGCTCCGGTAATCAAGAGTCCCGCTTGGTCGGCTGTTACGTTTCGTCGCCTTGGGCCAAAAAACGCCGAAAGGCGTGCGCGCACGGGCGCGTTTCGGTGTAGAAGGCGCTTGTGGCGATGGACAAGACCGAGCGGCGCATCGAGCTGCTTCGAGCGGCGCGAGACGTATTCGCGACGAAGGGTTACCACGCGGCGAAAATCGACGACATCGTCGCGCGTGCAGGGGTCGCAAAGGGCACGTTTTATCTGTACTTCTCAGACAAACGTTCGGTGTTCGTCGAACTGGTCGATGGACTTTTCTCGCGTCTCGGCGCGGCGATCCTGCAAGTCGACCCGCATGCCGATATCGAAGCTCAAGTCAAGCACAACATTCGTGGCATCGTCGCGGTGCTGCTCGATGACCCGGCCTTGACGCAACTGCTGCTTTCGTTCGCACCGGGGCTGGATCCCGCGTTCGCTACAAAGCTACGGTCCTTTTACGATGGCGTGAAACAACTGCTGAAAACGAGCCTGGACGAAGGCCAAGCGATGGGGATCGTGGGGCCGGGAGATACGTCGATGTACGCGACGTTCACCGTGGGGGCGCTGAAAGAAATCCTCGCGGAATGCACGGGAAGTGGCCCGGTGAGGCCGCGAGAGCAGATCGTCGACGAGCTGTATCGCTTGCTCGAAAGCGGCTATTTGCACGGATCGAAGCCGGCGCCGGTAGCGAAAAGCCCGGCGAAGAAGGGGAGAGGGCGGGGTTGAAGAGGCTGTCTCGAAAGTAATGCGTCACCGCACCCATGCGCGGGGTTGAAACGGCTGTCTCAAAACTCGAGCCGTAGTGTGTCACCGAACGCCCGCGCGGGATTGAAATCCCGCGCTACACATTCAAAAGTCCCTCACTACCGTTCGGGACTGGCCTTGTGGAATTTTCGGATCGTCATCGAGAATCCTCAACGATTTCGCATAGATTGCATGCCTCGCCATGCAGCCATGACGTCAGTCCGAGCGCGGTAGCGCGAGGACTTCTTGTCGTGTAGCGCGGGGTTTCAACCCCGCGCGGGGCTGGGCGAGGATACGCGTTTCGAGTTTCGAGACAGCCTCTTTAACCCCGCGCGAGCTTCACCCCCGCGCCACGCTGACTCCTCAGTCAGTTGATGGTAGCGGAATTCAACGAGAGTGCACCTTTAGCGTCGGCGCACCATGACGTGACGCACAAAGTTCAGCAGCGTGCGGCGACCATGCTCGCATTCTTCGATGGTCCGGTGAAGCTCGTCCACGACAAGACCTTCCGCTTCGAGCGTTTCCCAACGATGCTCGATATAGCCGCGCATGACGTCGGCATCGAGCTCGGGGTGAAATTGCACGCCATAACAAGTTTCAGTGAACCGAATCGTGTGATGATCATCCAGATCATTTTTCGCAAGCACGGTGGCCCCTCGAGGCAGCCGGGCGACCGTATCCACGTGCGTGACGCTGGCTTTGAAAACTTCGGGAATTCCGTCGAAAATAGGATCGTGCTCGATTTTTTCGATGTGCCGCGTGCCAATCTCGCGTCCGCGCGGGTTTTTCCGCACCTCGCCACCAAGCGCCTGAGCAAGTATTTGGTGGCCAAAACAAATGCCGAACGTGGGCACGCCCATCTGCACGACTTCACGCAGATAACCTTCGGTTCGCAACATCCAATCGATTCGATCCGGAACGTTCGCCGCCGATCCCGTAATGATGAACGCGGCCGCTTCACGGGGGTCCGGAGGCGCATCCGTGCGCGCGTCGAAGCTCGAATATCCGCCCGACCAGGCATCCCCGATCGTCTCGGCGATCATATCGCTGAATTCGCCTCGACGCTCGCGCACCTTCGGCACGGGCTCGCCCGTCTTGACGATGAAAATTTTTTTGCTTTGTCCAATGCGCTCGTCAGCCATCGGACGTGCAGCATAGCGCAACTGATCGCAAAGCGCTCATGCCTGCGCGCATGACCGCTTGACATGATGCGTTTCGGCAGGAATCCTTGCGCGCGTGCCTGCCGCCACCATCATTCGGCCCGTTTGGCGTCGTTTTCGTCCACGTTGGCTCGCGCGCGCAGCCGCTCACGTGCGAGCGGGCGGATGCGCCGCGATCGTCGACGAACACGACAACGTACGCGTGCTCCTGCCGGTCGACGCCAAGGGCAAACTTCCGGAATTGGCGCTCTGGGCGCTCTTGGCCATCGAACACAGGCGCACGACGCGTGCTCTCGACGGACCCGCAAAGGGACTCGCGACGACGCTCATCAAACCTCGCTTCGCCGGCTCGGTGCTGGATTGGTGCGCTCGAGACGCCGTACACGAAGGCGCAACGCGTTCGTTCGAGCTCGATTGCATTGCATGCGGGGCGTGCTGTCACGACGCGAACGTGATCCTCGACGAAGTGGACCTCGATCGTTTTCGCAAAGGGGGCCGAAAAGACCTGACGACGTCCAAGTACATCGTGCGACATCGGGACGGGCGAATATCGTTACGGTTCGCCAAACCCGGGCCATGTCAGCTTCAAGCGTCGGACAATCGATGCACGATTTACGAATTGAGGCCAGACAATTGCAAAAGGTTCGTCGCAGGAAGCGAAGCATGCCTCGCGGCGCGCGAAGATACGCTGCACCTTCGGGACGGCGCCCCATGGGACGATGACGTGGTTCCCTCGACAACATAATTTTATATTCTTGTTGCGGGATTGAAAGCGAGCACCGCCAAATTTTTGGCTCACCGCTTTGTCGTATGCCGCGTTTCATCTGTCCACGCGGTATTCAAATGAATTGAGAACCCACGCCGACCATGTTACGGCTGCAAACGAGATTCCCGAAAGGACAGAACATGGACGACGTTTTCGAGTCTTGCCCGGCAGTGCTTCTCGTGATGAAAGTCGACGGATCGGTCATCCGAGCGAACGGGGAGGCGATGCGCGTGTTGGGCGAGGGGTGTGGGGCGGGGCGGTCTTTGTTGGATGTCGTACATGTCGCCGATCGGGATTCTTTCGCAACGCTCTTGCAAGGCACGCCGATTGACGATGAACCGGTGCGCACGACGGTGCGAATTCAATGCAATGGCGATGCCTATCGGACGTTTTCATGGAGCGGTCGTCGCGCTGCCAATCGCGCTGAAATCCATGCGGCGCTGGTGCTTTCCGCAGAACCGGATTCGGCATCGGTGCCACCGCCGGAAGATCCGGGCCGCATTTTGAAGTTCATTCTCGACAAAACGGACGTCATCGTCACGGTTGCATATCCGGGCGGGCGAGTTTCCTTCAATGACGGCGTGACGCTCGAAAAAATGGGCCTCGGACGCAACTTCCTCGTTGGCGGTAACCTGTTCGAGGCGTATGGAGCGAACCCGACTATCGTCGAAAACCTGCACGCCGTTTTCCGTGGTGAGGATCGTGAATGGACGTCCAGCGCGCATAACGTTCATTGGGAAGCCTGGTTTACGCCCGTCAAGGATGCGGCTGGTAACGTGATGGCGATCATGGGTGTGACGATCGACAAGAGCGAGGAGAAGCGCACCATCGATGAAATGCAGACCAAAATCGAGCTCATCGAACGGCAGCAGCAGGTGATTCGGAATTTGGAGACGCCCATCATCGAATTGTGGGACCGAGTCGTCACGTTGCCCATGGTCGGCGTGGTCGATAGCGGGCGCGCTGCGCGTGTGATGGATGATTTGCTCTCGGCCGTTTCGCGACTCAATGCCCGTTTCGCGATTCTCGATCTGACGGGCGTCGACACGGTGGATACCGCAACGGCGAGCCATCTCGTGAGTCTCGTGCAAGCCATTCGCCTGCTCGGGGCCGAAGGGATCATTACGGGGATTAGGCCCACCGTCGCGCAAACCGTGGTGAGCCTGGGGCTCGATCTTTCGCGCATCGCGACGTGCTCGAATTTGCGCGAAGGGCTCAAGCTGTGCCTGCGGCGCATGAAGTCCGTCGAAGGTAACTGATTTTAAAAGCAAAGGAGAGCCCCTCGCGGAGCTCTCCCTCATGAACCTGCCGTCAAACCGCTTCCGCGCTTCGATACGGATGCGAATCGTCGATGTGCGGCGCCGTCTTTCGCGCCGGAATCAAACCCGCAGCGCGGGTCGCCACCAAAGTGCCAATCGACATGAACATCAGCACGACCTTCGCGATGTCATCGACGACGGGGATCATCATCGTGAGCGCAAAGAGGCCGCACCCAAGCGCCAAGTGCGCATATTCATTTTTTGTTTTATGACCAATGAGCGCTCGGCCCATGACTTCGAGCACCGATGTCATGGCGGCGAACGTCGCGAATATCGCCAGAAGAAGTAAAATCGCGGCAAACGGAATGCCAATCAGCGTGACGCAGAGCGCCGCGAGCACCACGATGCCTCCAACGAGCCCCGCAATTCCCAGGGCAAACGTCCGCATCGGTCGCGCCGCAAATTCCACTTTGAGCGCCTCCGAGCGCCTCGTGAAAAGCGCAATCAAAACGGCTCCCAGCGCAAAAAGAAACGCTCCCGCCGTCGTGCATTCACCCATTTCTCGCACCATGCGCGCCCCGAGCGCTCCTTCGTCGTCATTCCCCTCGATGCGCGTCGACACGGCGCCCGTCACCTGCGCCCCCTCCTCACGCTCGAACCGACCGCCCACGATTTGCGTATCTCCATCGAGGCGTGCACCCGTTTTGACGAGCACCGATCCCCCCATGACCTCGATATCGCCCATCACCCGCGAACCCGGCGCAAGCTCGACCTTGCCACCCACGAGCTCCACATCGCCGGTGACCGTCCCTTTGATGACGAGCGATCCGCCCACCAATTGGACGTTCCGGACAACTTCGTCCTTGTCGATGACGAGGTTTTGACCAACCACTTCGCGATCGTTGCCCTCGCCTTTTTGAATATTTTTGCCGTCGTCCGCATTCACGTCGACCGTGACCTTGACGCCGGGCACGACCGGCGCGACGACGGGCGGAGGAGGCACTTCGGGAACGGGCGGAACGGCTGCAACAGGCGGCACCGGAGGCAATGCTTTGGCGCCCGCATTCTGCGATATCGAAATCAGCGTTCCGTCACGTTGCGCCGTCCATTCACCGTCGGCGAGAATCAATGCCAAAACCTTGTCCGCCGGCTGATCCTTGACGTGAAGCTCGGCAATTTCATCGCCCGTGCCGCGCACGACGACGCTCCAACCCGCTTCGTCTGCCAATCGCTTGATGGCATTTGCTTGCGACGTGTGATCGATGTTCAACGTGATCTTTTTGTCTTCCGCAGGCCATTCTCCCTTTTTCTCGACGGATGCACCTGCCGGCGCCGTCATGGCCAAAACCGCGAAAAGACCCAATAGCCCCGCCAAACCTCGTCGATTGAACATGTCACACGCTTCCTTCCTCTGCCAAGCCATCAACGGACCCCGGACGCGCGATGCGCGATACCACGAGGCCCAAAACCAGCAAAACCATCGCCGACGCCCAGACGAGCGCCGTAAATGAATCGCTCTTCGCCACCAGCACCGCGCCGCGCGAGAGCATCAAAATGGAACGCGCGAAAGTTTCCGTGATTTCTGCAATGCGCATATGGCCCCCAGCGAGTATTGCCGGTATTGCGCCCATTGCAGCGAGAACGAGCGAGCCGAATACGGCACGCTTGGGCAAATTCGTAAGGCCCCCGTGAACCGCCACTTTGATCGCTCGCGGTTTTTGCGCAACCGAAACATGCGCCGACGGCTCGAGACCCGTCAAAAGCTCACCCGCGTGCATCGACAACAGCGCTTCGGCTCCGAATCGCGTATTGCAATGATCACAGTGTTCGAGATGAGAAAGAGCTTCGAGAGGGACGATGCCTTGTTCCCCGTCAGCCACTGTCGAAAGCACGATGTCCGAAAGGTGTCCATCCTGCTGCCATACGAGATCCGACGGGAGTTTGTCCAAGTCATCCATCGTCGCCACCCGAAGCTCCTTTCAATCGACCAACATCATTCGCCAACCGATTCCGCAAGCAATCTTCGGCCGCGCGCGAGCCACGTCGCGACGGTCCCGAGCGGGACGCCGAGTTGCTTTGCAATGTCGTGATATCCCACGCCATCGACGTGAAACATCACGAGCGCCCGGCGTTGATCCGCAGGGAACGAAAGGAGCGCCCGTTCGAGCCGCACCGCTCGCTCAGCACTCGCCGTCCGCTCCTCGGGACCCGGCGTCGGGTCGGGAACCCAATCAAGCCACACCGGAGCAGATTCCTCTGCAGGTGTAGGCGCTTGCGCTTCGTATCGCCGCGCACGCTTGCGACCTCGGAGGGCATCGAGCGCCACGTGACGCGCAATACCAATGACCCAAGGCCGAAGAGGCTCACCGTCGCGAAGACGGCTTCGTCCTACAAGCGCACGCGAAAGCGCTTCATGCGTGCAATCCTCAACGTCGGGATGATCCCGGCGTTCACCAAGGACACACGCCACCACCGCCGCGACAACCTGTCGCAACGCCGCTGTTTCCTCCGGCGAGATCGACGCCGCTTGGGGCGCGTCCTTCGGACCGGGGACGTTGGGAATCATGGGCGTGAACTGCATCCTCGCCGCCCAGTTCGACCGGAGGGAGGGAAAAATTTCAAGGGGTGGAGTTTTATTTTGGATGTGCGGCAACGAACAGCGTTTACTGCGTCGGCACGGGCGGCGCCGTCGGCGGTTCTTCCGGCGGCCCGTCCATCGCGCATCGGAAGCCAATCGTCACGTGCGCCGTCGTGGGCATGACGCCCATGCGGAACGTCGCTCGCACGTGAGACGCTGCATCCAAGAAGCTACCCCCGCGCACGACGCGCATGGTCGCCCCCGGTGAGCCTTTTGGATCCGCCCCGCCCGGCGGAGCTTCGGCAAAACCATCCGCGGTCCATTCGGCGACGTTGCCGCCCATGTCGTAAAGCCCGTCAGGCGTGCGGTCCTTGGGGCGCATTTGGATCGAACACGTGGTCACGCCTTCGCTTGCATCCAAACACGTCCCATTGCGACCGTAGCATGAGCGATTGCATACCGGTGCTTCGCCGCCCCACGGAAAACGCCGCCCGGCTTCTCCGCGCGCTGCATATTCCCACTCGGCTTCCGTCGGCAATCGGCGACCGCGAAAACGGCAATAAGCTTCGGCTGCCGCAGCCGTGACGCAATTCATGGGATGATCCCCGGCGCCGCGAAGATCATTGCACTTGGGCGTCCACGCATTGGCATACTCGAGCAGATTGATGGGACCGTCATCATCCGGTCCAGCGTCGCTCGTCGCAGCGGCAGCAGCCATGATCCCTTTGATGAGCGATTCACTTTCGGCGGGCAATACGACCGACTTCGATTCCGGACACGTCGTGCACAATCGATATTGATCCACCGTGACTTCCGTCGGATCGATGAAAAACGCGCGCGTCACCGTCACGTCCCGCGCGTTCGCTCCTTCGCCGAGCTTTGCCTTGCCCGGTGGAATCAGCTTCATGTCGGGAGGCGGAACGAATGGAGGCGCCGCCGATGCCGACGCCACAGCGCTCGCGCTCGGCATTGCACTGGCGCTCGCAATCGGCTCGGACACGACATTACTACTCGGTAACGTTTTGGTTTTTCCGGACGGTACGACATTCGTGACGGGTTTCGACACGGGTTTGTCGGGAGATCCCATTGTAAACAGCGTGTACCCGAGCGCTCCGCCACCAATCAGAAGCGCCCCGACGAGCCACGGCCAAATGGGTTTGTCATTCTTCCCCATGGTCGTCGTATCGAGACCCGGCTCTTTCTCGGATGGAGCCCCCGTCCCTGCAGCCTTCAACGTATTCTTCAATTCGGGAAGAGGCGCGGGCTTCTTCGACGACGACGGCCTTTGCACGCGTTCACCGAGCGGCGTTTCCGCCATCGGATCGGCGTCGCGCATCGGCAGCGTGCCGTTCTTGGGCTTTTGCTCGAGCAGCCGCGTCGGCACGGCTTCCGTTGCATCGAGCTCTCCGGCGCCCGTCCCAATGCTCACCTTGCCACCAACTTCGGTCGCGACGCCAAGGTTTTTCTTTTCAGCAAATTCCGCGGTGTTCAGCAAGCTGTCCGCATGTGGATCCGCCGCCACGGGCGTCGCGCCGGGCGCCGCTACCCCCGGAGAAGACGCGCGTGCTCCGCGACTTTCCGCGACGGCCGCGACGAGCGCATCCCAGAACGAGCCACAATCGGGATACCTGTGCTTCGGTTCCACCGCGAGCGCCTTCGACAAGACTCGCTCGACAGGATCCGGCACGTTCGCTCCACGAGCTCGCGCGGTCGGCCTGAGCATCGGATCGGCCGCCATCACGTAAAGCTCGGTAGGGTCGTCTCCTTCGAGCGCCTTGCGACCGCTGACGAGCTCGACGAACACGAGCGCCAACGCGAACACGTCGGTCCACGGGCCCGATGCACCTCGCTGCTTGTTGAACTGTTCGGGCGCTCCATACCGCGGCGTGAACGCCGTTGGAGCTTGCCGCGTCGCAGCGAGCGCTTCGGTGAAGCTCGCGTGTTCGGTCAGCACCTTGGCGATGCCGAAATCGAGCACTTTCACCGTTTTCTTGCCGCCGACGTTGGTCACGAACAAGTTCGCCGGCTTGACGTCTCGATGGGCGATCTTCTGCGAATGCGCCACGGCGAGCGCACGCGCGGCCGGTTCGAGCAGTGCGACGGCCTCGGCGACATCCATGCCTGCATCGGGCTTCTGGCTGCGCCCCTTGAGCAGCTCGCCGAGCGTCTCGCCTTCGAGCCATTCGAGCACCAAGTAGGGGACCCACGAGCCGTTTGGCGTGACGAACGCGCCCACGTCGAGCGCCTGGACGATGCCGGACGTGACGCGGGACAAGCGATGAAGCAGGCGCCCTTCTTCGCGGAGCTGTTCGAGGAACTGAGCGCGGTTTTTTTCACTGAGCTCCGCGGGCAACTTCAAGCACTTGATCGCGATGCTCTCGCCGAACCCCGTGTGCTCGCCGCGGTACACGACGCCGAAGCCGCCATCGCCAATGACCTGCACGATGCGGTATTTGCCTTCGATGGTCGTCCCGGACAGACCAAATGGATCCCGATTGTTCTGAGGTTCGGACATGGCGGCGCGACACCTCTAGCGCACCCGAGGTCGCGCGTCACTGTCCAGGTTTCGGGTTTCTGGAGATGGCTGGAGGGACCGGAGGTTGCGCATCGTCACGGAGTGCCAGGCCAAGCATTTCGTCGAGCGAGACTGCCACGTGTACGTCAGTGGCGTTGAGCCCAAAGGTTGACAGCGCACATGAAACGCTCGAGTTACGCAACTTTTTTCCAACGAGCAAAACATGAAGATCGCTAGTGTATCAAACGTGCGGCTCATTCGAACGGATTCAGCAATGAAACACCAGTGCGCACGACATCCTTCGTGTTGCGCGTGACCAGCGTGAGACCCTGGACCTTCGCCGTCGCAGCAAGCAATCCGTCAATGACTGGGAGCGGGTCGGGCACCGTCATGTGTCCCCACGCTTCCGCTATCTCGCGCGACACCGGCAATATTCGAGCGCCGTAACCTTTCTCGATTTGCGATAGCCACGTTTCCAGCGCTGCAGCCCCAGCGGTATCGCGGCGACGCAACCTCTCGATGCCAGCACGCACTTCGCCAATGACGAGAACGGAAAGGTACAAGTCCGACGAACGAACCGACTTCATCCAAGCCTGGACCTGCGGATTGCCTCGCTCGCGCTTTCGTACTTCAGCAAGAACGTTCGTATCGATCAAGTATCCCACGATCCCTCCGACCGACCCAAATCCACCGCTCGCTCGAAATCGACATCGTCACCGACATCAGGCATCGACATCAGCAACGCTTTGAATGACTCGTCGCGTGCGTCGGATGCTGTAATCGCCTTGGCTTGTTCTGCCGAGATTTCTCCCCGCACCAACCAATACATTGCGCCAGCTCGAAGCAGTTCGCGAGCGATCTCGTCGAGCGGCTTAGCAGGAACGAGGTCATCAGGTAAATCCAGAGTTAGATGCATCGGAGAACCTCCTTGACTGCACCAGTATTGCACCACTCGATGGTTTTGTCAGCCTTTGCCATCACACCTCCGCCACACCAGCGCCTTTGGCCAAAAATCGCCGCGTATCTCGCGCAATCGCCAACCTACCGCACAATCGCCAAGCGAGCCACGATGGCTTGCAATTCCGTCGGAGCGATGGGCTTGCTGAGATGCTCGTGAAATCCAGCTTGAATGGCCTGCGCTCGATCCTCCTCGCGCGAAAACGCCGTGAGCGCGAGCGCTGGCACGACCTTCTTGAGCACTTCGCGTAACTTCCGAATCATTTCATAACCGTCCATGCCGGGCATTCCAATGTCGCTCACCAGCACGTTCGGCGTCATCGTCGCCAGCCGCGTCAGCGCATCTTCAGCCGAAGTCGCCGTGATCACGCGTGCCCCCGCAGCCTCGAGCACTTGCTGAATGAAATCGAGAACATCGGGTTCGTCTTCCACCACCATGATGCAAAGACCTCGCAGGGGCGCTTCTTGGGTCGCAATTGAATGGCGCGGTTCCTCGCGTGCCAACTCCTCGAGCGAATCGCCATAAGGGAGCTCGACGACGAGGCGCGCTCCTTTGCCGAGCCCCTCGCTTTCAGCTCGCACGCGGCCGCCATGGAGCCTCACGATGTGCTCGACAATGGGTAAGCCGAGACCTAGGCCGCGGAAATCGCGATTCAAGGGGCTATTGGCTTGCCAGAATCGATCGAAGACATGGGGCAAGTCGGCTGCGTCGATACCTCGACCATCATCCTGCACCGATACCTCGATAAAACCTTCCTTGACCGACAAACTAATTTCAATGTGCCCACCTTGCGACGTAAACTTGATGGCATTCGTGAGCAGATTCCAAAAGACCTGCTGCAAACGCGATGCATCGCCATACAGCGCAACGCTGCTCGGTTCGAGCACGGTTTTCAAATGAATTCCTTTCGCCTCGGCATCGAGCCGCACCGAATCGATGGCCGCTTCAATCACGGATTCGATGGCGATGCTGCGCTTTTCAATGCTGATTTTGCCCACCCTCGCGCGGCTGGCATCGAGCAAATCGGAAACGAGCTGCTCCTGCATCCTTGCATTGCGCTCGATGATGCCCAAACCACGCTCCATGTAGGAAGAATTCGACGGCTGGCGACGCAATAGCTGCACCCAGCCAAGAATGGCCGTGAGTGGCGTGCGAAGCTCGTGCGATACCATATCCATGAGCTCGTCCTTCATACGACTCGCACGACCCAACTCGACACGCGCTGCGCGCTCGCGCTCCAGCATTCGCTCGCGTTCTTCCCGAATCTGCTTTTCCACCGTGAGATCGCGGATCTCCACGAACATGGTCCTCTGCCGGTTCGCTCGATGAATGATTCGCACACTGCAAAGCCCAGGAAATTGTGTGCCGTCGGGACGCGATAAGAGGCATTCCGTGGGCTCGAGCGCTCGATGATCCCGAATCGCCTGCCGCAATGCACACTTGGTGTCGCCTTCTTTGGGATGAAGCAAGTCATGCAGCGGCCGCCCGATGGCCGATTGCGATTCATGCGAAAGCCACGCTTTCGCCCTGGCATTCATGAACGTAATCGTCCCCTGCTCTTCCAATATGAAAAAAGCGTCAGAGGCATTTTCAGTGATGGTACATACCACCACCAATTCATCTTCGAGGATCGCTTGCTCGGCGCGCACGACCGAACGCCTCATGCGATGACCAAGCACGCTGATGAGCACGCTCGACGACAAAAACAACAGCAAGTTCACGACATCGCTCGCCGTCCCGAGAACGAACGTCCCAGCCGGCTCATAAAAAAACATGACACCCAAACAAGCGCCAAGCAGCGTGGCGAGCAAGCCGGGCCCCAAACCTCCAAGCGAAGCAGCCACGGCTACGGCGAGCGTGAATGCAGCGAGTGGGGCACGTTCACCGAGGATTGGCCCGAGCGCCACGCGAATCAGCAGGACGAGCCCGCTGAGGACCACCGCGAGCAGATAACCGCGCGCGCCGCGCAAACGGTTTTCCCCGGTTCGCCTTTTCATCTTCCCGCCCGCATGTCACCAATGTAACACACAGTCGCGCGAAAACGTCAAGGTCCTCGTGCTCGGCAATGACACCCGGTCCCGAATGCGTCGTGGCTCGGGTGCCGTCACTGCGAGGCGTTCATGATCTTCGCAATGGCAGCATAATCCGAATCCTCGACGGCACCTTGAATCAAACACGCTACCTGACCGCTCGGCGCAACGAGCGCATGCACGGGAAGCTCGCCGGCGTTTTTCACGCCAAGCGCTTGAATCCACGAATCGCGCCCCGCGCCTTCCGGGAGCCAATACGAAGCACGCACGCCGGCTTCGGGTTGAGCCGCGAGAAACCGCTGCAATTGCCGTTCGTCGTCATCGAGCGAGACAAACGCGAGATCGACCATCACACCTGCGGTTCTGAGGCGGCTGTGGAAGTTCAAGATCCGCGGCATTTCCTCTTTGCACGGGCCACACCAGGCCGCCCACAAGTTCACCCAAATCCACTTGCCCACACCAAACGAAATGCTCGAAGGGAGCGCCGTCGCGCCCGGCGCGCTCGCCGTTTTCACCGCACCCTTCGGAGCCGTTTTCGCCGATTGATCGACGCACAGCTTCTTCGGCGCTGCAGGCGCCAAAGGCTTGGCCGACGCAGACGCAGTCGATGCTGGCGTCGTCGCCCCGCTTTGCGCCGTCACCGCGTTGCTCCGCCCAACAACGGGGCCCGGAGGCTCCTTCGTGGCGCCATCACAACCAAGACCAGCGAGCGCGACGGTCAGAGCTGACAGTCGACCCACGAGACGAACGCACTCCGATTGATCGCCTCGGCCGTGCACGGTTTGTTTTTCCGGGAAACATTCCATTTGCAGTAATCCTGACCAAGCTGAGCGAATTCGTTTCCGAGCCAAAGCAAGCCTACCTGTTTGTCGAGATCTGGTTCCTTGAATTTGTCACCGATGTGAAAGAACGCGCTATTGGCGCGCTTGTGCGAAAGCGATCGGTTGAAGTCCGGCGCCCCGGTCTTCGATGCTCGCGCGAGGATGAAGAAGTACCGCGCGCCCTTTCGATCGAGCCACAGGTCTTCGATCATTTTTTTGCCGTCGTCGTCGAGTTTTTCCGATGCATCGTCGAACATGACGACGCCGCCCCGATCCTTCAGCGGCGTAAAAAGATTGTTGAAGTCGTCGTCGTTGATCGATGCGAGCGTCTTGACGTCGGCGGGTTGACAGCCGCGTCGCGAATCGCCGCCATCGAGGCCGCAGGCGTGAATGACGCGCGCGAGGACCTCCTTGAACTTGGGCGTGCAATACGAAGCTTCGGCGTGGTTCGCAATCGCCACGGCTGGCTTTTCGGCGAGCACGGCGCCCGTCTTGAGGCGCTCGGCGCTCGCTCGCACCTCCGCGTGCACCTGATACGCCGATCCACCGAGAAGAGCACAACCAGCGGTGATCCCAATGATGCCTGCGTACTTCATGGCTGCCTCAAAGTAGGTGCGAGCTTCTGCAAGGTGAACGCTAGGCCGATGTCACTGTCTTCATCACAAAGCCGCGTATCGCCGAGGAAAAGCTGCGGTGTCGAGACGGGAAGTTTGTTGTCGACGATGTAGTGCAGCATCTTGTCGAGACGCACTTTCGTTTCTTTCGCGTCGATGCACGCATCGAGGTTGCCCCACTTTTCGCGAATCGCCGCGCGTACGTTGACGAGCCCCGCCGCAGCCTTGGCTCCTTCGAGCAATTCCTCTTGATTGTCGTAGGCCCACTCGAGCACGTCGAGGGCGCGACGATCAGCGCAAAGAACCGCCTTCGAAACGAGGCACGATCCCGGGTGCAATGGCCTGTCGAGCATCCAGTTGCACTCGCTGTCGAGCGGAAACAGGACGAGCGTCGTGTCGAGCTGATCGAAGATCTTTTCCGCGACGAGCCGCTTGTGAAAGCCTTTGCACGTGGGGCACAAGGGATCGACGAACAGCGTGGCCGGCTGGGTGGCTCCAGCAGGCTTGTGGTGCAAAAGAACAGGATTGTCCGTGCCGGGCTTCGCAAGTTTGCCGCAGTCCGAGATGTAGTTCGCGTAATTCGGCAAAGCGCTCACGTAAAGCAGCGCCGGCGTGACGGCGAAGACGCCGAGCGTAAAGAGAAAGATCGGCACGATCCACAAGGGGCCTTCGGGGATGGCGATTCGAGGCTTACCCGTCGCGACGTGGACGTCACGGTCTTCGGGTTTGTCCGCGGAGAGGACCACGGGGCCCTTGCGGTTTCCTTCGACGAGAACGCCAATGCCGCCCACCGTGAGCAGGATGGATGCGACGTAGATGCCCACGCACGTCTTGCAGAATTGACCGAGCTCGAGGGCGGAAATGGCGAACATGAGTGCCGATGCGAGCAGCGGCGAGAAGCTCACGATGCCGAAGAATTTGGTGGCCCGCCGCGGCGCAAGCGGCCCTGCGATCACGAGGTAAAGCGCAAAGGCGGCAAAAAACGCGAACGCTCCCACGGCGAAGAGCGAGATGGGAACGCCGCCCCAATACTTGTCGCGCAGGAGCGCAGCGTAGGGGCTGTACATCGCTGCGCGACAGGCACTTTCGCCCCCCGAATCCACGGGCAAACCCGGGATGAAGCTGCAGTGGATGCCGTGCACCTGCCTATCGAGGTGCTTCGAGTAATCAATCGTCGACAAACTTCCGAACGCGAGCCCGAGCAACGAGGCTACGAGCGCGACGATGGAAGGCCAGCGACGAGGTGCGCCAGACATGTGTGGGGCTTACGCGAAGGAAGCGGCCTCGTCAACGCGGGAGGAGCGGCACATGCAGAAAGCTGGCTTGCAACGACTGGCCGAAGAACCGACGGCTGGGCGTTCCCCGAGCGCGCAGCCAACCGCGCTCATGCGATGGCGAGCGTCCACATTCCGTCTCGGTTCGCCGCGGCACTCGCGTTGCCAGACGAAAGGGGCGGATGCCCAGCGAGCGGTGGTGCGGCTGTTTCGCGCGTGCCGCGGCTTGGGGTCATCGAGGAGAATGGACATGAAGAAGACGACACTGCTCGGTATGTTTGCGGCGGCTCTCTTGGCAACGACGGCGGGTCCTGCGTTGGCTCAGACGGGGCAACCGCAGAAGGGCCAGCAGCAAGGTCAACAAGGGCAGCAACAAGGCCAGCAACAGGGCCAGCAGGGCCAGCAGCAGGCTCAGCCGGGGCAAGGCTTGGGACAGGAGCAGATCGAGGGAAGGATCGTGGCGGTCGACAAGACCAAGGGCACCGTGAGCATTCAGACCGCGCAGCATGGGCAGCTCGAGTTCAAGCTTGGGCAGGCGCAAGTGCAGCGGCTCAGTGAAGGCGAGCAAGTTCGGCTGCAGATTCATATTCTTTCGATGACGAAGCCGCAGCAGCAACAGCCGTAACGACGAAGGCATGAATCGACGGCGCGGGGAACGATGCCGAGCGCGTTGTTCCCCAGCGTTTTTGAAAATGTGACAAACGAAAGGGCTGGTGACGGCGGCACCAGCCCTTTCGGCATTCCAGGTCAGTGCTTGCCTTTTTGGCCGCTCGACGTCTGGCCGCTTTGCTTTTGCTCTTCGACTTGATGGCCTTTTTCGACGAGCTCGCGCTCGCGCTGGCCACCTTTGTGACCTCCCAGCCGTCCGGCCTCTTCGACCGTCATGGATCCGTGTTGTTTTTCCTGCTTCGCGGGCTCGTGTTTCTTCTCGGGCATGAGATCCTCCGTGCGGGAAAAAGTCCCGCACGCTGCCTGCTTGCAAAACGAGCGCCGATGGATCGCGAGCGGGACGAGCCTTGTGCGCTCGCTTCGCGCGCGTGGGACGCGGGCATGCTATCAACTGGGCATGCCTCAGCCGTTCGACGAAGCGTTCCTGGCCGATCTACCTTATGACCCCGAGGTATTGCTGTTCGACGAGATCATCGAAATCGATCCGGCGGACAACCGCGTGGTTTGTCGCATGCCAACGGATCGGCCTCTACCTTTTACGGTCTCGCAACGCGCGCACCCGATCAGGCATCCGCGACACGTGGCGGGCGCGACGATGGTGCACGCTTCGGGGATGCTCGGATTCGTGCATGCGTATTACCTTCATGGCCTGCGGCATGCCGACGGATGGATTGGCTATGGGACGCACATCTATCAGGTGGTTTTTCGCAAATTGGTTCCACCGGGCGAACCCATCATTGCGAGCTGCAAAGAAATACGCGCTCGGCGCGGGACTTCGCGGCAATTCGTCAAGTACGCATTCGAATTTCGGCACGAGGGGGACGTCTGTTACGAGGGTCAACAAAGCGCGCTGTGGACGAAGGTGACGGAAGACGTGGCAGATGTGGGGGTTGAGGGATTGAATTGACAAATCGCCCACGGTAGCGAAATGAAGCTTCGGATTCCCAAAGGATCGCCCTCGCGCCGAAGTAAACCAAATCACACAAAAATCGCACGCGATCGGCCGTGCGGAATTGCTTTCCCGCGGCATGCTCGATAGGCTCGCACCCATGAGGTGACCTCGAACCATGAGCTCGCATCAAGACCTCCCGATTCAACCTGGTGACGTGCTTCTCGGCAAATACCGAGTCGAACGCATTCTTGGTGCGGGCGGGATGGGGCCGTCGTCGAAGCGACACACCTCGGACTCGACCAGCGCGTCGCGATGAAGTTCATGCTGCCTCACGTAGCCGACCGCGAGGGGAACATCGAGCGGTTCATGCGTGAAGCGCGCGCGGCGAGCAAGCTGCGAAGCGAGCATGTTCCCAAGGTGCTCGATTTCGGAACGATCGAGCACAGCATGCCGTATCTGGTCATGGAACTGCTCGACGGCTGTGACTTGGCGGCAATGATACGGCCCACCGCGCCACTCGACGTGGCCGAAGTGTGCGAAATCGGGATTCAAGCGTGTGAAGCCCTGTCCGAAGCGCACGCGCGAGGAATCATTCATCGCGACATCAAACCCGCCAACCTTTTCGTCACGCGCAGGGCCGACGGAAGCCCATGTGTGAAGGTGCTCGACTTCGGCATTGCCAAGCAACTCTCCGATGCCGGCGCGCTCGAGCCCCAAGGCCTCACGGCGACCGATGCCATGATTGGATCGCCGTATTACATGTCGCCCGAGCAACTTCGGTCGGCGCGTGACGTCGATGCGCGAAGTGATATTTGGTCGCTCGGCGTGACCTTGTATCAGGCGCTCACGTGCAAACGGCCCTACGTGGCGGAAAACCTGGGTGCGCTCATTCTGTGCATCGTCGAAAATCCTCCCGTACCGCCGCACGACGTGCGACCCGACATTCCCCCAGCGCTCGGCAATGTTCTCTTGAAATGCCTCCAGCGCAAGTCGGACGACCGATTTCAAAACATGTTCGAGCTGGCTTCGGCATTGGCACATTTCGCGCCGCCGCGATGTCATGTGCTCCTGGATCGAATACGCGCCCATTGTGCCAGCGGTGAACACGGCAATGGTCCTGCTGCGCCAATGGATGCCCCTGCTCCTCGAATTTCCGCGACCCCAACACCCAATGCGAGCGGCTCCGAACGCGGTCATCCGGCCATCGATGCCGTTGGCGTTCCATTGGCGCCCTCGGGAACCAACGAGCCATGGACCGGAACGCACGCAGACCGGCGCCCTCATGGTGCCGGACGCTGGGTGGCGATTGGAGGCGCTACGCTGCTCGGCGCCATTGCAACCGCCGTGGTCATTCGTAGTGGGTCGAGCACGACCGCGGAATCAACGCCGGCAGAAGCCGCTGCCGGAGTGAGCGTGCAATCGGTCGAGGTCGTCGCCGCGCCTGCACCATCTGCTGCATTGCCGCCTGCTTCTGCGATTGCATCGACGCAGCCGTCCGCACATCCCCCAGAACCGGCCGCGACCGCAGCACCCGTGCGCACGGCCGTTCCAACGGTCCGCAAGTCGGGCACGCAGTCCGATGGGAGCGCAAAGTTGCCCGATTACGGGGCCGTAAAATGACGGTTTCGCGCGCTCGGTGCCCTTTCTTTCCGGAAAACCTTGCCAAAACGCCGATCGCACACCAAAAGTGCAGCTCAGCATGACGACCACCACCTTCGCAGCCGCGCGCCGAGCCCTTCACGAAGGCGCACTCGTTCTTCGAGCGTCGAGTTCGAACATTTCGGGCTCCGGGTCGCCTTCGGCGCCCTTCGCCCCAAACCCCGCTCTTGGCACGCTATCCATCACCGGCAAAGACCGACAAACGTGGCTCAATGGAGTGGTCACGTGCGAGCCAAAAGAAAAGGCGCACCCATCGAGCTTGGCGATGCTACGACGTGGGACCAGCTTCGCGTAGAAATTGGACTGCCGCGGTGGGGCGTCGATTTCAATGACGACAATTACCCGCAAGAAGCATCGCTCGAACACTTGGGCGTGTCGTTTCAAAAAGGTTGTTATTTGGGGCAAGAGGCCGTGTTCATGCTGCAAATGCGCGGGCACGTGAAAAAGAAAATCGTACGACTCGAGATTGACGGCGTTGAAAACGTCCCGGCTGCCACCGAAATCGCATTGCCGGACAGCAAGCCCGTGGGAACGATTACGAGCACGGCGTCGAGCCCAGTCAAACCGTCCATTTTGGCATTGGGTTATGTGAAGTGGAAACAGAGGGAAGCGGGAACGGAGCTTTTGGTCGCGGGACGAAAAGCGGTCGTCCTGTAAAACATCAGCGCTTGGGCTTTTTCTTCTTGGCGGCTTTTTTGGGCGGCGGTGCGGACAAACCGCTGTTGTAGCGCTCGGTAGCGTCCGTCAAGTAAGCTTCCGACGTGAGGCTCGGGAAGTCGGATGCCCTCACCTGGCTGTTGGCCATGTCTTGCGCTTTGATCGCGGCAACTCGACGCTTGGTATTCGCGACGCCCATGATTCCAAAACCAACACCACCGGCAATGATGAGCCCCGTGGGAACCCAAATCCACACAGCACCAGGGCTTTCGCCATCGGGTGTGACGATCGCACCAGCGACGAGCATTGCGAGGCCCGCGCCAACGCCTGCAATGCCGAGGGCCATGCCGAGCGTCCGAGTGCTGGCCGTGTCCTTCATGGCTTTTTCGTAATACGGCATCGCGTTTTCGCGATCCTCGTTGATTTGGTCGATGCGCTTGGCGAGCGCCTTTCGGAATGCGTCGTCGCGCGCGATGTGCAGCGCGCTCAAAACGTCGATTTCCTTTGCGCCTTGATACACGCCCCATGCGTATCCACGACGTGCAACGCGCTGGTTGGCATAAATCCGGTCGGATCCGACGCGCCTACCCTGCGAGTCGTAGATTTCGCGCTGCGCGACCTCGACGCGTTGATTGGTCGTATAGATGAACGACTCGCCCTTGACCTTGAGCGGTTCACCGGTTCGGTCGTACTTGAATTCGTATTCGTATTCGCCGTCGGGAACGACGGGCGGCGGAGGAGTGCCGGCACAGCCGACGAGGGAAAGTCCAACGACCAACAAACCAGCGCGCACGTTCAGGAATGCCATGGTGATCGGCGCATCGAAGACTGGTCATGCGTGGGAAGTCAACTGGAAAGCGGAGAAAGGGTGTCGAATGCTAGCGCAGGACATCGAGAGCCTGCCTCGTCGCGCCTCACCCCGGGTTTGGGGGTGAGGCGCGAGCCCCCCATCGTGATCACGGGAAGATGCCGCGTTCGTTGTAGGCACCGGCAATGCGCTGAAGTGCAACGGCATACGCTGCAATGCGCAGCGAGCACTTCTTCTGGCGCGCCATCTCGACCACTTCGCGGTAGCCCCGCTTCATCGCCTTCTTCGAGCCGCTCGTCCACCTCTTCGAGCGTCCACGATTCACTGCGCTTGTTCTGCACCCACTCGTAGTAGCTGACCGTCACGCCACCGGCGTTCGCGAGCACGTCCGGGAGAATGTCGATGCCGCGCTCGAGCAGGATCTTCTCGCCTTCGGGCGCGCACGGTCCGTTGGCGCCTTCGGCCACCAGACGCGTCTGCAACACCTTCGCCTCTTCGACGCCAATCTGATTTTCGAGCGCCGCGGGAATGAAGATGTCCGACTTGATGCGGAAAAACTCCTCGCGCGAAACCACCTTGCCAGCCGGATAACCCTTGATCGATCGGTTTTTCCTGACGTACTCCTGCAGCTTGTGCGGGTTGAAACCTTCGGGATTGTAGAGGTAGCCGCTGTGGTCACCGACGGCGATGGTCGATGCGCCAAGACGCGAAAGAATCAGCGAGGTGAACGACCCGACGTTGCCGAAACCCTGAATCGCGAGCGTTGCGCCGCCGAGCTGGAAATCACGCTCTTCGGCCCATTCCTGAATGCAGTAAACCAGGCCCTGGCCGGTCGCTTTCTCACGACCGAGCGTGCCGCCAACGCTGACGGGTTTGCCCGTGACGACGCCCTTGACCGACTGGCGGAACACATGGCCGACCGTATTCATGTACGTGTCCATCGCCCACGCCATCGCCTTCGCATTGGTGCCGACATCGGGCGCGGGGATGTCCGTGTCCGGACCGATGTTGTTCCCGAGCGCGTGGAAAAACCGACGCGTGATCCGCTGAAGTTCGTCCGGCGAAACCTTGTTGGGGTCGAACTTGACGCCACCCTTGCCACCACCGAGCGGCAAGTTCATGAGCGCGCACTTCCACGTCATCATGGCCGCAAGCGCCTTGACGTCGTCGAGCGACACGGACTCGTGATACCGAATGCCCCCCTTGTACGGTCCGAGCAGGTTATTGTGCTGGACGCGATACCCCTTGAAGAGCCGGATCTGGCCATCATCCATCTTCACGGGGAAGTTGATGATGATCTCGTTCTTCGGCTGGCTGAGGATCGTCTGAATGTATTCGGGTAGATCGATGGCTTTGGACGCCTCGTCGAGATATCCCTGAACGACTTTGAAGAAGTCGTATCGGTGGGGCTTCGCTTCAGGTTTCGCTTCACCCGCGTTCGCCGTCTGTTGGTTATCCATGCGGCCGTTCTAGTCCGTGGCAAAGGCCATTTCAATTTTTTTCAGCACCTGACCGCGCAAGCGTGACGCCCCAGCACCGCACGTCCGACCGGCACGATGCCAAGCGTCGAAACGACTGCCCGGACTTCTCGAAATATCGCGCATTGCGCACCGCGTAATGGCGCGGTGCGGCGGACGTCAAGGCCGAGGCCAAAACCACAACGTGTAGAGGTACGTGAACGCCGACGTGACGATGAGAGCATCGATCCGATCGAGGATCCCACCATGACCGGGCACGATGCCGCCCGAGTCTTTCACGCCAAACGAGCGCTTCAGCATCGATTCGCCAAGGTCTCCAGCTTGCCCGAGACCTCCCGCGACGATCGCCAGCACGATGGCGTGATCGAGCGGCAATGACCGCACGTAGAAGTAGTGCGCCACCACGGCCCCGAGAACCGCAGCAGCGAGACCCCCGGAAAGCACCCTCGACGGTCTTTTTCGGACTTACGGCTTCGTACAATTTGTGTTTGCCCAGGAATCGCCCCGCAAAGTACGCGCCCGTATCACTGAACCACGAAAGAACGAGGGCCAACACGACAAACCCAGGCCCCGCATCACCCGCATCTCGGCGAACGAGCGCCAGCGTTACAAGGCCGCCGCCGAGCCATAACGGGCCGAATGCCATCGCGAACGCGCGCATGCCCGTCGTCTCGTTCGCCCCAAGCCGCGCGAGCGTTGCAAAAAGGGCGAACGTTGGAAAGACGAACAGCATCGTCACGAGCACGCGAGCGTCCGTGCCAAACCACCACAAGACGGCGAACAGACCGAGAGACGCTGCAATACCGATGGCGTGCGAGATGCGATCGCCTGGATGCGTCATCCCGAAAAACTCGAGCGCCCCCACGAAGAGTGCGACTGCGAGAAACAATGCCCAGCCCCACGGAGGGCCGACATAGATCAACGCCAAAATGGTTGGAACCCCGAGGCTCGGTAAGCGGCTCGCCAGAACCCGGGTATCGATTTGCGAAGGATCGATACGACCTGCACGGGCATCGATGGCCAATTCGCGCGCCGCTCGCGCAATTTCTTCCTGACCGCCATACGACAAGGCGAGCGCGAGCGTCATCTTCGTGTTTTGTCCCGATGCGTCGCGAAGAGGATCGAGAACATCCCGGACAAACGGGGGCAGTCGATCGAGGTCTCCAATGGCGACGAGCCGTATGTGATTGCTCAAATTTCGTCTCGCTCGGAGACGAGAAAAATCTTCGAGCAAGCCCATCAGCGCATCGACCTCGCCCGGCGGCCTGGCCCAGTTTTGTTCGCTGAACGCATAAAGGGTGAGCGCGCTCAGGCCGAGTCGTCGGGCAACTCGAACGACGCGCCTTACGGCGGCGCTGCCGGATTTGTGGCCAATTTCACGAGGTTCCCCGCGCATTTCGGCCCATCGCCCGTTGCCGTCCATGATGATCCCGACGTGATGGGGGAGGTTCTTTGCGTCTACGTACGTCATCGTTTTCTGAACGCTCGAAGTGCCATCGGGCGTTTCCTTTGTTGACGAAAGGCGGCCCTATGTCGAGTCTCCCATCATGAGTATCGGGTTGGGTCTCACGGTGACGCTGCGAGTTCGCATCGCAGCCCACGAAGCACATTATGCGGGTGAGCTCGTGGATGGGGCGCGTGTCCTCGGGCTGTTCGGCGATGTTGCCACAGAACTGCTCATCCGCCTCGATGGCGACGAAGGATTGTTTCGCGCCTACGAAGCCATCGAATTTCTCGCGCCCGTACGAGCCGGTGACTACATCGAAGCGACCGGCGTCATCACCAAGGTAGGAAACACGTCGCGCACGATGGCGTTCGAGGCGCGCAAGGTGATCTCGAACGTGCGCTCGGCCGACGTTGCTGCATCGGCAGCCGACGCGCATGGCGAGCCCATCGTCGTCTGTCGCGCGATCGGTACGTGCGTCGTGCCGAAAGAACTGCAAAGGCGCCCGCGTCTCGTGCTGCCTGCGCTCACGTCTCCAGGCGCCGAGCTGCTCGCAAAACTCCCCGAGCCTCGGCCAATCATCACGCCAGCTCCGCACGTGATCGTCACGCCGCCCGAATCGCCGCTCATCATCACGGGAGCGATCGTGGGCGCAGAAGTGACGCGCGAGCACACGCCGCATTTGCCGATCACGGCTGCCGAGCTTGCCGACGAAGCTGCCAAGTGCCGCGACGCCGGAGCATCGGTCATTCACTTGCACGTGCGTAACGCGGACGGCTCGCCTTCGCAGTCGGCCGAGCTGTTTGGCGAAGCGATCACGCGCATTCGCGAAAAGACCGACGTCGTCGTGCAAGTGTCGACGGGTGGTGCCGTGGGCATGTCCATCGACGAGCGGCTCGGAGGGCTCGTGTGCAAGCCCGAAATGGCGACGCTCAATTGCGGCACGATCAACTTCGGCGACGACGTCTTCGTGAACACGCGTCCCGACATCCGCAAATCGCAACTCGCATCCGTGAAGCCGGCAGCATCGCGGAGCTCGAGTGTTACGAAGCGGACACGTCCACGAGGCGTTGGATTATTACGCACCGGAACGATTTCCTCCGCTCCACTTCCAGTTTGTCCTGGGAGTGCCGGGAGAATTCGCGCAAGCGAAGACGTCGTGCGTTTCATGCTGTCGCAAATCCCGGAGGGGATCGACGTGGGCCGTGGCCGCCGTCGGACGGCATCAGCGACCCACGACGGAGCTGGCGATGCGCCTCGGCGGGCACGCTCGCGTGGGCCTCCGAAGACAACATCTACCTCGAGAAGGGCGTCCTTTCCGAAGGCAGCGCACCGCTGGTGGCGCGCGCCGCGGCATATGCCAAGACACTCAGGCGTGAAGTCGTCGAGCCGGATCATGCACGAAAGTTGCTCAGCATCGTAAAGAGCTGAAACCTCAGGGACGTCGAAGTCCTTTCGCCACCAACGTTGCATCGTCGTGCGAGCCTCAACGAAGAGCGCCTTTCGATGGCCATGACCTCGCCGCTTGGCAGGCTTGCCGAGTCCGCGAGGGCGTACGTGCGCACGCGTGGCCTTCTCGTGGGCGCGCTCTTGATCCTCACGCTCGCCGTGCGTTGCGTGTCGATGCCGCGCCCACCGGAGCGCAACGTCGAAGCGATCGCCGCGGTGCTCGGGCAAGCCGTGGGGGGCACGGTAAAACCCGACGACTTCGTGTGGGAAGGCCGCGGCGGCGTGCTGCACGATGCGCTCGTGGGTCGCCGCGTGCTCTTTCTCGCCGCGCGACCGGCAGGCGCAAACGCTACGCCCACGAACGATCTCTTCCGCGCCGAGGTGCGCCTCACGCGCGCAGGTAGGCCCATCGCGCTACGTCGCATCGTCAACCTGACGAACACGCCACGCGGCCACGAACACGACCTCGTGGCCTTTGGTCAGCATGCGGCCTACGCCACGATGGTGGGTTCTGCAGTAGAAACCATCACGGTCCTCGAGCTCGGCGGCGACATGGCTGCATGGCACGCTCGCACGAGGGCCGAACGATTCGCTTCCTACGTGGAAAATTGGATCAGCACGGGCAGTCGCCAAGGCATCGGCCGCATCGAAACGAGCTTCGGCACGCCACCCCAAACAGCGCGGTTCGAGCTCACGCCGGAGCTGCTCGTCATGGCGCTCGGTGAAACGGCGCAAGCGGCAGCCGTGAGTTTGTCCGATGCATCGGTCAACCCTGGACCGCGCGACGAGCACGCCGTGGTCGCGCAGCGCTTGCCGCATCCCGTGACGCCAAGGGCGCGCGTCGTGGAGCAAGCGCTGCGTGCGACGCTTGGGCCTGACCGAGCGCAGGACTTCCGTCGCCTGCACGCGCGCGTGCACGACGCATGGATCCGTTTGCGTGAATCATCGGCGCCTCCACCGGCGGCGTTGCCCGCGGCAACGGGTGGTGACGCCGCCGCGGTCGAAGGCGAATTCCCGCCGCCGAAGCTTGCTCTGTCGGCGCAGCGCGTGCTGCCGGGTGAAGGCGTGGGTGCCCGCTTCGCAGGTTGCGCTCCCAGGCGATACAGCCCGAAGCACCGCCCGCGTTTTTCAGAACGCGCGTTCGCCCGGATCGAAGCTTCCACATGCCGTCGTGCGCCTCGTTGTGATGGATGGACGGCGCATCGAGCTGCGTCCCGTTGCAGGAACGGCGTCGCCGCCGTCGGAGACGGGCCTTCATGGCGCAGGACGCATTGCTGCAGCGGATGCATCCGTGGCCGTCGCCGTGTTTGCGAGCGGCGTCCCCGATGGCTCGTCGCCCGGTGGTGTCGTCATGGATCAACGAGCGATCGTTTTTCCGCGTCGATCTGCGCCGACGCTCGCCGTGGATCGATTTGGTCGCCCAGCCATCGGGCCGTGGCCGCTCGAAGAAGACCTGCCCGTGACCATCCGTTCGGTATGGCAAACCCAGCACACCGCTCGTGATCGATGGTCGGATCGCCGAGTTTGGCGTGACAGACGCCCGGCTACTTGCACGCTCGGGCCTTGGCGTGACGAAGAGCGGTCATGTGATCTACGCCTACGCAGAGAACGTCCCTGCGATGCTCTTGGCGCGCGCGATGCTGCTCGCCTATTGTCGTGATGCGATGGCGCTTTCGACGAGGCCCCGATCGGTCGGATTTGGGTTCGTGCGTCGCGAGGAGACCAGGGCTCGGCGCAGACCCTGTTTGGAACAGATTCCTTTGTGCCCGAACGATCGTGGACCGGTTCGCCGAACGAATTCGTGTACGTCGTCGGTCGCTCAGGGGCGGCCCAGTACCGCTTCCCGAAGGCACGACGTGGCAGATCGATCGGGGCCTCAGCCCTGATCCGACGTGGCGACCAGCCGTGCACAGCGCGACCGTCACGAAGCTCGGTGCACAGGTAAAACTCACGCTGCTCGGCCCGGAGCGCTTTCAGTATCGCGTGCGAGCAGGCTCCAAGGAACTCTCGCATCGCTTTGGCGGAACGTTTCCAGAAGCGCTTGGCGAAGGTGAACAAGCGCGTGCTTTGCTTGCGGTTGGTCTCGGCACGGCAAAGCGCAAAGGCGCGCGCGGCCTCGCGATAGGTGGAGCTGTCGGGCTGAAGTTTGGCTCCGGTGCAGGCGTGCTCGTCGTCGAAAACGATCGCATCCGCATCGAACGAAGCGAGTCGTTCACGCCGATCGCAGATGCAGACGCAGTCGAGCTAACGCTCACCGCGGATGACGGACGTCCGCTACCAGAGACGCGAATCGTGGGATCGAGGCGTCCTCGTGCGGCGCTCGGTGTTCTCGAGGATGGATCGGTGCTCGTTGCATCGACGACGTTCGACACGGACGAAGCGACGACGGATGCGCTTTTGGATGCGGGTTGTGCGCGCGTGGTGGCGCTCGATCGAGGCGCACATCAGAACGCGTACGTGCATCAGGCTGGTGGGGAAACGCCGCCCGAAGCGCGTTACGAATCGACGACGCTCTACGTGCTGCGGATGTCGATGCGCGGGCGCGCGCTTTCGCTGCGCTGACTACGCAACGTCATCGGGTGACGGATCGTTTGTCCCCGAAGGTTTGTCCCAGTTGCCTTGGGTGCCCTCTTGTTCGACGGATTCGTCGGACGGAGCGCGTCGCATGAATCGGTGAAACCTTTTCTCGACCAAGTTGTTTTTCAGCTTTTCGAGAGCTCGAGCATGGAGCTGCGAGACGCGAGGTTCGCAGACATCGAGCTCGGCGCCGATCTCTCTGAACTTCTTGTCTTCGTAGTAGTACATCCCGATGACCTTGCGCTCGCGTTCGGAGAGTTTGTCGAGCGCGCGGGCAACCCGAGCGCCAGGTCTCCATGACCTCGTGAGAACGACTCGGGATCCGGGGCGGCACTGGCGAGGTAGTCCTGCTCTTCGGTTACGGACAGCTCGTCGAGTCCCACGAAGACGACGCCTTCGGTATCTGTTTCATCGCGTAAAGGAAGCTGCATTGACGGCATCGCGAGCGCGGCGGGTGAGCCAGTCCTGCGCTCGTAGTTCGTCCAGGACGGCACCGCGGATACGCGTGCGTGCGTACCACTCGAAGGTGTTTCCGCCGTCGCCGCCGTTTTTCTTGATCAGATCGACCAGCGGACACACCGGCCGCGAGCAAGTCGTCTCGAAGCACATTGGCGGGGACCTTGCGCGCGATGGGAGCGACGACCTTGTGCACGAGGGCAAGTGGGCCTCGAGCATCTTTGGACAAACCTCGTGGGTGGAACCGCGTACGGGACGGCGATACGCAATGTCGCTGGCAGCGCCGTCCTGCGAAGCTTTGGCGAGCTTCGCGTTGATGACTTTGCGGGCTTCGGGCGGGATCGTATGGACGCCGCTTTCTTCGAGAGCCCCCGCACTCGAGCGCGTGTCGTTCCTGTGTAGTGCGAGTTTCTTGAGCGGGGGCATACGTCGGTGATTTCGCGCGCGCGTCTTTCGTGAGATTTACCCGTGTGACTCCAAGGTGTGGGTCGCGAGGATGCCCTAAACCGTTAAAAAGAGTGCTACAGGTAGCTATAGCGAAACTGCAAACGAATCCGCAACACGCACGTTACACCGAAGCGTGCGCGGGAATCCCCGACTGAACATGAAATGTCGACTCACGACTGAGCGGATGTCGAGGTCACGGCGAGCCCGATATCGAGGTCAATCCTGACCCCCCTTCGGCTGATCTTTCGGCGCCGGATCCTGCGTGTCGCGATTTCCTCTTGAGAAATCAACAGCTTGCGAAGGTGGGGGGTGGGTCGGTTCAGACCCAGCCTTGGGCACCGACGTCGCGGCTGTGGTAGTTTTTTCTACGTTTGCGCCGGCGGCTCGGGGTGTTGAAGGCGTCGATCCACATCACCCGTGGACTCGTCCGCCGATCCTTGTGACGAGGTTGAATCGTACTTGGGTGGCTCACCTGGTCGCGGTAGTCGATCCAGAAGGCTTTGGTCGTGCGGACGTCAAGGTGAACAAATGAGCTGTTTGGGTAATACCCTACGCCAGCATTGCGGAAGGTTCGGCAAAAGTCACGCAGTACCGTATTGGGCACGCCTGGAATGTAGAAGTCGAGAGCTCGACCATGGTTGTGGTTGGAGTCTCGCGTGAACTGCGTTGGCGTGTAGGGGCGGAAGCCGCTGACGATGTGAATGGGACGCCCGCCGAAGTGATCGCTGACCATGCCGGAAGTGTCGCGGGGCGCGGATCGATGCTGGTTTTTCGCGTCCGTCAGGGCATGCTTCATCATGCGACTGAGGCGTGGCAGAGCCGAAGGCACGAGCCGGCCGTGTCTGGTGATGAGTTGTCCGTCGAAGTGATCGGTGCCCCGCACGAGACGCACGAAACCAGGGCGTTTGGGCGCGAATGCATACGGATCACGCTTGGGTCCGCGAGCCGCTTTGGGGTTGCCCTTCTTCTTTGCATCAGCAGCTTTGCGTGCTGCCTCCGCGCGGCTCGCTCGTAGCGCCGCAGCCTTCTTGGCCTCGGCAATCTTGCCCTTCTCGGGGATCACGAGCACGAGGCCGGGCTTGATGCGCTGACCTTTGCGCAGCCCATTCACTTCACGAATCGCGTCGACGGTCGTTCGGTAGCGTCGCGCGATGGCTCAAGGTTCTGGCCCTTGGCGACGACGTGAACGGTCTCGGACGCATCGGCGTATACTGGCCAGATGGCCGCGATCACGGCGAAGAGCACTGCGATGCTGCGCATCGTGGTGCGGCGGAGAGAGTCGGGCGGAGTCACTCGCGAACGATGGCACACCGATCGGTGCGTGTCGTTCAGGAGCCAAGGCCAAGGGCGCTTGTACAAACCCGCGCTCATTCCCCTTCCGCTACGCGGGACGAGCGAATGCGTAAAGCACATTTTTGGCCGTGGATTGCCGACGGTGCGAAGCTGGCTAGGCCGCCCTTCGTAGGCGGCACGATCGAAGGGCGCACATCGCCTCCCGACGACTGGCAACGAAAGGTCGAGGCGGAGCAATGGCGGATGGGAATCACCTGGTAGGCGTCGACATCGGTTCGAGTGCCATCAAGGTCGTCCAGCTCAGGAAGCGCGAAAAGGTATCGGGTTGGTCCGGGCAGGATTCTGTCCGCTTCCACCTCAGAGCATCGTCGACGGACACGTGATGAACACGCAGGCGATCGTGTCCGCCATCGGTCGAGCGCTCAACGACGCCAAAATCAAGCAGCGCGAAGTAGCGCTCTCCATCAGCGGCCAAGCCGTGATCATCCGCAAGATCACCGTGCCGATGATGACCCAAGCGGAGCTCGACGAGCAGATTCAGTGGGAAGCCGAGCAGCACATTCCGTTTGACATCAAAGATGTTCACGTCGACTACCGGTGATTCGCAAAGGCGAGGCAGGTCAGATGGACCTCTTGCTCGTGGCGGCCAAACGCGAAGAAGTGAACGACTACTTGGAGGTGGCGCGCCAAGCCAAACTCAAGCCGCTCGTGCTCGACATCGATGCCTTCACCGTGCAAAACCTCTTCGAACACGGGCGGGGCATCCCACCGGACCAAACGTTCGCCATCGTGAACGTGGGCGCGTCGCTGACGTCGATCAACATCGTTTCTCGCGGCGCGAGCGCCTTCACGCGCGACATTCCGAACGCGGGAAATTACGTCACCGAACAGATTCAAAAGCAGTTCGGAATCAGCTTCGAGGAGGCGGAGAACATGAAGTGTCAACCGCCCTCGCAAGCCTTCGGCCCCGCCGCGCAAGTACCGCAGATCGTCGATGCCGTCTGCGACACCATCGCGAGTGAAATTCAACGCTCGCTCGACTTCTTCCTCGCCACGAGTGGCGAGCCGGAAATGCACCGGATCTACCTCACGGGCGGCACGTCCAACTTGCCCGCCTTGCCTGCAGCCATCGGTCGGCGATCACGCGTGAACGTGGAGATTCTCCAGCCGTTCGAACGCATCACGTTCGAGGGCAAGGGACGTCAATGCCGACATGCTTCAAACCCGCGGTTCGCAACTCTGCGTCGCCTAGGCCTCGCGATGCGCAAAGACAAGGAGAAGCGCTCGTGATCAGGATCAACCTCCTGCCCCACAAGCGCACGGCTGCAGGCGCACCGCAAGCCAGTCAAAAGTGGCTGCTCGTCGTGCTCGGCGTCGTGCTGCTCGGAGATCGTCGGACTCTTCCTGTTCTACCAATCGACCTACGAAGAGCTCGAAAGGCAGAAGCGGACAAACGCTCAAATCAAGAGCCAGATCGACGAGATCAATCGCCTCATCGCCGATCACGAACAAATCAAGAAAGCACTCGCCATCTTGCGTGCTCGTGAAGACGCCATCGCGAAACTTCAAGCAGGTCGGTCGGGACCAACCGCCGTGCTCCTCGAGCTGGCGCAGATCATGACGCAGGGCAAAGGGCCCAGCGCGGACCCGGACAAACTCGCCAAAATGCGGCAGGACAACCCCCTTGCCGTCTTCAACCCAGCTTGGGATACGCGGCGCCTCTGGCTCACGCAGTACATCGAAGGACAACGCACGGTGCGCCTCGAAGGGCTCGCGCGTGATGGCAACGATGTCTACGAGCTCGCGCAGCGCATGAAGCTATCGCCGTACTTCTACGAAGTCATGCTTCTCCCAGGAAAGAAGGAGATCGAACAAACGACGAAGCTCGATCTCGTCAGCTTCGCTCTGCAATTCAAGGTGAGGTACTGATGGCCCCGAAAGCTTCGGCCGCATCCGGCTCGACGCTTGATCGTCTTCCCCTCGCTGGGAAAATCGGCGTCGGTTTGCTCTTCATGGCGCTCGTCGGTGCGCTGTTTTTCGTCTTCGTCTACGAGGATCTTTCGAACGACCTGCAGCAGGCCAAGCGCCGCGAAGTGACGCTCCAGGGCGAGCTGCGGAATGCTCAAGCCGCGAAGGAAGCGTATCAACGCGACCGCGACGAAAAGATCCGCAGCGAAGCTCGCGCCGAACAAACGAAGAAGGTTCTCCCCGACGACCCCGAGACGCCCGCCTTCCTTGCATCCCTGCAGCAAACGGCGACGGTCGCCGGCGTGAACTTGACGAGCTGGGCTCCGGTCGACGAAGTGCCGCAAGAGTTTTTCGCCAAGGTACCGATGAAGCTCACGCTCTCTGGGCGGTTCCACCAGATCGCGCGCTTCTTCCACGGCGTCGGGCAACTCGATCGCATCATCAACATGGAAGACATCCAGATGAAGATCGCGAACAACAAGTCCACCGGGACGGTTCGTGATCAGATCCCCGAACCGGAGGTCAACGTCGAGTGCCTTGGTACGGCGTTTCGTGCGCTCCGTCTCGACGATGCTGGCAAGGGATCGAAACGAAGGGGGACGGGCAAGTGAAGAAGGCTCCTAACACGCGCGAGGTTGCCCGACGCTTGGCCTTTGCGGTCGCTGCGTTGGTGCTGCCCGTCTTCGTCGTCGGCGGCTGCGAGGACGACCCGCCGCCACCGCCTCCAAGGCCCGTAGGTTCGGCCGTCGCGCCCGCAGGTGCGCCCGGAGCTCCGAATCAGCCTGCCGTGGCTGGTGCAGCTCCGGGACCCGCGGGATCGGGTCGTGCGGGTGCCGCAGCAAGTGCCTCTGCGAATCCACTCGCGGACCTGCCCGAACGCGTCTTCACCGAGGCCGACTTTGCAGAGACGGACAAAAATCGCGATCCGTTTCGCGGCTTTGCCAACGTTTTTGCGCAGCAAGCTCGGGCCAAGAAGGATGACCAACGCGTCGTCGTCGTCCCCCGCTACGCGCTCGACGAGCTCAAGCTGTCCGGCGTGATCACGCGTGCCGAAGCGCGAGCGTTGTTCATCGATCCGAACAATGTCGGCTGGGTCGTCCGCACGGGTGACTATGTCGGCAAGCCCGAAATCGTACGTGCCGGTGGAGCCGCCGGCATCGACATCGCCATCCATTGGCGAGTAGACCGGATCCGCGAAGGAGACGTCGTGTTCGTTCGCGAGGATCCCGCTCACCCCGAAATCGCCCCCGTGACGCGCGTCATTCCCCTCTTCCCGGCAGACGAGAGCGGAAAACCAGGCCGCTGATAGCAACGAATTAGGCCCATGCAACACACGCCCATTACTATCGCGCACATGCTGACGAATCCGCGCTTCGAGTCGCCTTCTCACTTCGCAACGAGGGAGCGGACCGTGTCGTGTGTCGAGCGACGCGGGAGCGACTCCTCGATCGGACCCAAAGTCCAAACGCCGGAGCGCTGGCTTCGCTTTGCGCTCGTCGTCCTCGTTCTCTTCCTCGGCTCGATGCCTCGTGCCGCGGCACAGGGCGCCTCACCCCTCGAAGTGCGCGAGGTCAAACTTGCGGCTCCGTCGGAAACGACCGCGCGGATTTCCGTCGCAACCACCGCCGAACCGCGGTTCGTCGCGCGCACGGCCGATGGGGGCAAACGCCTCGTCGTCGAAATGTCCGGTGCAGAAATCAAAGGTTCGCACAACATCACGCGGGGCAACGCGATCGTGGCGCGTGTGTCGAGCCAAACCGCGACCCAGGACGACACCAAGATCGCGCGCATCAGCGTCGACCTTGCCCGAAATGCCGAGTACCGCATCACCACGAGCCCCACGGGACTCGTGATCGATCTGGCCGCCGCCGACGCGACCGTACCCATGCGCGCTGCTGCATCCGACGCCGCGCCCGCCGCGCGTGCGGCAGGACAAACCATCACGGCAGCCGTCACGAATGTGCGGTTCGATCATCAGCCGAGCAAAGACCGCGTCATCGTCGAGCTCGATGCGGACGCCAAGTACACGCACGCGACGACGCCGAATGGGCGCACGGTCATCGAGCTTCAAGGTGTGCGTCTTGCCGATGCTCTCGAACGAACGCTCGACGTGACCGCCTTCGGTGGCCCCGTAACGGCGGTCTCCACGTATCGACGTCGCAGCGATCCGTCGCGCGTCGTCGTCGAGATCGAGCCGAAAGCTGGAAGCGTCGCGGCCGTTGCGCGCGAAGGCAACGCGCTCGTCGTGACGTTCCCGCAGGATCCGAAAGACGCCGCATCAACCGGCGTAGGCGCCGACGGTGGTGTGGCGCGACGAACCCGCACGGTGGCTCGTGAAGAGGATCCGCGCGGCCCTCGAGGTGGCGCGCCTCAGCCGACGGAAACGACGATCGACGGTGAGGAAGCGGCCGGCTTCTTGCCGACGTCGCCCTTGGCTCAGCAGCGTCGGTTTGCAGGTCGCCGCATCGATCTCGACCTGAAAGATGCCGACATCCACAACGTCTTGCGTTTCATCTCGGACATCGGTCGCGTCAACGTGATCACGTCGGACGACGTGAAAGGCACGGTCACGATCCGCATCAAGAACGTGCCTTGGGATCAAGCGCTCGAGACGGTCCTTCAATCGAAGGGCCTCGGCATGGTTCGTCAGGGCAACATGATTCGCGTCGCGCCGCTCGACGTGCTCAACAAAGAGCGCGAGCTCGACCTGGCGAGGCGTAGGGCGGACTTGCAGCTCGCGCCCCTCGAGACGCGGCTCATTCCGGTGAACTACGCGGCTGCGAAGGAGCTTCAGGCCCGCGGCAAAGACTTGCTCTCGCCGCGCGGAACGCTCGCCGTCGACGAACGGACGAACATCCTCATTGCGCGCGACGTCGCTGGAAACCTCGACCAGATCGAAGAGCTGGTCCGCGCACTCGACACGCAGACGCCGCAGGTGCTCATCGAAGCGCGCATCGTGGAAGCTACGAGCCGCTACTTGCGCGACGTCGGCATCCAGTGGGGTGGTGACAGCAGCATCAGCGCGGCCACGGGCAATCCGACGGGATTGGCGTTCCCGTCGCGTATCGGTATCGTTGGTGGTGCAAGCGATCAGGTGACGCCCACGGGCGGTTTGTCCCCGTTCGATCGACAAGTCCCCAACCCGAACTTCGCCGTCAACTTGCCGGCGGCCACGGGCACCGGCCTCGGTGGTGCCCTCGGCTTCACCTTCGGGTCGATCGACAACTCGGTCAATCTTGCCGTGCGTCTTTCGGCAGCCGAAGCGAGCGGCATGCTGCGCATCATTTCGAGCCCGCGCATCCTGACGCTCGACAACCGCGAAGCGCGCATCAGCCAAGGCACCTTGATTCCGTTCTCGCAAATCAGCGCGCAAGGTGTCCAAACGACGTTCCAAGAAGCCAAACTGCAGCTCCTCGTCAAACCTCACGTCACGAGCGATGGCAGCATCGCGATGCACGTGAAGATCAACCGTGACGAACCGGACTTCAACCAAACGTCGGCCCGTGGCGATCCCACCATCCTCAAGCGTGAAGCCGAAACCGACTTGCTGATCATGGACGGGCACACGGCGGTCATCGGCGGCATCTTCACGCGCAACACCGGCAGAAACCTCGATCAGGTTCCCGTGCTGGGCGACATTCCGCTCTTCGGCATCCTCTTCCAACGACGCCGAGCCAGCGATACGCGCAGTGAGCTCGTCATCTTCATCACTCCGCGCATCGTCAATCGCGCCGAAGCGCTCGGCAAGTAAGCTACGGGCCGTGCCCGCTTCGGTCCCGTCCACTGGCGCCTCCGTTTCTCTCGGGGGCGCCGACGTTTTCCATCTCGTCAATGATCGCAGGATGCTCGCCGAAGGCCTCGGCGCGAATCAGTGCGCGCTCGTCCTGGAGCTCGACGGCCACATCGACCCAGACAAACTCAGGCGCCGCATTGGCCGCGCCATGGCCCGAGAGCCCCATCTCGGTGTCACGCTTCGCGCGCCCCTTCTCCGCTCTCCCGTTTGGGTCCCAGCCGCGCGGCGCTCGGAAACGTTTTCGATCGTTCACACACAAAACGATTCTTTGTTTGTGCTCCAAGAATTGTTCGCGACGAAGTTCACGCACGATGACACACCTTGGCGCGTGGTGTTGATCCGCAAGCCCGAGCGCGATGCCGTCGCGTTCGTTTGGTTTCATCCGTTCACGGACGCCAAAGGCGCTCAGCGCTTCGTGCGTTGGCTCGGATCGAGTGCGGGCGATGACTTCGCGTCACTACCTGATGACGTGCGCCTTCGGGTTCGTCCGGAAGCACTCGAATCGCTCGATCAGAAAACGGTGCTGTCGCTCGCTCGATCCTACAACCAGCACATCCTCGGATTTGCCAGGCGCCCCATCCTTTCGCTGCGCGGCGCAGCCAAGGGCAAACCCATTGGCAAGATGCGTTTCGAGCGGTTCGTTTTGAGCAAGACCGACACGGCGACGCTCGACAAAAGCATTCGCGTGCGCGCCAAGCTTGCCGAATCCAGCGTGATGATCACCAGCGCGGCTCACGTCGTCGATCGCGCTCTACGTCGTCGAGGGTTTGCCCCGACGCACCACATGATCCCCGTACCGGTGTCGCTCGATCCAAAGGGGGAATCCGGGCGGCTTTTTGGCAATCACCTCACCATGATGATGTTCGACCTGGGGCGCGACGATCTCATGGATGAACGACGCGCGATCGCGTCGCTTGCCGAGCAGCAACGGGCCATCGTACGAGACAAACTGGACCTCGCGATGGCTGCGGCACTCGAGCTCGTGCGCGTCTTACCGTCGCGGCTTTATCACGGCCTGGCCACGCTCCCGTTCGGAGGCGAGCTTTCGTCGCTCATTTTTTCGAATCCCGGAGCGATCGCGATCGACGACTTTGCGAACGTGCCTGTGCGCGATGCGTACGCGCTGCCATCGGTCGTTCCGTGGCCTGGCTTCGAGGTCATCGTGAATCGGCATCGCGGAGCGTTGTCGGTGCTTATCGGGTATTTCGACGGACTCGTGCCCGAGGGTGAAGCGCGCACGATGGCGAATGAGCTGCGTGCGGGGCTGTTTGGCGAAGGTGCTTGAACGAGCACACCACTCACGAAGATGGCCCTTTCGGGCGGGTCATGCGGTGTCGAGACCACTCACGAAGATGGCCCTTTCGGGGGGTATGGGGGGTCCGAGCCTCGCCGTGCTTTTGCGTCAGCAAAAGCACCGGGAGGCGAGCCTCGGACCCCCCATCGAAAACTAGCCTCGCGAAGCGCGTGTCCCACACGCGCGGAGCGAGCGTTCAGATCTTGGCCCGTACTCGATTCACTTCGGCACTGGAGGCACGACGACGTCGTTGATGGACTGCACGCTCGCGCCTGCAGGATACGCGTAGGACACGTATTGCGTGAAAAGGCCCCCTTGACCTGGGAATCCAGGAATCGTGCCCCAGCCCCAGACGGTGACCCCGAAAGGCAGATCGCTCGACATTTCGTGTCTGCCATTCGAACAGTTCCCGACATTTTGGAAGTTGCCGGTAACGAGGTCGATGCGTGTGTATTCGTACTGTCCGACTTTTTCCCAACCCGTGAGCGATCCGGCGCAATCCAATTTCACGTCGGCGAATGCTCCGTCCTTCGACGGTCTACGGACGACCACGAGGTTCGTCTCGGAATAGGTGGGATCGGTGAAGAGCACGTACGAATCGAGGTACTGCGCAGTGGGAATGACGTTGACCCACTCCGGATCTCCTTCGCCGCCGAAGTCCTCGCCGCCCGTCATGTAGGACGCGAGGTAAAATGGATGGTCCTTGTCTTGGCTCGCGACGACGAACGGCCCAGGCGAATTGAATTCGTGTACTTGCCCGGATGAAATCGACAATGGCGCGCCGGGAGGCGTCGTGGGCGCCCAAGTCAACTGAGTCCCGTCGACTGCGCCGACGATTCTCCACGGGGGCGCTTCATTGGGGTTGCCTGCACGTCCTCGATAACGCACGGCCGCATATTCGTGGCCAAGCGCGCGGATGGGCGGAATTTGCTGTTGCGCCGAATCGCAAGCCGTGGCGTTCACGGGCACGTTGAGACACGTCGCTCCGCCCCAAATGCCAATGGGTTTGTCGGACTGAATGGGGCTACCCGTGAGCTCTGCGGATTGCGTGAGCTGCAAATATTGCCCTCGATTCAGCGTGTACGTTTGCGGTTGCCCAGCGGATCCACTGGGAACGCCATTGCCACCGTTGATGGCCACTTTGGGCAGAATCGTGACTTGGGTGTTGTCCTCGTGCGCCAGGATGTCGAGCGACGGAGCTGCCTGCGGCACGACTTGGCTTTGCTTGTATGCATTGACGGCGATGTAATTCGTATCCCATGCGCTCGTGGGCAAGAGCAACGTCGCGGACGTCGCCGCCGAACTGCCGCCGCCATACGGCAAAATTTGATACGCCACGACGGGCCTGTCCGAGGTCAGGTGAAACGCGCTTCCATATCCCGTGCCCGTGACTGCCGCCTCTTCCCCAACCGCCGCTTGAACGGGGCATGCGGGCATGAAAGATCCCAAATTGGGACCTTGCGCGAGAAAAAGAATGGCCACTTGACCAGGCGCAAGCCCCGCGGCGGCATCGTAAGGCGCATAGGACAAACTCTGCCCTTGACCCTGAGGAATTCGCGTGAAGTTTGCAACGGGCAGTTGTTGACCCTTGTATTCGACTTGGAGATGTACGGGCGTCGACCACGTATTTGCCACGAATGCGGCGAAACATGCGCCCGATCCTTCAGAAATCAGCTCGGTCTTGAGCGACCAGTAGTCACACCCGTACGAGCTCTTTGAAATTTCGGCCGCTTGACACGGATCGTTGATGCACGCCCCGTTCGCACAACCTTGTTCACCCGAGCATGTGGAGATGACGACACCGTTGCAATCGACGACCTTTTTCAAGTCTGCCGAACACGTCGTTGCACACCCGCTGTTTCCACCGCTGCCGGCGGGAAAAACAATGTCCCCACCCGTGCCACCCGTGCCACCCGTGCTCGGCGAGTTGCCGCTGCCCGAGTTTCCGGTGCCGCCTTCCCCACCACCGCCGGTGGGTGTCGTTTTGCCGCTCGAGGCGCTGCATGCCGCGATGGATGCAAGCCCGCAAACCGTCGAAATAAATAGCCACCGAAGGGAATTTGTATGCATGTTCGTTATCCTTATCCCAAAAACAGCGCATTTTGCTGACTCTGTCAAGCAATGGAGCGTGCCGGCGTCTGCTCTGCATCGTGTTCGCTGCCGCGCACGCCGCGGCGCACGCGTCGCGCAGGCTTGATTCTTCCGCTCCACTTGCGGAAATTCCGTGCTAAAACGGCGCCGCTGGCCATGCACTTCGTCATCTTCACCGCTCCTTTTTTCACCGACCACGCCATCCGTTTCATCGAAGCGATTTCCCGCCTCCCCGACGTGCAGCTCGGCGTCCTCTCGATGGAACCTTTCGAGCGGCTTCCGCGACATCTGCTCGGCGGCATCGCAGCATACAAAACAACCGGCGACATCATATCGAACGGTGCAATCGACTGCGGCATGGCTGCTGCGGAAATCGAGCAAGGGGCGCGCGACTTACAAAAATACGTCAAAGCTTCGACCATTCATCGCTTGTTTGGCGCGGTCGAACACATTCAAGTTCCGATCGCACAAGCCCGCGAAAAGCTTGACATTTCTGGTATGCGCACGGCGACTGCATTGAATTTTCGCGACAAGCACCGCATGAAGTCGCTGCTCGAAAAAGCCGGTGTTCCTTGTGCTCGGCATCGTACGGCGGAGTCGGTGGAAGGCATCTGGAAAGCCGCAGAAGAGCTTGGATTTCCGCTCGTGGTCAAACCCCCGACGGGTGCCGGAGCAGCGTCCACATTTCGAGTCAACGACGCGGCCGATTTGGAACGGCGGCTGCCCAGCGTCACGGTGGGTCCGAAAGGATCTCGTCCTCGTCGAAGAACTGGTCATGGGGAACGAGCATTCGTTCGAGACGATTTCGATAGGCGGCAAACACATTTGGCATTCGCTCACGCATTATTATCCAACGCCGCTCGAAGTTTTGCGCAATCCGTGGATTCAATGGAGTGTCGTGCTCCCGCGTGAAGTGGATGATGCGCGGTACGACGACATTCGAGCGGCTGCTCGCGCGACGCTCGATGTCCTCGGCATGGAAACGGGTCTCAGCCACATGGAGTGGTTTCGGCGTCACGACGGTTCGATTGCGGTCTCCGAGGTGGGAGCTCGCCCGCCTGGCGCTCAATTCACGCAGCTCGTGGGCATTGCGCACGAAATCGATTTTTCTTATGCATGGGCGCGCGTGATGATATTCGGCGACTTCGATCCGCCGAAGCGTCGATTTGCCGCCGGCATTGCGTACTTGCGCGGGCAAGGCACGGGACCCATTCGCTCCATCACGGGCCTCGACAAAGTAGAAGCCGAAGTCGGACACCTCATCGTCGGCTCCAAACTCCCTGTCGTCGGTCACATGCGCAATACTGGCTACGAAGGCGACGGGTACATGATCGTTCGTCATGAACGCACGGCCGTCGTCGAGCAGGTATTACAACACATCATTTCCACGGTGCATGTCGATTGCGGCTGATGGTTTGGCGGAGGCTCCATGCATGACGTCATCATTGCCGGCGGTGGAATAGCGGGCGGGTTCTTGGCTCGTCAGCTCCGCCGTCAAAAGCCCGAGCTCGACATATTGCTTCTCGAATCGAAACCCGTCATGGACGACTTCAAGGTCGGCGAAAGCACGGTCGAAGTCGCGGCGAGTTACATGATTCGGCGCCTCGAGCTTGGTACGTACCTATATCAACATCAGCTTCCGAAAAACGGGCTGCGATTTTTCTTCGATTCGCCGAACAAAGACCTGCCGCTCGAACGCATGAGCGAAATCGGATCGGATCATTTGCCATTTCATCCGAGCTTTCAGCTCGAACGCGCCAAGCTCGAACGTGATCTCGCGGCAATGAACGCAAGTGACGGCGTCGACGTGCGCCTCGGAGCCAAAGTCCAAGACGTCCGAATCAATGGCACGGACGGGCATACCGTCATTTGGGAACAAGGTGGCGAGCGGCACGAAGCACGTGGAAGGTGGTTTGTCGACGCAAGCGGAAGGCGGCAATTGCTCGCCCGGAAGCTCGGCATGCCGATTCACAAGGAAACGCGCCTCGAAACGGCTGCTGCATGGGGACGTTATCGCAACGTCGCGGGTCTCGATGCCGTCACTGATCCGGCATTTCGCAATCGAGTACGTTATACGTCTCGGCATTTGTCGACAAACCATTTCATGTATGATGGGTATTGGATTTGGTTCATTCCGCTCGCCGGCGACATCATGAGCGTCGGGGTCGTGTACGACAAAGCTAGGATTGGTCCGGGACCGCGCAATCGCGACGCGTTCGAAACGTTCCTCAACGAACACCGTTCGTCACGGGACCTCATGCGTGGGGCCATTTTCGAGGACTTTCAGAGTTACGCGCATTTGCCGTACCACACGGAGAAGTTTTTCGCGAAAGACCGCTGGGCGCTCACCGGTGAAGCCGGTGCATTCGTCGATCCGTTTTACAGTCCCGGTTCGGACTTCATTGCGACGGCGAACGAATTCATCGGAGCGCTGATTCAGGCCGATTTCGGGGGCTCGCGAGCCGACTTCGAAGAGCGCGTGGATCTCTACGACGCATATTATCGATTCAAGTACGAAAGCACGCTCTTGCTTTATTCGCGGATGTACGCCATTTTTGGGAGTTATGAAATATTTCGGCTCAAGTACTTGCTCGATTTCAACAATTATTACAACCTCGTGTACTGGCCGTTTCTCGCGGACAAAATCACGGACATCGAATGGATCCGCGGCGAGCTCGACTTTACGGACGTCGTTTTGCGAGCGCTCTCGTCCATGTCGAACCACTTCACGAAAATGGCGGACATTTTGCGCGAGCGAGGTGAATATCATGCGCAAAACGAGGGGCGCTGGGCCAATGGTCTCAACGGTGTCGTGGCGCTCGAGTCACGTATCACGCCGGTGCTCGATGAGACATTTCGGCGCGAGCAGGTGAATCGCGCGTATGGTAGCGTTTTTGCAGCGATTTTGGAACGTCTGTCTGGACAACCAGGCCTCGGCGATCGCAAACGCGTGCTCGATGAATTGCAGCTTCCTCACGTGATGGTGTGGAAAGACATCGATCAAGACAGCACGCGAAGGTTTCTCGATCGGATCGCGCGGCGCCTTGCAGCCGATGTGCGCCGAGATTTTCCAGACGTGAAGAGTGTGCAATTTGGCGAGGATGCCAGCGTGCTAAAACTTTCAGGCATTTCCGAGGACGACGCTCGGTATGCGGCGGCGCTCGAGCGAGCTCGTGCGCTGTGGAACGTTTCGGGGCATTCGTACGCGTACCAGGCGCTGTAAAAGCGACAGGGCGCTGATCCGCCGACTGTCTGTGGTAGGCCAAGATTTTTTCGCCGTTTTCTGGCCCAGATGCCTCGATGGAAGTATGGTCGCCCGGCGATGGATGCTCGTTCTTGTTCGTTTCGCCTTGCTACCGCGATGCTTCTTGGTCTGGCAGCGGCTGGCGCGTGTGGCGCAGCCATGCCCGAATCGGATCCGCTCGGGCCCCATCCGGGTCGATCGACTGCGAAGGTAAATCCCACGGACGAGACGCCCGAGGAACTTGCGCGGCGTGATGCCAATTCGGCCGACGCAGGTGCGGATGCGCCGCGTTGCCCTCACGGGGCGCTCGAGGATCCGCATCGAGGGTTTGTCAGGTGCCTGCGTCCCGATGAACGTGATGCGGGGTGGCTGCCGCCGGCTCCGCAACCCGAACCGCCCGCGAACGATGCTGGAAGTGATGCGGCGCCGCCAAGCGATGCAGCGCCCGCGCCGGACGCAGGGGCCGACGCTGCGCCGGAAAAACCCGTACCGGAAAAACCCGTACCGGAAAAACCTCAGCCTCCGCCCGTGGTGACGGCGGCGGCGCCCAAATTCGAGGGCGGCGATGTTCCTCGGGCCGAAAAATTCATCAATGGCCAAATCGAGGGGATTGCCAAGTGCATTGCCACGAACGGGGGTCTCGAGGGCAAAAAGGGGAGTTTGAAAATCACGTTTTTGGTGCGCGTGCGCGGCCGGGCCGAGGGGGTCGAAGTGGCTTCGTCCAAGGGCATCAGTGACGACGCAGCTTCGTGCATTCGGGTGCTTTTGAAGAATCGGGCCGTGGGAGCGCCGAGCGCCGATCCGGTGGGCGTGACGGTGACGTTTACCTTGGAAAAACCCAAGTAACGATCGCGAATTTCACGAATCGAATCTCATTGGCGTCCGCTGCAAACGGTTGCGGTGACCGTGCAGTTCGTCGTGCGTTGCGAACAAAACGTGAGCGCTTGCCGCTCGGCCACGCCTCGGTTTGCCGACTCGGACCCTTGACCGGTCGCCCATGCCCATCCTGCATGCACCACGTTTCCCACGCGCGAGCCGCGCGCCAATGCCGCGCACCCATTGTGCACCCAAATGGCCACGTAACAATCTTGCGCATGTTCGCCGCAGCGACGAAGCGCTACCGATTCCGCGATGTCTCGCGTATCGTAATCCGTTGCCCAGCCATAGGCCCCGGTTCCCTCGGAATACGCAATCGCGCCGTATTCTCCCGCCTGCGCCAGTGTTGGCACCGACAAAGCCGATACAGCACAAATCCCCGCAACCATCGACAACACAAATGAATTTTTCATGACGCTCCCCACTTCAGCCGCGTGCGTCCGCTGCACATTTCTGCGGTTTTGCGCCTGACAGAAGCACGCCGAGTGCCAACCGGACGGACGTTACGAGAAACTCAAACACCCCTCGCGCATCCGTCCGCGGGTGCTATGTTGGCGCGCCGCCGTGACAGACAACCTCATCGCGCGCCAAATCGCGCGCCGCAAAACATTCGCCATCATCTCGCACCCCGACGCGGGCAAGACCACCCTCACGGAAAAGCTCTTGCTCTACGGTGGAGCCATCCAGCTCGCAGGCGCCGTCAAGGCCAAGCGCGACAGATCCCACGCCGTCAGCGACTGGATGGAAATGGAGCGAGAACGCGGCATTTCCATCCAATCGAGCGTCCTGCAATTTCCTTATGCCGGACATCTCTTGTCGCTCGTCGATACGCCCGGCCACGCGGACTTCAGCGAGGACACGTATCGAGCGCTCATGGCCACCGACGCAGCCATCATGCTGCTCGATTCCGCCAAAGGTGTCGAAGCTCAAACCAAGAAATTATTTCGTGTCTGCAAATTGCGCAGCATGCCCATTTTCACCTTCGTCAACAAGCTCGACAGGCCGGGGCGGGATCCTTTCGAATTGATAGGTGAAGTCGAGGAAGTCCTTGGAATTGGCGTCTACCCGATCACGTGGCCCATTACGTCGCAAGGCAAGTTCAAGGGCGTGTATCATCGTCTCACGCGGCAGGTCGCGCTTTTCGAGCAAGTTGCACACGGCGCCGAAATCGCGCCGATGGCTGCGCACGACCTCGAAGATCCGGCGCTCGCAGCGGCGCTCGACGAAGAAGGCGTCAAACAGCTTCGCGACGACGTCGAATTGCTCGACGCAGCGGGCGATGCGCTCGATGCGGGAAAACTCGCACGAGGCGAAGTCACGCCGATGTTTTTCGGCAGTGCCATTACGAACTTCGGTCTCCCGCAATTCCTCGATTCGTTCGTGGAGATGATGCCCAAGCCGATGCCGCGTCCGAGCGACAAGGGCGAGATTGCGCCGGACGACGAACGATTCACGGCATTCGTGTTCAAGATTCAAGCGAACATGGACCGAGCTCATCGCGATCGCGTGGCATTTCTTCGCGTTTGCTCGGGTCGTTACGAACGCGGGATGAAGGTTCGTCACGTACGACTGGAGCGAGATATTCGGCTCAACAATCCGGTGCAATTCATGGCGCAGGAACGTACGCTCGTCGAAGACGGGTTTGCCGGGGACATCATTGGAGTGTTCGACCCGGGAATATTCCTCATTGGGGATACGATCACGGACGGCCCAGCCATTCGATATGCGCCGCTTCCGCAATTTCCGCCGGAATACTTCGCGCGCTTTTTGATGATGGATCCGATGAAACGCAAGCAGCTCAAAAAAGGACTCGAGCAGCTCGCGCAAGAAGGCAGCGTGCAGCTTTTTCGCCCGCCCGAGGGACGTGAAGGCGAAGCGATTTTGGGCGCCGTCGGTGAATTGCAATTCGACGTCGTCAAACATCGCCTCAGCGCCGAATACAATGTGGATGTTCGCATCGAACGGTTGTCGTTCAACTTGGCGCGGTGGGTCGAGGGTGAACCATTACCGCTCGCGGAGCTCGAATCGCAACTGTATGGTTATGGCGCGCTGGACATTCACGGGAGCCCGGTGGTGCTCTTCAAGGGTGATTGGCAATTGGAGACGTGCGCGAGAGCGTTTCCCAAGACGCGCTTCGTCGAGCTCGGCGGTGGCGGTTTGGAAATGCCGACGGCGGATTGAGGATTAGAACGGCGCCACTTTCACCCAAATCTTGGGTTCGAAGGTAAACACTGGTTTCACGTCCGACGAACCCATGACGCCAATCACAATCGGGTTCACCCCGAGCGCGATGTGTGACGAGAGGGGCCAGCCGATGCCCCATTGGAATCGAGCGCCGAACGCGTTGATCGACTCGAAATATTTCGAATCGAAGCCAATACGCGAATAGAACGGCACCATCGTCACATCCATTTCCGTCGTCCGACCAAGCCCGGCCACGAAACGCAGCGGCACACCAATGCCACCTTGTGTTGCGTCGCTGGTCAGCACGAGGCGCCCCTCCAAACCCACTTCCAAACGAGTCCGCACCGACGAATTGAAGCGCCACGTCGCTTCGAGCTCCATCGTCGTGCCATGCGATACGCCAAACTTGGGTGCCAAGTATCCCCCAAGCGCGAGGCCAATCCCCAAATGGCGCTCATTGTACCCTTTTTGCCTGTCCGCCTTTGGTTCGTCGGGCTCTTCGGCCGGCGGCGGAGTCGACCCGGGCGGAGGTTGTTGCGGTGGATAAGGCGCGGCTCCAGGAGGCGGTGGATAGGGATATGGATACGGCTGCGCGCCAGCAGGCGGCGGATAGGGATAAGGGTACGGCTGCGCGCCAGCAGGCGGCGGATAGGGATAAGGATACGGCTGCGCGCCAGCAGGCGGTGGATACGGATATGGCTGCGCGCCGGGTTGTCCGGGATAGGGTTGTGCCGCGGGCACGGGAGGCGGCGGCGGAACGTTCGACGACGAAGCGGTCGTCGTTGGAGGCGGGGCCGCAGGGCCTCCACCAACTTTTTGCGCCATACCAAGCCGCGGGAATGCGACGAGCGCGACGAGAGCCAGGGCCGCGCTCACGGTTTGTCGCGCCTGACGTTTGGCTTGCCAAACAAATGCACCAATCATGACGAGAAGCACGAGCGATACCCATTGCGACGTGCTCGTCGTACCATAAAGCCCGCGCGACCCGTCGCCTCGCAGCATTTCCACAAAAAACCGGCCTACGGCGTACAGAGCGGCGAACGTTGCAAAGGCTCGTCCGTCGCGTTTTCCTTTCACGAGCCATATCGAAGCAATGGCGGCGGCGACGATGCCTATCGCAGCTTCGTAAAGCTGCGTCGCGTGCACGGGCAAACTTTCCGCGCCTCGAGGTATCCATCCGAGCGCCGCGTGATCCACGGCCGCCGGGCTTCCGGCTGGAAACCTCACGCCCAAGACACTCGCCGTCGGCGTACCGTAATCGCAGCCCGCCAAGAAACATCCCACTCGGACAAACCCGTACGAAATTCCGCAGAGCGGTACCGCACGATCCAAAAATGGCAGCACGTTCGCCCCTCCCCTTCGCAAAACGACGACCGCAGCGAGCGTTCCGACGAGAAACCCACCATAAGCAGCTCGTCCAGAATGCAGCAGAGGTCCCCACGATTGCTTTGCAATCACGTCCGGCAGCGCTCGCACCCATTCGAATAGGTACCCGCCCGCCAGCGCACCCACGTACGTCGCCAAGAGGGCCCGACGCTCGATGCGCGTATCCGCGCCGTCCCGCTCCGAAAGCCACATCGTCACCGCAGCTCCAAGGAGCGCGGCCACCCCGACCATCATCATGTAATCAGGCGCAAGCCATCCGGGCAAACCCATTCGCTCGAACCAAGCAACGAGTGCGCTTCTCATGACCGCCTCCTGCCGCGAAGAAGCAAGTAGGCCACGGGGGCCAAAAGCCAAAACGTCGTGCCCACGGGCGCCGGAAGCGGTGATCGCCCCGGCGCAGGCTTTACGTTGCACTTGCCGCAATTGCCCGCATTCGAGTTGACGTTCGAACAATTTTGATTGCAATCGGACACATTTTGATTGCATTGCGAGCAATTGTCGTTGCACTTCGAGCAATCGTTGTTGCAGCTCGAACAACCGTCGCTCGATCCCGAATTGTCACTGCACGAATTGCAGCTCGATCCCCCACCGCTCGACGGCTTGGGTATGTAGCCGTCTTGCAAACACATATCGAGCAGATCCATGCAGGTAGTGTTCTGCACGAATAGAAGCGCATCGTCGCGCGTCGTCACGGGCAATGCCGAACATTGCGCTGCTGCCGATTCCATGCACGCGCGAACGGCGTCGATGCTGAGGAGGGCAAGCACGCACAGGGCCGAGCTGTTTAATGCATTTTGATTCACCCATGCGCATTCGTCGACGGCACTCGAGAACGTGGGATCCGTCACGTCGTGATCACATGAAGTGCCGCATTGACACGTCGTTTCCACCTGCAGGGCGCATTCTGCAAGGCTCCCCGGAAGGTTGTACGGATTGAAATCGACCGCGAGCGGCTTTTTCCCCGGAGCCGTGGTCGCCCCCTGCCCCGACGCCATTGCGGGCGCGCTCACGCCCTGTTCGAGTGCCGACATGGCCACGAGCCATGATGCATTGACGTATAGCGTGTCGTCGAATGCCCACGCCCCCATCGGCAACCCCGTCGTCCGCACCATTTGTTTCGTATCGGCACGTGCCGAAAGCTCCCGCAACCACTTTCCCGCACGGCCTTGAAGTGCCGCATCCTCGAAAGGCTTCGTTTCAGCCCCCGGCTGCCCGCGAAGAAAGATCGGCCCCACGGTCGTGCCATCGAGCGCCGCTTCGTCGGCATTTTCCGCGTGCACGACGAATTCGTTCGCCTGCGAAAATATTTCGCCAACGACCAGCGCATCTTGCCCCTCTTCTTCACGCGCTTCGTCGGCAACGCGTGCGAGCGAATCGATCGTCGCCGTATCGGGCAGCTCGAGCATCGTGGCGCCGTCTTGATCGAGCCCTGCTGCATCGAGTCTGAGGGCAAGCTCGCGCCGCGTCTCGAACGGCAACGTCGCCACCACCTCGGGCGCTGCACGAAGCGCATCGCGTAGCGGCAACTCCTCGTACGGCGGCGCGTCTTGGCCGCATCCTGCGAGCATCCACGCTGCCGCGAGCGATGCTGCGTTTGTCCCAATCAACCGCCCACGACTGGTCATGACAAACCCCCAGCGCCTCGTACTCGATCGCGCTCGATCGACAATGCCGGCGTCATTCCATTTCGCTATCACATGCAACCACGAAGCGGAAGTTTTACTTGCGCATAGCACGAGTTTCACATTGACTGCGTATTTGAATGCGCACTGCTACCGGCGCTACGTAGGAAATGATTGCTTTACGCCAGCAGTAGAATCATGCGATGTTCGACGTTCGAGCATTCATCGCATGACTACGGCCAAAAGCACCGTATCGTTCGAGCCCCCCGATATGACCGTTTGGCGATTTCACGGGGATGTATCGGAAGATGGGATGCGTGCACTCACGTTGCGTGAAAAACAATTGATTGATGGTTTGCCGTATCTCTTGAAGCTCGTGGACATGCGCCGGGCGGGCAACATCACGGCGGGAGCGCGAAAAGCGGGCGCGGAAAAAGTACACGACGTACCCGTCAAAGCCGTCGCCATATTCGGCGCAAATTTTGCCATTCGCGTCCTTGCCAATCTTGTCGTTCGAGCCGGGAGCATTCTTCGTAAAATAGATACGGTGCCCACTCGTTTTTTCGAGACCGAAGAGGAAGGTCGCGCGTGGCTTTCGAGCAAGCGAGACGAGATTCAATTGAACGAGACACGGGAATCGGTTTGAGGACGGGCTTCAACTAAACCGAATCGACGGCGGCGGGCGCACCGATTCACGATCCTTCAGCCATTGCTCCGCCAGCGCAATTTCCTCCACCCGCCGCTCGTAGCCGTCCGGCGGCGTCGCTCGCGCATACGCCACGAGACTCGCAACGATTTTGCCGAGGTACGTAAACAGTGGCTCGTGACGAAATCCGAGCTCGGTTTCCGCTTTGAATGGATCGAGCAAGCTCATCCACTGTGAGCTGAATGGTGATATCGTTCTCGGCGTGAAACCAGCCGCGACGATGTCGGGCGTTTCAATGGGCACGAGCTTCGAGCGCGAACCCAGAATCTGCGCAAGCATTCCCACCAATTCCGAAAGCGATGGCGCTTCGCGCTGACATACGTTGTACGCTTCCCCGAACGAGCTCTCACGCCCGAGCAGCTCCACGAGAAGCCGCGCCACTTCTCCTGCATAAACATGCCGAACCGGATGCATGCCCCCATCCGGAACGATGATGGGCCCGCCGTCGAGCAATCGATATACGTACGGATCGAGTCGCTGATAATGATCTCGCTCGCCGGCCACGATCGGCAATCGCAAACGCGTCGCAGGAAAACCCGACTTTTGCCAGGCCTCCACCAGCGCATCCTCGCAATCCCGTTTACCCATTCCATATTCCCACTGCGCAAGATCCGCTTCGTTCGTGGGCTTTTCAATGAGCGGCCCCGTATAATCCGATTCCTGCGCCGGCCGGGGGCAATCCTCGCGCATCAAATACACTTGCCCACTGCTGATGTATACATAATGGCCGACCCGCCCCCCGAGCGCCTCCACGGCGCCTCGCCCGTCCTCCCACCGATACGCCGCAAAATCGACCGCAGCGTCGAATTGCCGATTGCACATGTGCCGCGACAAATCCGCCGTCGTTCGATCCCCAACGAGCCGCTCGACGCGATCCCCAAATGGATCCGACCGCGTTCCACGATTGAACAGCGTCACTCGATGTCCGCCCGCGAGCAGACGGAACACGAACAGCGGACCGACAAACCGCGTCCCGCCGATCACCAGCACATGCATGCCAACCCTTCTAGCAGGCATCACCCCGCTCACTCAACCCATCCGCAACATTATCGTCCTCCCAAACTGGTACATCGATGATCCACCCGCGCCACAATTCTGACGCATTCAATCCTCCATTCTTTCTCGACTTCGGCAAGCGAGCGTCAAACGCCGTTCGTAGAACCGCATGGCCATCACGATCGCCCAAAGCGGCGACCGCTCCTACGGCATTGGCCGTTTGTCCGGAGGAACATGCAAGCTCAAGCCTCTTTCGTCGAACTGCTTCAAAATCCGCCGCCCCAGCAGGCGGACGCACAGCACCACGCGACCACGCTCCCGGCGGAGACGCCGCGAGAATCCGCGCCGATCTCGCCGTCCAAAACGCCTCGATCCTTTGCATCGAGCCTGCTTGGCGAGGGGCTCATTGACGACAAACTCGCCCTGATGGATGGGCTAGGGCGATTCGGCGTCGCGTTTGCCCTTGCCGCAAGTTATGGCCTCGCCGTCGGCACACGCGACGGGGGCATGTCCCTTTTGAAACATGCCGCCGCAGTGCCACTCGCGCCCCTTGCCGTGGCCGTCGTCGGCGTGCCCGCCCTGCTCATCGTCCTCACGCTTTTCGATGCACCCGTGAGCCCATCGGCCGCCTTCTCCGCAGCATCACGCGGTGCCGCTGCAACGGGCCTCGTGCTGGGTGGTCTCGCGCCCGCCATGGCCCTGTTCGTCACGACAACCAGCTCGCGCGGAGGAGCTGCCGTCAGCGCAGGGCTCGGCCTGATCCTCGCCGGCATCTTCGGCTTGCGCGCGTTTTTGCGCACGATTGGATCGCCCATCGGGCACGCCTCCGCGCTTCCTCGAACGGTCAGCGGGTTTGCCCTGGCCGGCTTTGCCATCTTCGCAACCGCTCTTTCTGCCCGCATCTGGTGGAGCACTTTGCCCATCTTCGGAGGTGACCTGTGAGCGCTCATGTCCTTGCCCGCCTGCTTCGTTCGCCCGGTGATGTCGCTCGCGCGTGTCGCGACGACGAAGACGACGTCCGCGCCATCGCGTCGTTCTCGCTCGCATCGACCATCTTGGGAGCCGCCGCGTTCGGCGGTGTCGTCGGCAGTTTCCGCGGCGGACACCAAATCATCTACGGCGCGGCCAAAGTTCCCATCGCGGTGCTCGCAACGTTGTGCCTCGCCGCGCCCGCGTTTCACGCCATCGCCGCGGTCCTTGGAAGGCCGTGGCCCATGCGTTCGATCATCGCGCTCGCGCTTGCTGCCGCGGGTCGTTCGTCGCTCGTTTTGCTCGCGTTCGCCCCTGCACTTTGGCTCGTTTACGACGTGGGCATGGGTTACCACACGGCCGCTCTTTGCGCGTCCGGAGCGTACGCCATCGCAGGATTCGCTGCTCTTTCCGTGCTCGTCCGAGGTCTCGGTGAAGGCCCAGGAAGAATCACGACGGCCCTCGCTTTCATGGCTGTTTTCTTCATGGTTGGAGGTCAAACGGCTTGGATTCTTCGCCCGTACCTCGTGCGTCCTCGCACCACGTCGATCCCGTTTTTGCGCGATCGCGAAGGATCGTTCGTCGAATCGGTCCTCACGAGTTTGGCTTCGGCAAACGGCCACTACGCGCGAAATTCGTACGACGATGAACCATCGTACGAAGAGCCGCGGAAGGTCGAGCCCGAATGGGACGATGATTCGCGTCGTTCCCGCACGGTCGAAGAGGCGCCATGAGTCTGCGCGACTTGCTTCTTCTGTACGTCGTTTTCGGGTGCTGCTTTGCGATCGCGATTTATCGATCGTCGCCCGAGACAAACGCGAATCGCCTCGGATCCGCGGCGCTTGCGGTACCTCTCTGGCCGCTCTGGGCTCCGATTGCGCTCACGGCCAAACGTGGAGATGCGACAGGAACGCTTGCGCAATCACCTGGTTCGAGCGGCGCACTCGAGCGCGTCAAGGCGGCGCTCGCCGATGCGGTCGCGTCGATTCAAGGCACGCCGCTCGCGACGCTGTTGCCCCCGGAGTCCGCTTCGCGCATCGAGGCCGAGGTGGTGCGTCGAGAAAAACGTCTCGTCGAGCTCGACTCGCTTCTCGGCAAGGAAGCGTTCGACGTGACGCGTCTCGAAGCGCGCGTGCGCGAATTGGAGCGGAGCGGAGGGTCTTCGCGGGCGCTGTCCACGGCGCGCCTCGAGCTCGACAATGTGCGGCGCCTCGGGGCCTTGCGCGAGCGCGATGCGCGGGCGCTGGAGGAGCTCTGCGCGCTCGTCGAGGCGCTGCGCACGCAGGTCACGCTTGCGCGGTTCAGCGGTTCCTCTGCGGCGGACATTGGTGGTATCGTGGGTGAAGTTTGGGCGCGCGTCGAAGGACTCGGCGCCGCCATCGAGGCGGAGGAGAGCCTGCGCGCCGAAGAGCCCATCGAGACGTGACGTGGACGGAGTTCTGCCAATCGGGAAAAGTCGTGAGCAAACGCATTTTGGTTGTCGATGACGAAGCTCGCATTCGTGAAGTGCTCGATTACGCGCTTCGCAAAGAAGGGTACGAAGTCGTCGCCGTGACCGACGGACGAGAAGCCATTGATGCGGTCGAGCGCGGCGGAATCGATCTCGTCATTTTGGACGTCATGCTTCCCGAGGTCGATGGTTTGTCGGCATGCCGCAACATTCGCACGTCGAGCCGGGTGCCGATCTTGTTTCTATCGGCGCGGAGCGATGAAATCGACCGCGTGCTTGGCCTGGAATTGGGCGGAGACGATTACCTGACAAAACCGTTTTCCGTGCGCGAGCTCGTGGCGCGCGTCAAAGCGATGTTTCGACGGCTCGAAGCGCCCGAAGAAAACGCCCGCAAAGTCCTGACGCAAGGTTCGGTCGAGCTCGACGTCGAACGGCATGAAGCGCGCGTCTCCGGCGTGCTCGTGCCGCTCACCGCGACCGAATTCGGCGTGCTCGGCGTGCTGCTCGAGAGGCCGGGAATCGTGTATTCACGCAGTCAGCTCATGACGCGAGCGTACAAGTTCGACAATTTGATCACGGAACGCACGATCGACACGCACATTCGACGCATTCGCGCCAAATTTCGCGCAGCGGGCGGGGACGATCCCATCATGACCGTGCACGGCGTGGGATACAAGTTTGCAGGGACGTGAATTGAATCGTGGATGCCGGGAGGAAACGTGCGCGCCGTTTTACGCGGCACGCACGGAAGGGACTACTGCGTGCTCATCTTGAGCGTCACGCCGGAGTACGCCGAATAGCCGCGGAGCATGACGTAGTACGTGCCTTGCTGTGCGGGATTGAACACGCAAGATTCCGCGTTACCGGCCGCATAGGGACGACAATCGTAGCTCGATGTCGTTGGGGGGCTGCCGAATTTCACATAAAGATCGACGTCGCCCGATCCACCGGACGTATCGAACTTGATTTGCGAAGCGCCAGCCGGCGTCGTATAGCTGTAATTGGTTCCGCTACGACGCGCGCCGGAGAGGTTGCTCTTGGTGTCGATGACGGTCCACGTCGACGTGCCACCGCCACCGCCACCGCCCGAACTGCTGACGCCCACGGCTGTCCACGCATCGCCAATGGCCGTTGCCGCCGATGCGCCATAAAGGTCCGTCGCGGCTGCCTCGGTACAGGAACGCGCGTCCGCAAACGTGGAGCTCGGGGAGAGACAGGTCGTGTTGGCACGATAGAAAATCGCGGCGCCCATGTTGATGGACGTCAGCGAATTCGACGAAAGCGGCGAAACGACGTTGCTCGTCTTGCCTCGCGGAGGCGTACCACCCATGACGGCCAGGTAAAACGCAAGGTTCGCGATACCCGAGTTCCAATGCACGCCGCCGTTGTCCGACGTGCCCTGGTAACGATCCGGATAGAAGTCGAAATCGCCCGCCGCCGCCGGATCGTACATGTACCGCAATGCGTCGTTCGGCGTATTGGGCGTCCAGCACTCGTCACCGATCTTCCACGTATTTTTCGAAACGGCATTGTCACGATACGCTTCGACGGCCGCGCCGAAAATATCGCTCATGGCCTCGTTCAACGCACCGGAATCATTGCTGTAAATGAGGTCCCACGAGTAATCCGTCACGGCGTGCGTGAGCTCGTGGGCGGTCACGTCGAGCACGACGAGCGCCGACGATTGCGAGCCGTCACCATCGCCGTAGGCCATCTGCGAACCGTTCCAGAAGGCATTCACGTAATTCTTCTTGTGGTGGACGGTGGCCTTGAGCGCCGCGCCCGCGTCATTGTCACTGTCGCGACCAAAGGACGCGAAGTAATAGTCGTACGTCGTGCCAACGTTGTCGTGCGCGAGATCGAGCACCGCATCGCCACTCGGACTAGACGCCTCGTTACGCACGAGCGTACCCGGGAGCGAGTTTTGCGTCTTGCCATTGTAGGTGCTGCGATTGCGCTGCGTCTTGAGGTTGTCGTACGAGAGAACGATATCGCCCGAATGCGCATCGACGAATACGACGGGCATCGATGGCTCGCCTTCATTCGTCGAGGCTTCGAATTGGAAGCATCACCGCTCATTTCGTTTGTATTCAAAACATTCGCTCGTTCGCCTCGACGAACGGGCACCATTTCGAGCGTACCGGACGCACGTCATCATTGACCACACTTGGCGCCGAGATTCGACCGCCGGTACTTCCTCGAACAATCCCTTGGCAAGCACTGCAACGGCATGAGCACCAGGAAATGCAGCCTCGCCTAAAATGGCTTCATCAAGAACCGCGCCCAGCGCGAACACGTCCACGGGCCAGCCAATTTCATCGCGGCACATGGCTTGCGCGGACGACATGTAGCCCGGCGTGCCGAGCACGACACCACTGGCGGTGAGCCGCCTCTCACCCACAGGATGATTGGCGAACATAAAGTAACCCCCCAATACCAAAGCATCGCTGCGCGCATTGTGGCCGGAACGCTTCGTGGCCAAGCGTCATACGACGCGCCGTGAACCTCAAACCTCTCCCACGACTTTCTTGGGTGCGGAACCGTCGAGCAAATACTCCGGCGTGCACTTGTCGATGTGGCCCATCAATTTCTTGTACAAGCCCCATCCGCAAAGCTTTCGCAATCGCGACGAAAACGTACGCGCAACTTCGAGGGGTATTCCAAGCAATTGGTTTTCCTGCTGGCGAACCCACCCCGCACAATAATTCATCGCCACCCCGACCCGGCGATCGTTCGTCGAGTTTGCTCCTCCGCCGTGCCACAAGCTGCCGTGATACACGAGCACGCTGCCGCGAGGCATCTCCGCCGCAATGGCTCCATCGATGTCTCCAAAGGGCGGAGGAACGTCGGCGGATCGGTGCGACCCCGGCACGAGCCGCGTGGCGCCGTTGTCTTTCGTAAAATCCGTAATCGCCCACATCGTATTGCACACGATGGGCACGTGGGGCCGAGGCAGCGGAACATGCTGGTCGTCGGCGTGCCACGGTTGAGGCGTTTCGCCTTGTTCAATGGCGATCGACGATATCGACGACACCAAGCATCCCCGATCGAGCACGCGCTCGACGAGCGGAAGAATTCGGTCGTGCACTGGAATCCGATCATATGGCGCGCCGTATGCGAGGAGGTTGTAAATCCGAACCGTTCGCAACCCTTCGAACAGGTTCTGCGCTGGCCGAATGGATCGTTCCCGTTCGATGCGACCCAAGTCCTCTGCGATCATGTCGATGAGGTCGGGCTCGATCACGCGTTCGAGGATGGTATAACCATCTCGCTCGATACGCTGCACATGCTGTTCGATGTCCACGGGCTGAGACGTCATGGTGGGCACTGTAGGACTGAACGAAGGCTCGAGGCAAGTCTCCAGAAACCGAACAGGGATCAAAATCTGCCAAACACGCTCTCTTGCGCCCGCGGAGCGATCGTGCCAAGTGTGTCTTGCTTCCAAGTGGTCGGGGCAAACGCATGAGTCGACGCACACATTGAATTAAAATCCCATTCGAGGCATCTCGTGCAAAAATTTTTCGTTTCACTCGCCCGAATTCGTTATCGATTGCTCATCGTCAATCTTCTGGCGCTGTTCGTCCCGGCCATTGGTATCGAGTTTGCCCGAGTCCACGAGCGCGAGCTCCTCGACGCGCTCGAACGTGACATGTCGAATCAAGCGGTCCTCGTACGAACGTTCATCGAAAGTGGTTTGCGCAATGGTAAGCCGCTTGCCGATGTCGAATATGCACGCATTTTGACGACGGCGGCGAAACGCACGCGAACGCGCATTCGAATCATCGACGAAAGTGGCGCCGTGGTCGCGGATTCTCATGCCGATGGCCCGCCCGAAGGTCCCGAGCCATTGCCTCCATCGGTTTTACCACGTTCACGCGAAGTATCGCAAGTGATCGATGTTTTCGCCGATCCGCAAGAAAAGTGGCCCGAGCTTGCCCATCGTAGTGAAGTGCGCACCGCGCTTTCCGGCAACAAGGCGACGTATACGCGTGTTCGCGAACGCAAACCGGGCGTATTTTTGTTCCTCGCCGAACCCATTCGTTCGAGCGGCGTGCGAGGTGTCGTGTATCTTGCGAGGTCCACGCAGCCGGTGCTCGTGGAGCTTTATCGAATTCGTTCGGGGCTCGTTCGAGTGCTCGCGGTGGCGCTCATTGGAACGGGCCTCGTATCCATTCTTTTGGCATTGAGCATTTCACGGCCTCTCGGGCGGCTTTCTCGTGCAGCGAAACGAATTGCAGCGGGCGAGCGGGACGTCGTCGTTCCCATTGGCGGTGGAGGAGAAATCCGGGAGCTTGGTGAAGCGTTCGCCGCAATGAAAGAACGCCTCGATGCACGCATGCGCTACATTTCCGATTTCGCGGCGGATGTTGCGCACGAATTCAAGTCGCCGCTGACATCGATTCGAGGCGCTGCGGAATTGCTGGGCGAAGGAGCGCTCGACGATCCGGAAGCACGCAGCCGCTTTTTGCGCAACATCGAGCTCGACGTGGCGCGGCTCGATCGGCTGGTGTCGCGACTGCTCGAGCTATCCCGCATTGAAGCGTCGGCAGAAGCCATGCGGCCGTGCGATATCGAATCGCTTGCGGCGCGAGCGGTGGAGCGGGCATCGAGCCCCGATCAACCCGTGAATTTGGAATTTTTGGCGGGCGAACGCATTCTCACGTGTCGCGCAATGGACCTCGAGACGGCCATTGGGAATTTGCTCGACAATGCCATACGATTTTCGCCGGCGTCGGAGCCGGTCGCGCTCACCATCGACGGTGGCGCCAATGAAGGCGTCGTTCGATTCAAGGTTCGGGATCGAGGGCCAGGCATTCCGGCGGCCATTTTGCCGCGCATTTTCGACAGGTTTTTCACGACGGACGCCGATCGCGATGGCACGGGGCTGGGCCTCGCCATCGTCAAAAGCGTTGCGGAGACTCATGGCGGTCGGGTGCTCGTGGATAGCCGTCCTGGGGAAGGCGCGACGTTTACGCTCGAGATTCCGTATCGAGGGTGATGCGGCGCTTTGCATCAAACACGCTTGACGCCCCTGAAAACGTACGCGTACAAGAACCTCATGCGCTCTCGCTGGACACTGGCATGCTTGGTTTCTTTCATCGGATGTGCGACCGGCACCGAGCTCGGCAATTCCACCGGCTCGGTTTCGCTGACGTCGAGCTCGAGCGGCTCGTCGAGCAGTTCTTCGAGCAGCGGCGATGGAGGCATGGGCGGCGCTGGTGGAATGGGCGGCACCGCGGGCAGCGCGTCCAGTTCGTCGAGCGCGGCGAGCAGCAGTTCGAGCAGCGCATCGTCGGGCTCCGGGGGAATGGGCGGCGCTGGAGGAATGGGCGGCGCTGGGGGAATGGGCGGCGCTGGGGGAATGGGGGCGCTGGAGGAATGGGCGGCGGGCCGACGGGAACGCTCGTTGCGCTCGCCGGGCCTTCGGCGGGAGGTGCGTATTTCGAGCCTGCGACGGGCTGGGTCGCCGCACCCTTGAATTTTTCATTTCATTCGGCGGACATCACACCACAAATGGTTGGCGGCGCGCTGGCCGTCATGCGTCGTTCGAGCGCCGTGCCCGCTGAAAACAATGAGCTTTTTTGGACGACGTGGTCGAAAGCATCCGGCTTCACGACGCCTCAACAGGTTGGCACCTTTGGATTCGCCAAGGATGGTCCCGCCGCGGCAATGGCGGGCGTTTCTGTCATCATGAGTTTCCTCGGCACGGACAACAAGCATTATTATGCGCAAAATAGCGACGGAAATTCATTTGGCGCATTCGGACCCATTCCTGCGGGCATGGTGCAAATTCAAGCATTCGGGCCCAGCGCAACGGTGCTCGCGGCTGGCGGCAATGCGGGTGCGTATGCGGTATACGCAGGTGACGATGCTCGGCTCTATTATTCGTACAAATCCAGCCCGGGCGGGGCCTGGGAACCGTCGACGCAAGCTCCGACATCGACCGTGGTCAATACGATTCGGCCATTGGCACTCGTGGACGCCGCAATGGACCTACGGATCGTCTACGTGCGTCAGAGCGACAATCGTATTTGTACGATCAAATGGATTACGCCGCAGAATTCCTGGACGACCGAAGAAACGATTGCAAGCGCTGCCACCTCAAAACAGCCGGCTGCAGCGGAAGTGGTCCCGGGTGGAGACATCCTCATTGCGTACCACGGGATGCTCGACGAGGGCATTTATTTCGTGCGGGGCAACGACGGGGCGTTCGGTTCCATTACGACGGTCGAAGTGCCCGCAGGTACATCGTCGGCGCCGGTGGTGGTCCGAGGTTTGTCAGGGGCAGACGCCGAAATCGTCTATGCGGCCGGAAATAAATTGCGACACGCGCGAGTCAATGGCAAAGCGGTGATGGTTGGCGACGTACCCGGATTGACTGGCGTTACGACGGTTACCGCGACAATCGCGCCTTGAACACTTCAGCGTGTATTGTTTTCGCACGTCCCGACCTCGGGGCACGGCCCAGGGTCTTCGAACGTCACGAACTTTTCTCCATAAAGGTACGAGAGCGCTCCGGCTGCGGGGTTGTTCCATAGCCGAGCCATCATGAAAACGGGAGCGTCGATGAGATTGCCGGTGACTCGAAGCCCGCTGCCGCTCCACGGCCCCGATGCAACGATGGCATATTCGCCTGCGGTCAATCGATTGTTTTCAACGATGACATCGTCGCTGTTCGTAGCGAGCAAAAGCGCTTCGCGTTCGGGACCATCACCCACGTTTCGAATCTCGTTGTTTCGAAAGACGACATCGTCCGCGGCATCCGGCGCTCCCGACCAAGACCCCAAATTGCCAGTGCCGCCGATTTTCACCGTCACTCCGCACCCCGCCCCTTCGAACAGACTATTTTGCACGGTTCCATGATTCGGAACGCCATTTTTGCCAATGACATAAAGCGCTCGAACATGTGTCGGGTAAGGGTCGTCGGCTGGACGGCAACCGGCATTACGCGAGGTGATGTTGTCGATGAGCCAATTCGTCGCTTGACCGTCGGGTAAATCATCGGAACCCGTCCCCACGACGGCCATGATTCCGCGTCCGCCGCCATCGATGGTGCTATCGCGAATCGTCCAGCCATCTCCTGCAATCATGCGCAAACTACCGTCCGAGACGCTGATATTTTCAAATATCCAGCCATTGCAATGATGACACCGAACATCGCCACTCCATGATCCCTTTACGGTCACCTTCTGCACTTTGGCGTGGATATCGCATCCGGCACCCATGCCAGCGCGATCGTCGCCCATATCGCCCGAAATGAAAATGGTCGAACCTGCCGTGACCGATTCGAAACGGGCACATGGTGCGCCCTCTATGCAAGAGCCACAATCCGATTCGCAGCTCTGGCAGGTCTCGTCGATTTCGCAGATTCCATCGCCATCACAAATGGTCTGTGGGCCAGCGTCGGCCGTGTCACCGCTGGATGAACCCGCATTGGGTTGAGGCAAATCGCCGGTAGAATTGCAGCCGAGCAGGAAAACGGTCCCAACCGTCCAAGAATTGGGCGAAATGAGCATTCCCGCATGTTCGCGAAAATCAGGCGTGCGTCAAGCCTAAGGTCCCGCATCGACAGCAGGCTTGCCACCATCCAGCGTCGGCTCGTCCGGAACGCATTCCACGACCGATAGTTTCATCGCTTTGCCCGCCGGCCGCGCAATCAATAAGGATGCCTTCGTCGCCGCCAAAACCTCGCCATTCCCAATTTCGGGCTCGCGACGCAATTCACCAAGCAATTCACCTTTTGCCGAAAGTGGACCCATTCGCGTCGCACCCGATAACGATGCAATGGCCATCCACCCCGGAAGCAAATCCGGTACGCCCGTCGAATTCGCCTCCTCCGTCACGAGCTGCGGCTCACCGACGCCCGAAAGCCGCACCCATATCGTCATGACTTTTCCGCCCGTCGACCCGCTCGGCGTGTCGTCGTCCCGATACGCCAATATCATTCCCCCGTCATCCGATGCTTCGATGTCGAATGCGAGCGCATGACCATCTTTCGGCGTAATCGCCCGCGGCGTCGATACAGGATGACCTCGTTCATCGAGCGGCACGACTTCCACCCAGCGCGGCTGAATGGCCTCCCCACCAAGCCCCGTGTCTTCGTCCTTGGGCCTTTTCCCCTCGCCCACCACCGCATACGCAAGCCAATATCCGCCGGGCCGCGGCGCCAATCGCGGCAACTCCGCATCGTTTTTCGGCGACGATATCGGCCGCGTCGCACCCTCCGATCGCATCGTTTGGGGGTCGAACGATTCGATCATGATCATCGTTCGTTTGCCGTCTTTGCTCACATCGTCCCAGACGAGAACCGCGCGATCGCCCGATGTCGCGATGTCTACGGCAAGTGACTCGTCCCGCCCCTCACTCACCTCCGGGCCCCACGTCACTTGGTCGCCCGTTACTTTCGCCACGCGTATCGCACGACCTCCAGCGTTCGGCTCGAGCATCGCGGCAAGGACCGAGTCCTTGTAACCCGTCACCGTGGGCGCATCGAAGTCACCGCGGCTTCGCCCGAGTCGCATGAGTTTTCCGTTTCGCCCATCAGCTCCAATTCGAGCCACCATCGCGTACGAGCCGCCATCGCCATCGCGCAGCGCCCCCACGGCAAACCCGTCGCTCGTGACCGCTCCGCGCCCAAGCTCGACCGCGTACGGCGCGAGCTCGTCGAACTCTTCATCAGCCTCGTCCGCACCCGCATCCGCACGAGCGCGCGTCGTGGGTTTGTCCCCGACGACGAATGCTTCGGACGAAATGGTTTTGCAGCGCGGAGGCACGACGATCGGAGCGGCAACGGCCGCGTCTTCTTCGTCGAGCACGGGGTTTGTCTTGGACGCCGCGAGCTCACCACCAGCGCCGATGTAACGCACACCGACGATGATCGCCGCGATGACGAACGCGGCTGCGACGACGCCCGCGAGCCCGCTGCCACCACCTTCACCGGGCACGGGTTTCTCAACGAGCTTTCCGGGACCTTTTTGCGTCATGCGGGAGGGCAGTTTTCTCTCCACCGAGCGTCTTGGCAAGCGCGCCCCGTTCCGCTTTGCCTCGGGGCCCTCTAGACTGCGAACATGCGTCCTTCGCTTGCCGCTCGCGTGGCTTCTGCTTGCGCACTCGTCACGATCCTCGTGCTCACGTTCGCTTCCTGCGGTTCGCGCACGGGAGATCTCGACCTGTTCGGAAATTCGCAAGCCGTGTGCGCCGAGCTTGGCGATGCGTGCTCGGCCGAGCAGACGTGCTGCAGCGATCTGCTCTGCAAGGACGGTCAGTGCAAACCCGAGCAGATCTGCGCTCCGGAAGGTTTTGCCTGCGCAACGACGGTCGACTGCTGCAACCTCGATTGTGTCGATGGCTTCTGCGGCGGCGCTTCGTGCATTCCGCAAGGTCTCGCGTGTACGGCCAGCGAACAGTGCTGCGACTTCGATTGCTCGCAGGGGTTCTGCGGCGGCATCGAATGCAAACCGCAAGGCACTGCGTGCAACACGCCAACCGAATGTTGTGACAATTTGTGCTCCAACGGGTTTTGCGGGCCGAACACCTGCAAACCTCAAGGTGCCACCTGTTTCGGCGATAACGAATGTTGCAACGCACCTTGCAATGGAAACGTCTGCGGTTCGTCTTGCCAACCCGACGGGTTCGTCTGTCAGAACCCGAGCGATTGTTGTTCGAACGCATGCACGAATGGCGTTTGCGGCACCGTGACGATGTGCCTTCCGAACGGCTCGACGTGCGCTTCTGCGATCGATTGTTGTTCGGGACAATGCCCCGGCGGCATCTGCAACTTCACCACGTGCGGACTCGACGGATCGGCATGCACCTTCCCAACTGATTGCTGCTCAAACAAATGCGAAGGCGGCGTATGCGGCGGAGGTAACTGCAACCCCGACGGAGCCACGTGCAGCACCGACGCTCAGTGCTGCAACGGCTTCTGCGATCCGTTCACGAAGACGTGCGGCGTGACCATGTGCTTGCCCGACGGCTCGTTCTGCATCGATGGCGCCGAGTGCTGCGCGGGCATCTGCGACTTCGACACCAACAGGTGCGGCTTCGGCGGCTGCTTCCCCGAAGGCATCCCGTGCAGCTCCGACTTCGAGTGTTGCTCGGGCTTCTGCGATCCGAACAGCGGCATCTGCACGTTCGGCGGATGCAGCGAAGATGGCGTGTTCTGCGTGAACGACTTCGAGTGTTGTTCGGGCGTGTGCGATCCGCTCAGCAGCACGTGCGGTCTTGGCGGGTGCTTCCCGAACAACTTCCCCTGCAACACGAATGCCGAATGTTGCTCGAACACCTGTCAGTTCGGCGCGTGCATCAACCCAATGTGTTCACCCGACGGTTTCCCGTGCTCGAGCGGCTTCGAGTGTTGCAACGGGTTCTGTGATCCGAACACGTTCACGTGTGGCTTCAGCCAATGTTTCCCCGATGGATCTCCCTGCGGATCCGCCTTCGAGTGTTGTTCGGGCTCGTGCAACGGAGGCGTGTGTGGAGGTCCCACGTGCAAGCTCGATGGATTCCCCTGCAATGCTCCATCGGACTGCTGCAACGGAGTTTGTCAAAACAATCTCTGCGGCGCCGGATCATGTTTGCCCATTGGATCCACGTGCAACTCGAGCGCGCAGTGCTGCATGGGTCTCGTGTGCAACGGAGGCTTCTGCGGCATGCCGCCTCCGGGAGATGCGGGCACGTGCAACCTCGATCCGGGCGGCACCATCTGCACGCAGTGCGTCGTGGGTAGTTGCTGCAATCAAACGGAGGCGTGTTTGATGAACGGAGCGTGCGCGGGAAGCATGGGTTGCTACCAAAGGTGCACCATCAGCGGGACGGATCCGCAAGCGTGTCAGGCGCAGTGCTGCACGAACAGCACTTGCAACGCATGGACGAATTGCGTCGCGACAAACTGCGCCGGGGAGTGTTTCTAGACCGGCTTCCCCCGCACCGATAGCGGCCCCGTCTGCGAAGTCGACTGCCCCGTCACATGCGCGATCGCCTGCGCTTCGTCGGAAAACACCGTCAAGTGATGCTGCTCGAACAGCGAGTCCCCTCGCGCGCGACGCGTCGCTTGGAGCTTGCCGAGGGCCGTTTGCACCAGGATCGCCACGCGAGGAAACCCCGTCATCAACTGCTCCATCACCGGACGGATCGATAACATCGACGCGTCGTCGCCAACCATCGGGGCATCACGCGAATCCAACAAAAAGCCCAAATTCCGCCGTTCTCGTAGCGGAACCAGCATCCGAAATCGTTCGATGACCTCATCCACTTCGAAGGGATTCGCCGCCGACATCGGCATCGACGTGCGTCGCAACCGGACAAACCCGCCTTCGTGCGTGATGATTCCCATCTGCGAGCGCAACAGCTCCTTCATCGTCCGAGCGTGACTCTGCGGGCTGCTCATGGCAAACAGCCTCTTCACGTCTCGCGTTTCCTTTGCTCTTCTACGTCTCGATCGGTCGGATGCATCAAGTCGCCTGCTTCGGATTCCTCGTGTCGCTGCTCATGGTGCTTGCCGGATGTGTCGGCACACCGTCACCACTCACGCCGAACGTGCGAGGGTCCGTGGGTCTGCCGCACTTCGGCGTGCTGACGGATGCTGTGTCGCTCCCCAAGCGTACGCACACGTTTCGGCTCTACCGTGACGCGAGCGCCGCGCGGTGGGGTACTCCGCGACTCATCGCGACCATCCAGCATGCAGCAGCGACCGTGAGTCGTCTTCGCCCTGGAGCGCCGCTCTTGGTGGGCGATTTGTCCGCCAAATACGGCGGATTTCGCACGGGCCACAGGTCGCACCGCACGGGCCGAGACGTTGATCTCTTGCTCTATGTCACGACGCCCGATGGTCGTTCGATCCCGAGCCCCGGGTTTGTCTTGTTCGGCCCCGATGGTCTTGCTGAAACACCTGCGGGCACGTTCGTTCGTTTCGACACCGAGCGAAACTGGCAGTTTGTCAAGGCACTCGTCACGTCGCCCAAGGCCGACGTGCAGTGGATTTTTCTCGCGCGGTGGCTCGAAGCGCTGCTCATCGAGCATGCGCGGGCTCGCGGTGAAGACTTGGAGCTCATCTGGAAAGCGGAGAACGTGCTGCTTCAGCCGGCGGACAGCGCGCCGCACGATGATCACTTTCATTTGCGCATCGCGTGCACGCAGGACGAGCTCGTCAGCGGGTGTGACGTGCACGGGCCTGCTTGGCCGTGGCTACCGAACCCGCCGGTGCTTGGAGACGTTTCCGACGAAGAGCTTCTCGTTGCGCTGCTCGAGGGGCTTTTGCCTGCGGAGGCCGGCGCCACCGAGGTCGCTGCGCCATGAATTATTTGGGCCACGGCGACGTGCTCGACGTATGCGCGAAGCTCCCGAGCGATCTGCGATTCGACCTCGTGTACCTCGATCCGCCGTATGGAGTGGGCACGGCGATGACGGCGCGCACTGCGCCCGGACAAACTCGAGGCAAGCGCACGCGGACGGGAGGTCCCGTGGCGTACGAAGATCGTTACGATCCGGATGCGCTGGTATCGATGTTGATTCCGCGTCTTTCGGCGATTCGCGACTGCATGAGCGCTGGGGCGACGCTTTACGTGCATTTGGATCACCGCACGGTGCACGACGTCAAGGTGGCGGTGGATCGATTATTCGGGCGCGGGGCGTATTTGGGGGAAGTGATCTGGGTGCCTGGCAATGGCAATCGGGGTGCGCGAGGGTTTGCCGTGACGCACCAGACGATATTGATGTATGCGCGTGCGGCGTCCGAGCGAAAGCAGGTCGTGTACAACGCGTCGGATCCCGATTTGCGCGAGCCTTATGCGGCGACGAGCTTGTCGATGCACTTCAAGCATCGGGACGATGCGGGGCGGCTCTATCGGGAGCGGGTGATAGGGGGCAAGCCGTATCGTTATTATGCGGACGAGGGTCGGCGTCTTGGCAGTGTGTGGGCGGACATTCCGGCGATGGTCGCGAACACGCCGATTGTGGGAGAGGGGACGGGGTATCCGACGCAGAAGCCGGAGCGGCTACTCGAGCGGGTGGTGCGAGCGTCGAGCATCGAGGGTGCGGTGGTAGCGGATTTGATGTGTGGGAGTGGGACGACGTTGGTGGCGGCGGGGCGGTTGGGACGTCGGTTCGTCGGAAGTGATCAAAGCAACGTAGCGATTGAGATCACAGCCAAGCGATTGACGGTACAAAAGATGAGCTTTTCTTGGCTGGGCGGTGTATCGTCGCGGTCGAATGAGCACGACGTGGACGATGAGCCTTCACGGCACACGCCGCCACCTGATGGAATGCCCTCTGCGCAAGGCTGAAGCAGGTTTTGCGCGGATCCAGGGTGGCGGTGCTGTTTGGGCGATTGTTCGCGACAACAAGAGGAGAGTTGTGCCATGAGTTTTGCGAAGACGTTGCAATGCGCTGCCATTGTTGCAGGAGCGCTGGGGGTCGTGGGATGTGGGATTTCGCCAGGCGATTACGTGATTTATCGCGTATCGCCGGGCGTGACGGAACAGACGAGCGGGTGTTATTACCCGGACTCGGATCCGCCGCCGAACCAAGCGAGTGATGACACCACCATTCGTGGAAGCAGCACGTGGATCATTTACGCGAGCATCAATGACGCCTATTACTTGGACAGCGGCTCAAATACACTCGAGGGCGTCGCAACGGATACCGGATACCAATTCACCGGAAAAACGGTCGACGTGCAATACGACATGCCAGACGGCACCGGCTCGAAACGAACAACAACGGATTCGTACACCATCGATGTCATTGTCGATGGTGATGCGATTTCGGGCAGCAGCGTCTGGAAAACGACGTTCGGCTGTGCTGGCACCACCTGCGGCGACAAAATTCCGACCTGCACGCGAACCACCGATTTCGTCGGCACGCAGGTGGATGAGATGAGCTTAATCACGATCTGTAAAGCCAACACACCACGCCTACATCGCCACTCGCGTGCACTGGTCATGGCCAACTAATGAGTGTTGGCAATAGCTTTTGCTGAATCCCACCATTGCCGAGCTGCCCGTAGGTATTCGCGCCCCAACAGCGAATTTCTCTATTCTTCAGCAATGCGCATGAAGACGTGCTTGCCAACCCTATCGCCTGCACGTCCATCAAAGCTACAGCCATTGGACTATAAACGGTATTCGTCATCCCAGTGCCAAGTTGGCCACTGCTATTGAATCCCCACATCGAAAGCGTCCCGTCCGTAACAGCTGCGCTAAAATTATAGCTAACAGCAATCGCTTCCACCCCGGGCAGGTTGACGGCTTTGGGAACTGACGATGAATTAATATTTCCAGTGCCCAGTTGACCTACCTGGTTTGCTCCCCAGCAATAAAGTGCATCCCCCGCGAACGCGCATGTGTGACTATTCGCGCAACGTACAGCGCTAACGTTGGCAATTCCTTCTACCACGGTGGGCGATTGCTTCCCGAGAAAAGAACCAATGCCAAGTTGGCCATCACCATTGTCACCCCAGCACTGCAGCGCGCCGCCAGTAACCACAGCACATGTATGCTTCCCTCCAGCAGATATGTGCAAAACATTGGATGTAATTTGGACCGGCACGGCGGCGTAACCCGTTCCACCATCGCCTACCTGACCGTAACTGTTGCTTCCCCAACAATACAATGTTCCCGTCTTACTCACCGCGCATAGATGCGCATCTCCCACCGACACCTCCTTGATATTCGCCAACCCCCCCACCTTTGTCGGCGTTCCATTCCCCTCGCCCCAACACCACACCTCACCGTTGACCAGCGCAGCGCATGTTTTCGGCGTGTAATTGTTTTGCGTCGCGCTCGCCCCTCCATCCACCTGCACCGCGGGCCCCGGCAACCCCTTCACCTTCGTCGGCACCGGCTTCGACCCCAGCGTGCCGTCCCCAAGCTCCCCCTTTTCATTTCTGCCCCAACAATACACATCTCCATTCGTCATCACCGCACAATGATGGTGATACCCACCCGCAATGCTCACCGGATCATTGCACTCGGTCCCCGCACAATACGCCGCACATGCATTTCCACACGCGCCACAATGATTCCGATTGTTCGTCAATACCGTTTCACATCCCGCCGCTGCCGTGCAATCGCCAAACCCATTGTTACACGTAAAACCACATACCCCATTCGTACACGTCCTCGTCGCATTCGCAACCGCCGGGCAATCCGCCTCCGTCATGCAGCCCGATCCCCCCGCGCCGCCACCTCCCATGCCCCCTGCCCCGCCCATCCCCGCTATGCCACCCGCTCCAGCCATGCCTGCCATGCCACCCGCGCCAGCGTCGCCCCCCATGCCTCCAGCGCCGCCGCTGCTGCTGCTTTGCCCCGCCTCACCACCGGAGCCGCCCTCGCCCCACCACGTCGCTTCCTCCCAGCCCATTACCTGCTTGCACCCATACGAACCCAGAATCAACCAACCCGCGCCCACTACGCATTTCGTCATCGTTCGCATATCAAAACTCCACCCCGGCCATTGCCCCGCCAAACCCAGGTGCCACAACGGGAATAATCTGAATCTCCTCCGCTTTGGGCTTCTTCTTCACGCCCTCCACGCCGCCCATCAAATAAAGCATGACACCCACGCCCACCAGCGCACCACCGGCCACGAACGCTCCCGTCGACACGTTGGCATACGTCCCCGCCTGCCGATTCAATGAGAGCCCGCGCAAACTGCACTGCGTCGGGTCCGCCGGTAAACACTCGGCCTTCGACGCATCATTCTTGACAATCGCCCCAATGCCAAAACCACCCCCCACCAAAACACCCACGATGCCCGCCGCGCCCACGACCACGCCCGTGCTGCGCATCATGTTCCAGGACGAACCATCGCTCGGCGGCTTCTCCCCAGGAAACACAATCTCCACCGCCACCGTCACCGGCCCCGGCCCCACGATCACTTCCTTGTCGAACGGCATCGGTTTGTCCGGCGCAACCGCATTCACCACGTGCCGCCCCGGATCCACCGGAATCGCTGCGCCAATCGCTCCCGCACCAAGCTCGCGCCCGTCCAAGAGCACCTTCACCCCACGCGCCTTCGACGGCACCGACAGCGCAATCTTCGACAGCCGCGGTTCGAGCGCCTCGCGACGCTCCGCCGCATGCGCCTCGCGCTCCGTGTCCCCTCGCAACGCCGCCAGCCGCTTCGCTTCACCAAACGCACCGTACGCGCTCGCCGTACGCCCGAGCCGCTCGTGACACTCGCCCAAGTTCAGCGACGTGCCCACCGCCGCCTCGAACCGCTCGCTCTCCGCAAATTTCTCGCAAGCTTCCGCGTACTTGCCTTGCGTCACGAGCGCCCGACCTTCGGCAAACAGCGCATCGGCCGCCGCCTTCTTCGCGCCATCCTGCGCCGCCGCAGGACCAGCGAAAACCACGCTCGCCACGAGAGCCGCCACCATCGCCGTCCGCCGAATCCCCACGCGTTTTCTCATCACTCCGCCGTCTCACGTCGATCTGCCGACGCATGGAGCCGCCTGCAAGTCGACCGCTGTCCGTGTGCTCCAGCGTGCACCAACCAGAATGGATCTGCGAGGAATTTTGCACTGTCCCACAGACCTCGATACGATTTTCCCATGCTCACCCCTCGGCGCATTCTTGCTCTCTCGATCCTCGTATTTCCCGCGTGCGATGCCAAAGCTCCCCCCTCGCCCGCCGTCTCGCTCTCTCACGAGGACACGGCGAAAGATGCGCCTCGTGACAGTTCGGAACGAGTCTCCCCTTCGGGCGCCGCCAATGTGAAACGCATTGCATCCACAGACGCCCCCGGAGCTACGCCGGCACGAGTCTCCGGGCCGAAGAGCATCGGAGCGATTGCCGAACGAGCATACATTTATAAAAAACCCCAAGCCAAAGGTTTGCCGCTCGGGTACATTCGCATGGGCACGAGCGCTCCGCTTTTGTCGAATGATCCGGTCGAAGGCAAGGATTGTCCGCGAGGGTATTACAAGGTAAAACCTCGAGGGTACGTTTGTCTCGACCCGCGCAAAACGACGCTCGATTTGTCCGATCCGTATTATCAAGCATTGGCGCAGTTCGCCCCGGCGAAGGGAACGTCGTTCCCGTACAGTTATGCATTTTCGAATGGGGCGCCGATGTACAGCCGCGTTCCCACGGCAGCGGAAGCGGAAAAGGCCGAGCGTTCTTTTGGCGAAGCGGGCAAATTCGTGCAGCTCGCAGAATGGTCGGCTGGGCATGAAGAATTGATTGCCAATGGCGAAAAAATCGTTGGCAAAGACGCCGTGCCTGCCATTTTTGCGGATCACAAACGCACGGTGGGTGGAAATGGCGCGTACGATCCCAAGAAATTGGTTTGGCGCGTCATTCCAAACGGATCCATGGTGGCGTACGCGAAAGCGTTCGAACAAGACGGTCGCGTGTGGCTCGTGACGCCGGATTTGATGCTCGTGCCGGCCGATCGCATGCGACCGTTTCGACGATCCAAGTTTCACGGGGTACACATTGGCGAAAAGGTAAACCTGCCGCTCGCGTGGAATCGAGGTTTGTCGCCGATCCAGAAATTCACCAAGGACGACGACAAAATGATTCCGATGGGAGAAACGATTGCATCGAAAACGTTTGTTCAAATCAACGACGAACCGATCAAAGTAGGAAAGCAATCGTATTATCCGCTGCGTAACGAGCCTGGCGTGTACATTGCCGCAACGAAGAGCGTCACGGTGACTCGGCTGCCGAAAAAGCTTCCCACGGGCGTTGGTCCGGGCGAAAAGTGGATCGAGGCGAAGATCAACCCGGGGACGCTCACGGCATACGAAGGAATGACGCCGGTGTATGCGACGATGTTTTCACCGGGCAAAGGTGGAGCGCCCGTGCCGGGGTACGATCCGTACGTTCATTCGATGACGAAGACGGGATTTTTTCCGATCGAGTGGAAGGATCATGTATCGGTCATGTCGCCGGACAAGGAATGGCCGCCGAAAAAGCTTTGGATATCCGAAGTGCCGCACATTCAATATTTGCGCGCACCGCTCGCGATGCATGTCGCGTACTGGCACGAGGATTTTGGGAATTTGAAGAGCGCCGAATGCGTGAACCTTTCGCCGGAGGACGGGGCGTTCATGTTTGGCTGGACAGACCCGCCGCTGCCCGAGGGATGGGGCGGAATTCGTCCGGGCGATGGCAATGGAAAGTCGACGCCGGTCGTGATTACGGCGTTTTGAGCACTTCTCAAATCGCCGCCGCAAACTCCCGCCCAAACTCCATCGGCGTCGGCCTGTCCGCCGCAGCACGCGCCGTCGCCGCGCGAAGCAGTTTCGCCACCGCCGCCGGATACCCGCGCAACCGCTCCGCATCCTCGAATGGATCACGCCGCATGTGCGCAATGATCCTGTCCCGCGGCCCCAGGTCGTCAAAAAATGCCCGGCCCGTCGTCACGTTGTAAATCGTCCCCGCCAGGGCATACACGTCCGCGCGCGGATCGAGCTCCACAGGATCGAGCACCTGTTCGGGCGCAATGTACCCAGGCGTTCCCGCGACAAACTTTCCGCCCACCTCCGCCGGCACTCGAATCGCTCGCACCATGCCGAAATCGATGACCACCGTCGCCAGCGGCGCAGCGCGCGCCGGATCCCGATGCTGCTTCGGATCGAATGCCACTCCTCCTTGCAATGGCAAACGCAGCCACAAATTCGCCGGCTTGATGTCTCGATGCACGAGCCCCGCACCATGAAGTGCCGTAAGCCCCGCGCACGTCTCCAAAATCACGCGGCGCAATTCGAATAACGTCATCATTTGCGCCATCGCATATTGACGCAAATCCGCGCCGATCAAGTATTCGAGCACCAAAAACGGCGCCCCATCGGATACGCCCCGATCGATGATGTTCGCCACGTTCGGGTGATAAAGACCCGCCAGCGCCTTCGCCTCCTCGACGAATGACGCCAATATGCCCTCACGCTCGATGTCGTTCGCTTGCGCCAATGCTTCAGCCTTTGGAATTTTGAGCACGAACAACCTGTCTGCACCCGGCTTGCGTACGAGCCAAACCGATCCAATACCGCCCTCGCCGAGCGGTTTGACCAGCTCGTACCCTTCGATGATTCTCGGCTCTTGTTTTTTCGCCGATGGCGGCGGCGGAGGCGTTCGTTTGATCGCTCCACGCACCGCTCCCTCGAGAAGCGCCGATGCCACAGGGCCGAGCGACGCAAACCACACCTCGAGCATCGACACTTCACGCGCTCGAATGGCGCGCGCCACGAGCGCCGCGACGCGAGGCGCGTTTTGCTTCATTTCCGTAGAAACCAATTCCGACGTGTCACCTTCCGACGAATGCAATGCTTTCACCGGATCCGCCAGAGCCGCCTGCAGCCGATCTCCCGCCAATACCAATTTTTGACAGTGCGCCTCGAGATTCGGCTTCAGCCCGCTCATTTCGGTGAAATCTTCGAGCGCCACGCACAAGCTCGTAATGGCCTTCGCAAGCTCGGTATCTCGCGCATGAAGCGCCGCCAATGCTTCCTCGGCAGGATATGCCCAGCCCGGGTCTTCCTCGGCCGAATTCGCGGCCGTCCGTAATGCTTCGGCCTGCTCGACGCAATGTCGCAATGCCGTTTCCGACATCATCGGAAGTGCCGTCGCAAGCTGCAGAAGCATGGCCGGCCGATCAATCACGAGCGCCCACCACGCCGCAAAAGGCCCGAGCCATTTGGCATCGTCGACCTCGCCGAGCGCCGTACCTCGCGTCGTGTCGACAATACGCCAAAGCAGCGAGCTCAAAGCACTTTTCAGCGAAGCCGGCAATGCGCGCGACCCGTCTGCGAGCCCTTCGAGCTTGCGCAGCCACAAACACGTATCGTGCGCCGTGGGACCTCGGCCCGGACCCAATTCCCCATCTTCGCCACACGCGTCGAGCGCATAACCACCGAGCCTGATGGCAGCGACTTCGAGCGAAAGATCGGTTTCTACGGGAATGCCTTGATTGGCACGCCGCTCCGCAATGAAATCCAAAATCTCCGCGGGCGCCCGAGCAAGCGTTTTCCACGTTTCTTCGAGCTCCGGTTCCTCGACGGGGTCCCCCGCAGGTCGCGTATTGAGCAGCGGTCGCCAGAGGCGCAATGCGAATGCTCGCGCATTGCCTTCGAGCGCATTCAGCGCAGCCGCTCGCTGCCGCATTCCGCCCGTTCCATGCGCAATTCGCCGCGCTTCCAAAAATGTCGGCAAAAGCGTCGTTGCAAACCGAGCTGCGCGGGCGTCGGCTTCTTCGTCATCGTATTGCGCCGCCATACGCATCAAATTTTCGAGCCCCAATTCCAAGTCCAGCGGATCCCGCTCGGCACGATCCACCATGTCGCTCACCGCGGTCACTTCGATCCATCGCCGGCATTCTTCCATGGTATCGGCTTGGACAAACCTCGCCTTTTCACGCAAGGTCCGGAGCGTATCCTCGATTTCCGGCATGTTCCCGCCGCGCCGAAGGAGCGTCGCCAAACCTCGTGCGAGGGCTCGAGCTGCAATCGCACCACCGTCGCCCGAAAGAATGCGGTGAGCCAGCCTGTCCCACATTTTTTTACGCTCGAAATACAAATAGGGCGTCGCTGCAGCGACGGCCGCGAGCACCCAATCTTCCTCGGCGGGTGAATCCAATATCGCCTGAAGCTGACTCGACAAAAACGCGAGCCTATCTGCGGGCAGCGATGCGAATGCGGTGGTCGCTCGCTGTCGCAAAACTTGCGAATGCCCGAATACCCAATCGAGCAGCGTTCCTTCGAGCGGCTCCATGACGCCCGTGAGGCGCCCGAGCGCTCGGGCCGCGTGCACCCATACGAGCGGTTCGGGATGCAAAAGCAGCGGTTGAAGAATTTGCAGCGTACGAGCCACGAGCTCCGGATGCGTATCCGGCGGCATTCCTCGGACGCTGATTTCCAGGCACCTTGCTGCGAGAACACGGCCCCGCAATGCGCCATGAGCCGGATTGTGAATCATTGCATCGAAAACATCCGGCGTGCTCCAAAGCCATTGACCGAGCAGCGGCACTTCGAGCGCGCTCGCGCCGGCTTCCCAAATCAAGATTTCGAGCCGCGCACGCGCTTCGGCGTTGATGGGCTGCACGAGCTCGTTGTTCGTCCCGAGAAGCGGCGCGCATGCCAAAGCGTCGAACAGCGGCCCCTCCACGACACGCGCTCGCGCAATGTCCACGATGCGCGACGCGACCGACGTTTCCAGCCCGCCGTACAGAATCGGAGCGATTTGCACATCACGACGCCACGTGCTCGCGGCACACCACGACAAAAGCACGTCGCCCGCCGGTTCGCCGAGGAACGTTGCCAGCTCGTTGCACGCATCGAGCGATTTGGTCAGCGGTGGAAGCTCACGTGCGAGCAGCGCGGCGGCGACGCGCATTTCGTCGGGCAAGGGCTTGTCGAGCGCCACCTTGTCCGCATTCGCGCGAAAGCGCACGTAGGCGATTTGTTCGAGGTTTGGATGAGCGGCAACCTGAAGCGCGAGGGACGACAAGGCGCGACGAACGTCGACGGGCACGTACATGAGGTCGGGACGATAGTCCAAACCGGGAGGAGATTGGAAGGAAAAAATGTGCCAGCGGGAATGCGAAACGCAGAATTGTCACGCTGTCATTCGTCGTCGTACTGTTCGAACACGCCAGCGTAGACCTGATCGACCTCGATGGCGCATTCAATGGCAGGCAATGCGGCCGTCTGACCGGCCCCGTAATCGCGCAAGCCCCATGCACCATCATCTTGTCGTGTGTAGACTTCGATGTAGGGTTTGTCCTGCGACACGATGACATACTGCTTCAGCGAAGGGATCGACCGGTAATTGGCGAACTTGTCCCCACGGTCATAAGCTTCGCTCGTCGGAGAAAGAACCTCTACGACGACGCGCGGGTTGAGCAGTACATCGCGGTTGTCATCCCTGAATTCGGGACGACCGCACACGACGATGGCGTCGGGATACACATACCGACCGGTGCTCGGGATGTACACCTTCATGTCGGAGTTTTGCACAGTGCATCGTCGCCCCTGAAGCGCGGCCCTGAGTACGCCGCCGATGCCCTGAGCAACGGTACTGTGCTCGAAGGTTCCGCCCGCCATGGCGAAGATCTCGCCATCGGCGAACTCGTGTTTCTCGTCCGAGGCTCGCTCGAACGCAAGGTATTCGTCTTCGCTCATGCGCGTGCGAGCAGCGGCGTCGGCCATGTGACCGAGTGTCCTACGAAGCCATGCGCATGTCCAGCCGAAATCGTGCGCGGAACGCATCCAAGACTTGCCTTCAGCGCGTACTCGTGCGACGAACCCTCGTTACAGACGGACGAACTCAGGAGGTGCGTCATGACGAATGCAACGGAAATGAAGACCTACACTGGAGGCTGCCATTGCGGCGCCGTGCGCTACGAAGCGACCATGAAACTCGAAGGCGTCATTTCGTGCAACTGTTCGATATGTACGAAAGCGGGGTACATTCTCGCGTTCGTCCCGGCGGCGCAATTCAAGCTTCTATCGGGCAATGACAAATTGCGCGATTATCAATTCAACCAGAAAATGGTGCACCACGTCTTTTGCGAGGTGTGTGGCATTCATCCATTCGGTCAAGGAACGATGCCCGACGGCAATGAAGTCAAGGCCATCAATCTTCGCTGCGTGGACGATGTCGACGTCGAAATGCTGCAACTGCAAAAAGTGGACGGAAGAAGTAGGTAAACGCCGGATCGTTTGGGATCGCAGCATGCTCTTGTCAGCCACCGGGACACCGTGATACGGTCGGCGCACGAGAATGTCTTCCTCCAAGAGCATGCTTAGGATGTCCAGTGCCGCGGCCATCCGCCGCTTCGGGCAGCACCTCACCTGGATTCAGGAGCCGGATATTTTTTTCATGCGGCTGGAAGGAACGCTCACCGGTCCGCAGTTGCAATCCATTCTCGAGTGGCAAGACGAATGGGGCAGTACCAAAACGCAGTACTTTGTGCTCTCCGATTTGTCGCAACTGGGAACGATGTCGCGTGACGCGAGAAAAATAATGAATGACCGCCAAAACGTACCACCGGGGCTCGTGATGAGCATTTCTTATGGTGGGAGTTTCACCGTGCGAGTTCTCGCGGACATGTCATTTCGCGCGCGCAAGGCGCTTGGAATACAAGAAACGAGCCCCACCATTTTCGTCGCAACCGAAGCGGATGCCGTGGCAGAAGTGGAAAAGTACCGAAATCGTAGTTGATTTGCTGAACAATTTGCGCCAACGCCAATTCGGGGGGTATGGGGGGCAGAGCAGTCGGCTCGTGTTTTGGCCGAAGGCCAAAACACTTATAGAGCCGCCTGCGAGCCCCCCATCGTGAACAAGTCTCGCGCAGCGCGCGTCCCACGCGCGCGAAGCGAGCGTTCAAATCATGGATTGATATCAATGCTCGAGGTAATCGAGGTCCTTGCCGTAGGTCTCTTCCATGGCTCGCAAGGAAATGAATGCCCCGACGATGGTCACTGCTCCGACGATCATCGCGCTTTCGACGACGCCGACTTTTTCCTTCAGCCCGTGAAAAGCCAACGTGAGCAATACGACGGCACCACGCACGAGATTCGGGGCGCTCGTCGTCGCGGTGGCTCGAAGGTTCGTCCCGAATTGTTCGGACGCCACGGTCACGAATACGGCCCAATACCCGGCGCCAAAACCCATGGCCACGCAAATGGCGTAAAACATCGTAATCGATTGCGCACCGGCGAAAAAGTATAGCACGATCGTGGCAGTCGTCACCAGCAGAAACGTCATGACCGCCCGCTTGCGGCTCTTCACGATTTGACTTAGCGCGCCGCTCGACAAGTCGCCAACGGCAAGCCCCACGTAGGTGTACAGAATGGCGCGACCCGCATTGGGAGGTATCGGCATTCCCATCGCTTTGCCAATTTCCGGCGAAAACGTGACGAGAATCCCGACGACGTACCATATCGGAATACCAATGAGCACGATGCCCGCGTATCGCCGAGCGCGTTCGCCCGTCGAGAAGAGCTTGAAAAAGTTGCCCCGTTCGACGGCCTTTTTCTTGACCGATTCGAACATCCCCGATTCGTATACACCAATCCGCAAGACGAGCAGTCCGAGGCCGAGCCCACCGCCAACGAAATAAGCAATACGCCACGAAAACATGTCGCCGATGAGCGCCGCTGCAACGGCGCCGCAAATGCCAATGCTCGCAACGATGGTCGTCCCATACCCTCGCGCCTCTTTGTGCATGATTTCGCTGACGAGCGTGATGCCCGCACCAAGCTCACCGGCAAGCCCGACACCGGCAATGAACCTCAGCGCCGCATACGTTTCTATCGAAGTGACGAACCCATTGAGAATGTTCGCCACCGAATAGAGCAAAATCGAACCAAAGAGCACCGACAAACGGCCTCGCTTGTCGCCAATCACGCCCCATAGAATGCCCCCGATGAGCATGCCGCCCATCTGCATGTTGATGAGCAAAACGCCCTGATCCAAAAGAGCGTCCGGATCGGTGACGCCAATCCCCTTGAGGCTCGCGACGCGCACGATACTGAACAGCACGAGATCGTAGATGTCGACGAAGTAACCGAGCGCGGCAACGACGATTGCCAGACGGACTGCGCGAGTTGCCTTGTCTTTGGAAATGGATTCGCTGGAACTGGTCATGATGCTTTCCGATCGCGGACGCATCATAGAAGCGCCGATTCCACCGCGTCAAGCTACGCGTAACTTCGCCGCTCAATGCTGCCATCGTACGCGGGCACGCGATCCATCATTGCGATCCACGCCTCCACTGGAAAATGCGACAGAAATGTTGCACCGGCGTAACTTCTTGGTGTACCAACGATCGTATCGTGACGACGACTTTCGCCACCGCTCCCTCTTCGCGGAGCTTGCTTTGGTGCGCACGCAATGTCATTTTCGGCGCAGCCCTCGGAGCCGCATTGGGGCTTTTGGGTCAAGCTGCAATCATGTTTTTTGGCGGCGCGCCTTCGGGAGGCATTGCCCCGGGGCTCGGAGCGCGGCTCGGTGGCGTGCTGCTCACCGCCGCTGGATATGCCGCCGTGCTGCTCATGACGAGCATCATGACGGCACCCACGATGCGATGGGCCATTGGGCGAGCCGTTTCAGTGACGCTCACGACGCTCATCGTCACGGGACTCGTTGCACTGCACGTCGTGGGGGTCGCCGTGCGTATCGTATCGGGTGCATTTCTCACGCGCGGCGCGCTCGAGTTCTTTTTGAATGGTCAGGAAAGCATGTTCCGCGCCTTGCGAACGACATACGCCATGCACGTGGCCGTCGTCGCAGCCATTGGGCTCACCGTCGCGGTACTTTATGCAGTCTATCTTTTTCAAGCATTGCGTCGAGATGGAAATACGCAACGCGCAGCACGGCTGCTCGGCATTTCCGCGGCGCTCGTAGCCACTGCCGGCATTGCATTGCTCGTTTTGCCAGCAAAAGCGGCCATGGCGATGGGCCTTTCACGCACGACGCCCGAAATGGCGCTGCTCAGCTCGCTACAATCGGTCCCCGCGTGGTCCGAAGAGGTTTCTCCGGACGAACAGAATGGCCCGCCGCCTCGCCGCGTCGTCGAAGGCGCGCCGCGCATCGTGGGAACCGAATGGGAAGATCGGGTCGCCAATGACGATTCCGCGCGCCCGAACGTGCTTCTGGTCGTCATCGATTCGCTCACGACGCGGCATTTGGGATATGTGGGATATTCGCGTCCCATCACGCCGAACATCGATAGAATCGCAGCTCGCAGCATGCGCCTCTTGCGAGCTTGGGCCACCGCGACGCATTCGAATTACGCTCAGCCCGCCATCTTGTCGTCGCTTTTTCCGCGCCGCATCCCGTGGCTCGACCAATACACTCGTCTGGACTACCCCCGCGTCCTCCTGCACGACGTATTTCACCGAGCAGGCCACACGGCGGCGACCATTTCGAGCCAGGATCAAAATTGGCAAGGCATTGCACGCTTCGAGGAGACCGCGACACCCATCTTTCTTTGGCATGCGCCTGATTACGACGGTCCCCGCGTCGACATCATCAGCGAAAAAGTCGTTCCCGACCATGTCACGGCAGAACGCGCAATTGCTTGGATGAAGTCCCACCAAGACAAACCTTTTTCGCTCTACGTGAATTTTCAAATCGCCCACTTTCCCTACGGTTTGCCCGACGGCATAGCGCCTCGGTACACACCCGCATATTACCCGCATACCGCCAATTTCGTGCGATACGGCGAGACCGAGAAGCCCATTCTCACGAATCGTTACGACAATGCCATCGCATACGTCGATGCCCAGGTGGGAAAGCTCGAACAATACCTTTCACAAAGCGGTTTGCTCGACAAAACCATTCTCGTCATCACGGCCGACCATGGGGAGATGATGGGCGAGCATGGGGTCGTCACGCATGGCAAATCGCTGTTCGAGGGCGAAGCGCGCGTGCCATTGCTCGTGCATTATCCGCCCAAGGTAGCGCCTCGCGACGTCCTCACGCCCGTCTCGCACCTCGACGTATTGCCAACCATTTCGGACCTCGCAGGCATTCCCCCGCACCCGGCGTTTCAGGGCCATAGCTTTGCGAACCCCGCGGCGCATGCAGCCAAGCGAGTGGGCATTTTCATGAACACCCAAGGTTATCAAATGACCGAGGGCGTCATCTGTTATCCGTGGAAGTTGTGGATCGACCGCACGGAAGGCAACGTCGTGCGCCTGTTTCACTTGGACGACGATCCAATGGAAGCCCGCAACTTGGCCAAGGACAAACCTGCCGTCTCGCGCGCGCTCTCACGCATGCTCGGCGCACAAATGCGCGCACAAATCGACTACCACGCCCCGCACAATCAAGCGATGCGCGATAACCGATTCGCCCCGCGATTGCTCACGTGCCCAGACTTGCCGGCGCATTGATCAACGTTCAATTCGAATCCGGGGGGGTATGGGGGGCGTCCGCGCCTCGCCGTGCTTTTGCAAAGCAAAAGCACCGGGAGGCGAGCCGCGGACCCCATGTAAACAGACTTGCGAGGGGCCCACCCGCGAAGCGAGCGTCCAAATCAAGTGCCGGCCTCAATCATCATGCACTTTGAGCCCTGGGATCCCCAGGCCGACCGCTTTTCCGCTCGCCGACGAACCTTCGATGTAAAGCGTCTTCAGCGTCTTGATCTCTTTCAGCGGCGACAAGTCCGAAATCCGCGTGCGCTTCATCTGTAACATCTCGAGCTTCTTCAGCTTCGATATCGGCGTCAGATCCGTCACCTCCGTCTCGTCAATCTGAAGCTCCGTCAGGTTCGTCAAGCCCGACAGCGGCGTCAGATCTTTTACCGGCGTGCGCCCAATGTCGAGTCGGTCGAGTTTCGCCAGACCCGCAAGCGGCGTGAGATCCTTGATGTTCGTCGCAGCCACTCGCAACGACTCGATCGTCGTCAGCGTCTTCAACGGCGTGAGATCATCGATTTTACCCGGCGGTAAGTACATCCCCTTGACAGACGTGAACAGCGGGAAAATGCACGGATCAAGCTCGTTGAGCTTCGCTTCGGTGAGCTTCAACGTCTTGACTTTTGCAAGATCCGCCTTCGTCAGTTGCCCTTCGGGCTTCTGCGCTTGCACGCGTACTTCCGCTTCGAACTTCGGATCCGGCAGCGTGACGTTCGCATCCTTCGAACACACGACTTCTTTTTTCTTCGGCGGAGCCGCAGATTCGGTGGCTGCCGGCGCGACCGCCGGTGGAGCCGCAGCGACCGATGGCGCAGCGCTCGGCTTTTGCGCTTTGGTATCCGCCTTCGGAGTCGGTTCGTCGCAAGCGGCCAAAAGCGCGATCGCGATAGGAAGAGCAACGCTCGAGAGCAAGGTTCGTGACGACATCGACGCGCATGGTAACCGCAGTGCGCAAAAAAAGGTACAACCACGCGGCGAGATCGTGTGACGTGCGCGATCGATTGCAGGCAGCATCGATTGTTCGTACGATGCCCCTCGGCAAACCCCGAGGAACCACGTGACAGCCAAACGGATTGACTTCGGTAGCGCGCTGAGCGAAGCGGCACACGCTCCAATCACGCTTGCATTCGAGCATTGGCGCGAAGTGCGCGTCATGCCCGGGCTCGCCGAGGTAACCAAAGAAAAACTCGTCGGGGCGCTCGTGCAAGGCGTGCAAGCAACGGCTAAACGGTCGGGCCTATCGCCAAGAGAAGTCCAAGCGATCCTGCCGTGGGCCGAGATGATGGCGCATGCCGACAAGATCGAAGCGGCACGAGTCCAAGCGCAGGCGACGTTCGAGCGTTATTCGCTCGCTGTCGGTGGTCTGCTCACGGGCCTGGCAGGTGCCACGATCGAAGTCGATCCGCGTCGAAAGAGCGCCGCGCAAGCGCTGCTCAACGTATCGCGACGGTTTTCCCGGGAACGAGAGCTCGTGGCCCCCTTGAAACAGCTCTCCGCCGAGCTCGACATTTGGGAAGAGGGCATCGAGAAAGCCGCGGAGACCATTAACAAGAGCAATCTCGTCCAGCGCGTGCTTCAGCGCCGACTGCTCCTTCGCGTCTCGCTTGGGTTCTTGATCTTCTCCGTCATCTCGGTCGCCGTTGCGTTTCAGGTCCGCGAAAGACGAATTGCCGGCGCGCGTCAGCGCGTGGCTGCACGCATCGCGGCAATCAAGGACCCGTGCATACCCATCGAGCTGAGTGACGACGAGCAACGTCACGCGCTCCCCGAACACTTCGACGCCATCGACGCGAAGAAGAAGGTTTGCGAGGACAAACAGGCCAAGGAACGTTACTTGACGTCGTGCGACACGCTCGCCAAAGACCTCGAAACGGGCAAGCTGACGGCGGAAGACCAAGCAACTGCAAAAGATGCCGCCGCGCGTCTTGGCCGTGCTGCCGAGGGGAAACTGCAAGCCGAAGATTTGCTTGTAACGGCAGCGAGCATGCCGTGTGGGGACACCAAAGCGAAAGATCGCATTTGGCTTGCCTATGTACGTGCTGCCGTGCGCTCGAAGGACGCGTGGGGCGAGACGCCGAGCATTTCGGATGACTTGCGCAAGATGCTCGGCACGAAAGAGTTCGAGAACGAAACGGGCTACAAAGAAAACATCGGCAAAGATTCGGAAGCGATGGCGAGCAAGGCGATGGGCACGGGCAACGCCGAGGCGGTGGAGCGAGCCAAGAAGCTTTGCCAAGCACGCGTCGATTGGAAGCTCGAGATCGGCAAGAAGTGCGAACGTTTTCTGGCGCTCCAAGAGTCGCTCGAGAAAGCAAAGAAGTAACTTGTCGGGGCGAAACTTGCTCGTTCCAATCCTTGACTTTCGCGTATAAATTAGTTCGATCGAAGCGATGTCCGCAGGTGCCGTTGATGTCCACGCCTTAGCCGCGGCGCGCGTCGGCCAAATCCTGCGCGGCAAATGGCGACTCGATGCGCTGCTCGGCGTAGGCGGATCGGCCTGTGTTTATGCGGCAACGCACCGGAATGGAAAGCGCGGCGCAGTAAAACTGTTGCGCCCCGACATCTCGGTCAATGAAGAAGCGCGAAGGCGCTTTCTGCGCGAAGGCTACGTCGCCAACCGCATCGGACACCCCGGTGCCGTCGTCGTCCTCGACGACGACATGGCGGAAGACGGTTCCGTCTTCCTCGTCATGGAGCTGCTCGAAGGACAAACCCTCGAAGATTTTGCTCGCTCATTTCCCGGCGCGCGCATGCGTCCGGGCGACATAGCACTCGTCGTGGACAAACTCCTCGACGTGCTCGCAGCAGCTCACGACAAAGGCATCGTTCATCGCGATCTCAAGCCCGAGAACGTCTTTTTGACCACCAACGGTGACGTCAAGATCCTCGACTTCGGTACGGCTCGAATGGGTGAAAGCGCGAGCAACGGACGCATGACCGAGGTTGGGCACATCATGGGCACACCTGCGTTCATGCCTCCCGAACAGGCGCTCGGGCACACGGCTGAAATTGACGGACGCACGGATCTCTGGGCGGTCGGTGCGATCATGTTCTACGTTCTTTCGGGCCAGCTCATCCACACGGCCGAAACGCTGAACAAGGTGCTTTTGTCGGCGATGACGCGACGCGCACCACCTTTGGCGACGGTCGTGCCCGACGTACCGCGCGAGCTTTGCGACGTCGTCGATCGAGCGCTGATGTTCGAGAGAGACAAACGTTGGTCCGATGCACGAACGATGCAGCACGCGCTGCGTTTCGCGAGACAATCGCTGCCTGCGACGTCAGCCGTCGTTGCGATGGGCCCAGGGGGCGCGCGATTTCCTGGGCCGATGACGGGGAACGTTGCGCTTGCCCATGACGCACACGAGCCTTCGTCACGCAAAGGTCGACGCCTGGTGCTTGCGACAGGCGGGCTCGTTGCGATGGCCGCCGTCGTGACGGCGATTGTATTCGCATCGACCAGGCGAGCTGCACCGCGCGTGACGGCTGCGTCGGCAGCTCCAACGCTCGTCGCGGCGCCCGATACTGCGAGCGTCGCGCCGGCCGCATCTGCACCCGCACCGCCGACAGAGACATCGGCGCAAGCATCGGCAGCGCCCGTCGCAACGCCAAGCGCGCCGCTGCAAAGCGCGCCGCTGCAAACGAACGCGGGGGCGATTCCCAAGACGGCGACTCCGAAAACCACGACGACGACGAAAACGACCTCGAAGACAAAAACGCCGGACACCGGTGGCTCGAAGGACATCTTCAGCCAATGGTAAACCAAGACAAACAATCCTCGCCTTTTTCCCGTACTGCTCGTCTCGTCGCGCATGCCGTGACCATCGCGGTGATGTCCTATTCCGGCTCGGTGGTTGCCGACGAGATGGACGAGAACATCAAGCGCGCGGAGACGCTCTTCAATGAAGCTCGCGCGGCGGTCAAAGCAAACGATTATCGAACGGCGTGTCCCAAGTTCGAGGAGAGCCTGAAGCTTGCACGGCGCGCAGGCACGCTCTTCAATTTGGCGCAATGCGAAGAGCACGAAGGGCGCCTCGTTTCGGCCGTGCGGTATTACAAAGAAGGAATCGTGGTGCTCGAGCCTGGTGATCCGAGGCTCGCGCCTTCGAAAAAGCAGCTTGCGATCATCGAGCCACGATTGCCATACCTGACCATCAAATTGGCGTCGAGTCTTCCCAAGGGTGGTCGCGTAACGCTCGATGGTCGTGAAGTGGAAGCAATCGATGTGGAATTCGCGGTTGATCCGGGCAAACACGAGATCAAGGTTTTGGTGCCGAAATACGCCGATGAAATTGCACACATCACGCTCGACGAAGGGGAGCACGGGACGATTACGGTCAAGGCAGGACCGCGCCTACCGGATGCTCCGGTAACCAATGCGCTCGGTCCACGCCGCATTGCAGCGATTGCTGCATTCGGTGTCGGGGGGCTGGGATTCGTAACGGCAGCGATCACTGGGGGGCTCGTGGTTTCCGCCAATGCGCGTATGGAGGAGGGCTGTCCGCAAACCGTGTGCACGACGGCAAAAGGTTATGAAGCCGCGCGACTTGGAAAAACGCTCCTCGTCGTCAATACCATTGCATGGGGCATGACCATTGCGGGTGCGGGCGCCGGTACGGCACTGCTGCTCTTGGACAAGAAAAAGGATGCGACGAAACCGAAAAGCGCTCATTCCCTGATGATCGGGCCTGGATTCGTAGGCATCGAAGGGAGCTTTTGATGCGAAGGGCGCCCCATTTGCGAGCCATTCGTAGCGTTTTGGCATTCGCGACCATGTGCGTGGTCGGAGGCGGATGCATTGCGGTCTACAGCTTCGATCGAGAACCACCGGTTGGATGCAAAGACGCGAAGGATTGTCCTGGTTCGGATGCATGTGGACAAAAGCTCTGTGAAAACGGCCTATGCAAGTTGTCCAATCCCGCTCCCGCGGGAGCATTGACGCTCAACAACAAGCCCGGAAATTGCCAACGTTTCGTTTGCGACGGCAACGGGAATGAAGTCATCGCGATCGACGATACCAATGTACGCGTCGATGGGGACAATTGCACGGACGATGTCTGCACGAATGGGAAACCTTCCAATGTGCAGTCAAAAGAGGGGGCTCAATGCGGTACGGTCCCCACGGTCACGTGTTCGGCGGATGGCGTGTGCCAAGGATGCACGGCTCCCAGCGATTGCGGTGAAGACACGAAGTGCATCACATGGTCGTGTGAAGATTCGGTTTGCGTCAAGAATCTCGCAATCGTCGGCACCATCGCCGATGACCCCGTGCCGGCAGACTGCAAGAAAAACCTATGCAATGCCATTGGTGAAGCGCCCGAAGCGTTTGCCGCCGACGATGCTCCATCGGACGACGATCCGTGTACCGTCGATTATTGCCTGCCAAGCGGGGAGATCGCGCACGATCTTGCGTCCGAAGGCACGAGTTGCGGTGATTGTTTTGCTTGCGCCGCAGATGGTTTGTGCAAACCCTGCGATGGAGCCACATCCGATTGCCACGAGGGCGCCTGCGTGCCCAAACCGCAAACGTGCGTGAATGACAGCGAATGCGCGAGCACCTATTGCGTCGACGGGTTCTGTTGCGATTCCGAATGCTCGTCCACGTGCATGGCGTGCAGCCAGGCCAAAACGGGGATTCTCAGCGGCTTGTGTGCACCCGTAAAAAACGGCGAAGATCCGGACAACGAATGCAATAGCCCCGCTGCGGACACCTGCTTGAATGGCAATTGCAGTTGCGAAAACGGCGCTCCAGACGGCAATGAAACCGGCACCGATTGCGGCGGAAGTTGCAATCCGTGTACCGGCACCTGGAATTGCGGTGGCGACACCGTATGCGATGGTAACGTCACGGCCACGTGCTGTGAACAAGTTTTCGAATTATGCTTCGCCTGTGTGGACCAGAGTCAAATGTGCAAAAATCTCCACGGCACGACCTGCGTTCTCGGCGCGAAAAACCAACGTTTCACGTTCGGCCTCGTCGGAAAAGGCAACTGCATTCCGACATTCAACGCGTGCAAATTCGTCGATTGCAAATGCCAGTGACGTTCACGTCGCGTCGAACCGCGACTTCATGAACGCTTGCCACGCTGCCGCATCCATCGTTTCTTTTCCAACGAACTTCAATTTGAACGACGTCCAGTCCGGATGATTTTCTAGCTGGATCTCGAGGTCGATGATGTGCCCTTCGCTCTTATCGACCCAGATACTGCCGCCCTTGTTCTTCAAGCCGGGACCATCGATACGGTAACGCCGACACGGAAACTCGTTATGCGTCTCGTCTTTTTCGTAGGTGACCGTAGCGAGTCCGCGGTATTCGAGCGCAGCTCCGGTCATCGCGAATGTCGGATTCACGAGCCCCACACGAAACGGCGCTTTCGGATCGCGCAGTAGGCGAAACGCCACGTTGAGGCTCGCCAAATCGAATTGATAGAAATGAAACGGCAAATCATCGATCGCCACCGTATGCCGAGTCTTGTCGGAAAACTCGATCGACATCACCCGCGTCAGAGCCGAATATTCGGCAACCGCATTGAGCTGTTCCCCGCCAAACCGCACTTTCCTCCATGACTCGAGCCTGACTGCCGAAAGCCGATCCCAATCCATCGTCGCCTTGACGTGAAACGTCGTCTGCGGCGTCGGCTCACGCCACCGATACGCCTCGAGCGTCGTTTGGTCGGACATGTAGAGCGATATGCGCTCGGGCGTCGAGCCGTCGATGTTCGACTTGACGTAGTGATAGACGATACCCACGGGCACGCGTGATGCTTCGAATTGAAACGCTTCCACACCCGCGACTGCCGGTGAAAACAGCGAAGGGAATAGCGAAGCACACCCGCAAAAGGCGAGTGAACTTACCAATAACCCCACCATGGCGCCACGCATCCGGGCACTCTAGCAGCAGTTCACCGAATCGAAAAGTTCTTGGTACTACGTAATCAGCGCGATACGACGTGGGCGTCCGCGATCGAAAGCGCAGCATCGAGCGCTGCGATTCCCTCGTCGAGCTGCTCTTCGGTCACGATGAGCGGCGGCGCAATGACCAGATGACTGACCCATGCCAACACGGTCACGCCGCGTTTGGTCATCTCCGCCGCGACTTGATCGATCACGAGCGGCTTGCGTGCTGCCTTGTCCTGCGGCGTGGCCAATGGCTCCTTCGTCGTGCGATCTTTGACCAATTCCACCGCCCAAAAAAGCCCGAGCCCCCGGACATCGCCAATGGACGGGTGTTTTTCCGCCAATGCACGCAATTTTTTGCCCAAAAGCTCGCCCATTTCGGCCGAACGTTCGATGAGGCCCAGCCTTCGGTACTCGTCAATCGCTGCAATGGCAGGCGCGAGCGTCAATGGATGCGCTTCGTACGTGTGCCCGTGCGCGAAAAAATTGTCCTCGAAATGATCCGCTACCGCGCGGTTCGTCGCGACGACGCCGAGTGGCACTGCCGCATTCGTCACGCCTTTCGCCGTCGTGAGGATGTCCGGCGTGATTCCCCAATTTTCCACGGCAAACCACTTTCCCGTGCGTCCCCAGCCAGTCATGACCTCGTCCGCAATCACGAGAACGCCGCGCTTTTTCGCGTGCTCCACGAGGCGCGGTAGATATTCGGGCGGCGGCACGAGCACGCCGTTGGTCCCGACAACCGGCTCGAAAATGATTGCGGCCACGTTTTCGTCGTGATCGATCATGTACGCGAGGTAATCGGCACACGCGACATTGCAGTCGGGATAGGTGCGACCAAGCGGGCAGCGATAACAATTCGCTTCGGGGCCAAAAATGACGCCCTGAATTTTGCCCGTCGGTTCGGCAAACCAGCGACGCATGTCGCCCGTCGCGGCAATCGAACCCGCCGTCGAGCCGTGATACGACGTGTAACGCGCAATGATTTTGTATTTGCCCGTCACTGCACGCGCCATCTTGATGGCCGCCTCGTTGGCCTCCGTGCCGGACGTGGCAAAGAAAAACTTATCGAGGCCCTTCGGCATGACTTCGAGCAGCTTCGCTGCCGCCTGCGCGCGCACGTCACACGTGTGCGCAGGCCCGATGAACGCAAGCTCCTTCGCTTGCGCGCAAATGGCATCGATGACCGCTTGGTTCTGATGGCCCAAGTTCGAGCACACGAGCTGCGATGAAAAATCGAGGTATCGTTTGCCCGCAGCATCCCAGAAGTAACACCCTTCGGCACGCTTGACGTGCAAAGGCTTCCATCCGCGCTGAGCGCGCCACGTGCCGTACGTATGCCTCGCGGTAAACTCGGAAATGTCGTCGATCATCTTGGCAGTCCTAGCATCACGGGTACGAGAACGCTTTCAGCTCACGGAATCTTCAGCACGTAGAACGTCTGCACCACACCCGACGGACGGGAAGGCTTGCCGAAGAGGCCCATGAGCTTGCTGTCGGAAGGAAGGTAAATGGCTTTGATTTCGGACACATCGAGGCGTCCGCCGGCGACTTGAAACACGACCGGCGGTTTGCCTTCGCGTAGCCCCTCGAGACGCCCGTTCCTGAACTTGAGCTTCATGCCGAGCGTGCTCACTTCGAGCTCGTCTCGACCATCCGGCCACCCGATACCGCGCACGTTCACGTAGCCGCCTTCTTCGAGCTTCTGCACGATTTTCGGCAGCAGCTCGTCGAGCTTCTCGTTCATGTGCTCTTCACACTCGCCGGGTTGACAGATCCGGATCGGATCGCGGTTTGCACCGTCGTCACCGTAGAAAAACACGTCGATGCCGAAGTTTGTCTCGGTACGCTTTTCGTTTGGTACAGCAAACATTTTCTTCGCGGCCGAAAATCCGATGCGGCGCCCGCTGGTCTTCACGATGTCCCGCGCAAGCGTCTCGGCTTCGCTCGCCGTCTTCGCCGGTTCCTTGGGCTTTGCATCGGCGACTGGCTGCGCGTTGCCATCGGTCGTCTCCGTCGTGTCGCCGCCGCTTTCCGCCTTCGCTTCCGCGTCCGCGGGTGCGTCGCTCTTCGCCGCAGCGTCGTCCTTCTTCACGTCGTCTGGCGTTGCAGGATCCGTTGAAGAGCCACCGCAACCCGCAAGCAAAGCGAACGTCACGAAGACGGAAGCGACTGAGCGAACCATGGGAGAACCTCCACCGACAACAGGTGTTCGGACACGCGACGATAAGCCAAATGCGCGCGGCACGCCAAGTAAAACGGGCGTCCTTCGACGGCCGAATGCGGCGCATCGTGACGATCCCTCTTATCATCGCGACGTGCACGGGTACAATCGGACATCATGCCCAACCACGTGCCTACCTTCGCCTCGCGCCGACGTTCGTTCGGCGTTGTCCATGCTTTTTCCTTGCTGCTCGTCGCCGTCGCATCGGCGATCGGATGCGCGGACGAGGCTCCCGGTCCGGGCCCCATCCCGCTGCAAGAGCTTCGCGACGAACTGTCCACGGCGACATGCAACCAGTACGTACGTTGCGGGCTGATGCCGGATCAGGCCACGTGTGAAGCCGCTCAAGGCGACAGTCGCCTCACGCTTCAACTCTTGACCGACGCTGCTCTCGGCCGCGTCACGTACGACGAAGCTGGGGCACGCACGTGCGTCGAAGCGATCCGTGCTCGCAGTTGCGACAACCTGACCGCGACGCAAAAAGCGCTCGCTGACGCGTGTTCCAAGATGTTCGTCGGGACAATCCCCGAAGGTTCGTCGTGTTTGTTCAGCACCGAATGCGCGGGAGGCGGCACGTGCAACGTATCGATGTGCATGGGCAGTGGAGCATGCTGTCTTGGCGTATGCGAAAAACCACCTGCGCCGGTCGCGATCGGCGCCGATTGCACGACGAATCCGTGTGTGGAATCGGCGTATTGCGATGCGTCGGAGATGCCGCCCACCTGCAAAGCTCGCAAGGACAACGGCGACGCGTGCGACGCCCAGGGTCAATGCAAAGAAGGCATGCGCTGCGACGTCAGCGGCAGCCTGCCGACGTGTTATTTGCTCTCGAATCGCAATGGCGCTTGCAACCCGGCGCTCGAAGCTGGAGGGTGCATTCGATTCGATGATTATTGTCACCCCACGGATCGAAAATGCACGCCGCTGCCCGGCGATGGTCAGCCGTGCACGGAAGATGGTCAATGCATGGCCTACGCCCATTGCGATGCGGGAACATGTCGCAAGAGGCCGACCGAAGGTGGTGCGTGCAGCGATACCATCGATTGCCTCGGAACACTCGAATGCGTCGACATGGTATGCGCCGTGGATCCCTCGACGCAAGTGTGCGCGTATTAGCCTGGCGGATTGATGAAAGGGATAAATCGGGGGGTTTGGGGGGGCCGAGCCTCGCCGTGCTTTTGCGCAAGCAAAAGCACCGGGAGGCGAGCCTCGGCCCCCCCATCGTAAACTAGCCTCGCGCAGCGCGCGTCCCACGCGCGCGAAGCGAGCGTGCAAGTCCTGGCCCGGCTTCAACTAGGCATCATGAACGACCGAAGCTGCTCGGGCGAAATTGCGTAATCCTTCCGGCAATAGTCGCATGTGATTTCGAGCACTCGATTGTCTTCGAGGAGCGCTTTGATTTCCGCATGCGGCAACGTGATGAGACTCGAAAGAACTCGCACTTCACTGCATTGGCAACCATAAGCGAGCGGTGATTCCGCCAAAATGGTGTGCGGCATGCCAAAAAGCAGTTCCTCGGTGAGGTGCGAGGCCAGCGTCATTTCTTTACGCAATAGCTCGGAAAGCGGCGGAAAATCTTCGAGGCGCTGCGTCATGATCATCAGCGGGCCCCGCTCGATTTCCGGCAAAAGCTCGACCATGTACCCACCGGCCGCCACGACTTCATCATTCTCGATCAGCGTCGAGACGGCAATGGTCGACACGATTTGCTCGGAATGCTGCATGTAGGACATCAGCGCACCGGAAATGCCTCCTGCCTCCCCGTCGAAGGCGACTTCCACGATGCCTCGATGCAACGCTCCATTATGAAGCGTGCGCATCATCTCGAGCAACATGGCATGGCCGGTGTTCGTCCCCGCAGCTCCGGAAAAACCCACGATACCACGCGTGGTTCCATCCGGATGCGCATCGGCCACCATGCTGCCGCCGCCAGGATTCTTCAATATTCCTTGGACTCGAAGCGTGGGGCTCATGGCTTCGCGAATCAGAATCGCTCCCGTGATGAGCTCACCGAACCGTGCTGCCACGGCGCCCTTTGCTTGCTGCGCTTTGGACGCACCACGAACGGTTTGCGTCGTGACGGCCGCAATGACCCGGAATGCGCCGTCGTTCGTCATGGAACGAATGACGCGATCGCTGGAGCGTGCTGCATCGGAGCTCATGAGGCGACCGCCGCTTCTGCTTCGACGGCTTCCGCTACGAGATCGTCGCGCTGGAGCAGCGCTTCGAGCGTGGGCTGCCGCCCCATGAAACCGACATACAAGGCCATGGGATCGGCGCTGTCGCCTTTGGCGAGAATATGGGATCGAAATGCCTCGCCCACCTCGCGACTGAAAATGCCTTCGCGCTTGAATCGCGAAAACGCGTCCGCATCGAGCACCTCTGCCCACTTGTACGAATAATACCCGGCGGCATACCCCACGGGGCTCGAGAACAAGTGTGAAAACGACGCGAGCATCGCGTGTTCGGGCGGCAATGGAAGCGGAGAATACTGCTCGAAAATCGACCTACCATAAAGGACGGGATCGCCATCTTTTGCAGGATCCCAATCGATATGGAGCGCCAAATCTGCCTCGGCAAACCCGAGCTGCCGAATCATGGCATTGGCGGCGCGGAATGTGCGCGCAGCCCGCATCCGCTCGAAAAGCGCATCCGGGATCGGTTCGCCCGTTTGGTAGTGCCGCGCGAAAAGATCGAGTGCCTCTTTTTCCCAACACCAATTTTCCATGATCTGCGAAGGCAATTCGACGAAATCCCATGCCACGTTCGTCGCGGCCAAGGTGCGAATTTCAACGCAGCTCGATGCATGATGCATCATGTGCCCGAATTCATGAAAAACCGTCTCGACCTCGCGGTGATTGAGCAGCGCGGGTTTGTCGCCCACGGGCGGCATGAAATTACCGGCCAATACCGCGATGTGTATTCCACCGAGCGCATCGTCGTGTTTCGTTTCGCTCGAAGGAACGTGCGTGACGAGCCCCTGCATCCAGGCTCCATCACGCTTCGTTTCACGCGGCCACATGTCGGCATAGAACAGCGCGCTCGTCCGTCCGTCACCCTCGACGATACGATACGCTTTGACGCTCGGATGCCACACGGATACTCCAGCCCACGGCTCGATGCGCACTCCGTAAAGTCGAGATGCAATGGTGAATACGCCCGAAAGAACGGGGTCCGCTGGGAAATAGGGTCGCAGGGACTCGTCGTCGAAATCGTATCGGGCTCGGCGAAGTTTTTCCGCGTAATACGGAACGTCCCACGGTGCGAGCGGCGGGGCCGATGGGCCAGCGATTTCACGACTGAATGCTTCTAGCTCGGCATTCTCGCGCTTGAATTGCGGCAGTGCCCGCTCGCGTAGCGTTGCGATGAATTTTCGCGCTGCTTCTCCGGTCTTCGCCATGCGGTCTTCGAGCACCAAATCGGCAAACGATGCGAACTTCAGCAATTTTGCCTTTTCCCGGCGAAGCTCCAGAATTTTGCGCACAATCGGCCGATTGTCGCGTTCACCCTCGGTCGCACGCGACACGTTTGCCCGGTACATCTTCTCCCGCACCGCGCGATCGTCCAAATACGTCACGATCGCGTTGTAACTCGGCGCCTGAAGGGTGAACCGATACCCAGAAAGTCCCTTTTCTGCGGCACTCGCGCGCGCCGCTTCGATGGCGCCTTCGGGCAAACCCGCGAGTTTGTCGCGGTCTTCGATGACGATTTCGAACGCGTTCGTCGAATCGAGCACGTTCTGCGAATACTTCAACGTGAGCACCGCAAGCTCGACGTTGATCTGCGCAAGGCGTTTCTTGCCTTCGGGATCGAGCTCCGCGCCGCTGCGGCGAAAATCCGCGAGCGTCTTGTCCAAGAATCTGCGCCTAGTCCCCGAAAGCGCACGCGCTTCGTCTGTCTCGGCAAACTCACGCAGAGCCCGCCACACGCCTTCCGATAGCGTGATGCTCGTGAAGAACTCGCTCACCGGAGCCTGCACGGCGTTGTATCCGTCACGTAGCTCCGGCGTCGTCGCGACGCTTTCGAGATGCGAAATCACGCCGAGCGCAAGCTCCAGGTCTTCCGTCACTTTCTCGAGCGCCGTCATCGTGTTCGCGAAGGTGCGCGGCCCTTGCGACGTTTCGAGTGCCCTCAGACGCACTTTCGCTTCGTCGAGCAACGCATGCACCGCAGGCTCGACGTGCTCGCCGCGAATCCGATCGAACGGCATGCCAGTTTTCAGGTGCAAAAGCGGATTTTCTGACGAGTCGGACATGGTGTTCGCTTTCGGTGCAGGCCGGACGCGCGACGCCTGGCGTTGGACTGCATTACCTACGATCGTCTACGGCGACTCGCAACGCCATCGTAACGCGGGCAAAGTCGGGCTACGCTCGCCCGTGTGAACGTTTCGCTCTTCCTGATTGGCATCGGCAAGATTCTCTTTGGCATTTTAGTCGGCGCCGCGGGCGTGTGGATGGGAGCGCGCGTGCTCGAGCGACTTTTGCGCACGGGCGAAATGGACGCCGAGCTGGAAAAGGGCAACGCCGCAGCCGCAGTGCTCGCCGCAGCAGGCCTCTTGTCGCTCGGCCTTCTCGCCAAACACGCCGTGACGGCAACGTTCTCAGCGATCGATTTTCTGATCCGCGGTCGCCAAGTCGAAGCGCCGCTGCTTGGAAAGCTCGCACTTTATGGCATTGCGCACGCAGCGCTGTCCTTGGCCGTCGGCGCTGCAACGCTCGCGATCGGAACGTTTTTGTTCAGTCGTCTGACGCGCGGCGTGGACGAGATCGCGCAGATTCGCAAGGGCAACGTGGCGCCCGCCATCGTGCTCGGAACCGTGATGATCGTCATCGCACTCGTGGTCGCTCCGGGCCTCGAAACCGCGCTCGATGGGCTTCTGCCGCTGCCCACGCTTGCTCGCGACGAGGTCGTGGCGCCGTCATGAACCGCGGCAAATCCATCGCTTTTTACGTCATTCTCACCCTTTGGGTCACTGGTTGCTGCTGCAACTTTCCCGATCTCAGCACGTTCATCATCGCGGAAGAACCCGAGCCGAGCGACAGCACGCCTGGCGTCGATCTCGGCCTCGCCGCGTATCCAAAAACCGCTCCGGAAGCAGGCGCCACGAAATACGCTTGGCGCGATCGAAGGCTCGAACCGCCCGTGTACCGAGCACGCTACGCGCTTGGAGCGAGCGAGCAAGCTGCAGTCGACGAAGCTCACCTAGCGCTGGCGAAGCGCGTGAAGTTCAAAGATCAAGGCAACGGCATCTTCAAGTGGACGCCGCCGCCGGGTTGCGACGTCCGCATGCGGTGCATTTTCGAGAGCCTCGCCGAGGACAGCAAAGACGAGGTCGCACCGCTCGCGGCGCGCTTTCGAGCGCGTGTGCGTGAAGCGAACCTCGATCCGGTGCAAACCGTCGAGCTCGTCACGTCGTATGTACAAGCGATCCCGTACGAGATCCCGAAGACGCGTCCGTTTGGTCTTTTGCCGCCTGCACTCGTTGCTGCTCAAAAGAAAGGCGACTGCGACTCGAAGGCGCTACTTCTCCTGATGCTGCTCGATTCGCTCGGCATCGACAGCGTGATGCTCACGTCGGACGCGCATCGGCACTCGATGCTGGGTGTGGCGATACCCGCACAGGGTCAGAAGATCACGTACGACGGGCGAGCGTACGCGTTCGTCGAGACAACCGCAAAAAACGCGCCGATTGGCTGGATTTCAAAAGATCTTTTGAGGCCAAACGATTGGGTCGTCGTTCCCGTGCGCGTCGGTGGCAAAGGCGCAACGAAGTCGGGCTCGTCGGTGACGGGCAAGGCGACGGAAGAAGTCCCGGGTCCGAAACCTCGGAAGCAGCGCTGAGCGCGCCACAAACGCGCGGCTGCCCTTTCCAATCGAACGGGATGGTTTCAAGATGAGGGCATGTTCTTCTCCGACAAGAAGCAGAAGCTGAAGATGCCGGCCAAAGAGGACGCGCTGCCGGGGCGAAGCACGCCCATGCACGTGTCGGGTACGCACCATGTCCTCGGGACCAGGTACGTTCCGCCTTTTCCGGAAGGTCGCGAGCTGGCGATGTTCGGTATGGGGTGCTTTTGGGGTGCCGAACGCAAGTTTTGGAAGACGAAAGGCGTGACGTCGACGGCCGTGGGGTATGCCGCGGGGTTCACGCCGAATCCGACATACGAAGAGGTTTGCTCGGGTCGAACGGGCCATAACGAGGTGGTGTTCGTCGTGTTCGATCCGAGTCGCGTGTCTTATGCGGAGCTTTTGAAGGTGTTTTGGGAAAACCACGATCCGACCCAGGGAATGCGCCAAGGCAACGACGCGGGGACGCAATATCGATCCGGCATCTATTGTCATGGGCCGGCCCAGCGAGCAGCCGCGGAACGGTCGCGCGACGAATATCAAAAAGAGCTCACGAAAGCCGGTCACGGTACGATTACCACCGAAATTCTCGACGCTCCGCCGCTTTATTATGCCGAGGAGTATCATCAGCAATATTTGTCGAAAAACCCCGACGGATATTGCGGCCTCGGAGGAACGGGCGTGAGCTGTCCCATTGGCCTTTCTACCGGCCAATAGGCGCTCGAGGATGTTAGAAATTGTCGTTTTGGGTGGGAGCGGGCAAATGCTTGGGGAGGCGAAAATAAAAGGTCGTGCCTTCGCCAAGCTGGCTTTCGACCCAAGCCTTGCCTCCATGCGATTCGATGATTCCCTTGGATATCGATAGCCCGAGGCCCATCCCACCATTGCCCGCCCGAGGGGCACGATAATAAGCCTCGAATACACGCGGCAAATCGCAAGATGCAATGCCGCATCCCGTGTCGGCCACGGAAAATTCGATATCGCCCTCTCGAGCGACCGCCGCGACCGTGACGGTTCCGCCCGCGGGCGTGAATTTCAGCGCATTGCCAATGAGATTCGATAGGACTTGAAGAATCCGGAACGAATCACATTCGATCATGGTGGAGCCATCCGGGGTTTGTCTAGCCAATTGGATCCCCTTGTGCATAGCCGCTTCGCGGAATGTTTCAATGGCCTCGTCGACGAGCGCCGCGGCCGATTGTTCACAGATCGAAAGCGACAACTGTCCGGTTTCGACGCTGGCAAAGTCCAACAAATCGTCGAGCAGCCGCTGCATTCGACCAAGACCTTTTCGCAGCAGCGCAACGCGTGACGCCGGAGGCAGAGCGCTCGAACCATCGAGGGGCACTTCGAGCGCCGATAGGCTCATCAATGCAAGAGACAACGAATTGCGCAGATCGTGCGACGCAACCGCCATGAGATGCTCGCGCGCTCGAATCGAATGCTGCGCATTTTCGTGAAGCTGCGCATTGCCTACCGCCATGCTCGCCCGATGCGCAAGCGCCTGCAAGAGCGCCTTGCCCGAACCATCCAATTCCTGTCGCAATGGCGTGCCGAACAAAAATACCGCGCCGAGAACACGATTGTGCGACACGAGCGGCAAACCATCCAGCCACCTCATATCGAGCCCGGCAATCGCGGCCGAAATATCGGAATCATGGGATCCAAATGCAAGTGCATCCGCGAGGGTCTGTCCGGAGAGCTCGATCGAACGCCCGCGACGAAGAACATGATCGACCCAATCGGCCCGTTTTCCTCCGTCGGCACAAAGTCCCGCCCCGAGCACGCGGACGCACCTTTCTTTCATCGGATCCGCGTGGGCCACAAAGCGGCATTGGAGCACCGCATTTCGACACGACAATATGCACGCGCCATCCGCCAGCGCCGGAACGAGCAGCCGAGACAGCATAGCAAGCGTCGAATCTTCGTCGGGTGATGCAAAAAGTCGCAAGCTCGCATCCGCCAAAAATCGTGAACGAGATTCCTCGAGTGCTGTCCGAACGAGCATATCCGTGACAATGGCAACGGATTTGCGCATATTTTCCGTCGCTTGCCATACGCCTGGATGGTCGTAACGAAACTTGACCCACACCTTCGGTGTCGCGTCATCGCGATGGTCAGCAGTCGATGAAAATTCTTCTAAATATGGATAACCAACAAAGTCAGAATTCAGGCCGTGATTCATTCTCAACCCCCACCCCAACGTTCACGAGAATACATTTTTTGGGATGGTTGAGCGACCCGTTTCTGCACGCAGTAGCCGTGCTCTCACAAAACGGTCTATGTGCAACGTCCACACGAGTATGGGGACGTCCGAAACAGTCGAAAGGTCATGAATCCAGCATGGGCACGACGGTGACGGCATGATTGAGTGGTCCGTGGCCGTGGCCCAAGCCTGGTGCATGTAGAATGGCTTGGCGCACGTATTTTCGAGCTCGTTCGGTGGCGGCGGCGAGGTCCAGGCCTTGCGCGATACCTGCTGCAATGGCGGAAGCGAGCGTGCAGCCCGTGCCATGGGTCGACGTCGAGAGAATGCGGTCGTCCTCGAATGAATGTTCGCCAGCGTGGGTGAGCAGCACGTCGACGACACAGGGGCCTTCGAGGTGTCCGCCTTTGACGAGGACGGCGGTGGGACCCATGGTGAGGAGTTTGGCCGCGGCGCGGCGCATGCCGTCGACGGAGCGAATGGTTTGTCCTGTAAGAACCTCTGCTTCCGGTAGGTTGGGCGTAATGAGTGTTGCCAGGGGCAAAAGGCGCGTCACGAGTGCCTTGCGTGCTTCGGGCAGAAGTAGTGAAGCGCCGCCTTTGGCGACCATGACGGGATCGACGACGAGCGGGACGCCTCGGGCATTGCGTTCATACGATGATGCAACGGCAGCGATGACGGCCGCGGAGTGGAGCATGCCGGTTTTGATGGCATCGGCGCCGATATCTTCGAGCACGACGTCCATTTGTTGCGCGATGAAGTCTGGTGGAATGGGAAAAACGCCCAAAACCCCTCGCGTATTTTGCGCGGTCAGTGCGGTGATGGCGGTGGCGCCGAAAGCGCCGAGCGCCGTGACGGTTTTCAGATCGGCCTGAATGCCTGCGCCGCCGCCCGAATCCGAACCGGCAACGATGAGAACTCGCCCTTGCATATAGAAGGAATTACTAGAGAAGGCCGCCGCATGCAAGCGTGACGCTCGTGCTTCGGTCCTGCGTGCACTCTACGCCGCGCGCATTCGTGACGTGATGGGCAGTCTGCTTTCATTCGTGGGCTTTTTGCCCCACAAGGATGCCTTGCCGCGGTCGCCATGCGCACCCAACCGACCTGCATCCCCGCTGTATCTTTTCACCTGCTCCGCGGACAAACGTTTGTCTTGCATGACGTGATCGATGCATGTATCGTTCGCACATGTCAGATTCTTCATCTACCAAGAGGGATTCCCGTCCGTCGCCGGTTCTCGGGACGATCGGCTGGTTCGTTCGCAACACGATTTCCTTGCTTTTTGTGGGCTTTGCGGTGGCCTGTATCTACAACGTCTACGGTGTGGGGCCCGAAGTAGAAACGATGGCCAAGGAATTGGCTTGTCAGGGTCAACCGTCACCATGCTCGGCACAATACACGCGCGCCGAGCGAACTCCATGGGCGCATACCTTCAAGATGTACACGTCGGCCTCGTCGGGCGAACGACCCATTTCGTGCCAACGGCAATACATCTTCGTGGGCGACTATTCGTGCCAATTCAAAGACGGAACCTCCGCGCCGCCGAACGGCACGCCATCGGCCGTCGTCAAGGATGCTCCGGCATCGAGCGGAAAGGCGCCGATAACCGCGCGGCCGCGATCATCCGGAACATCGGTGCCCGCCCGTTTCGGGCCGGCGCCGAGCGCCACGACATCAGCGCCATGAACCATTGGATGCCAAACCTATGGTTGGATGCTGGTTTCGCGAAGCCATCCCTGCGGGGAGTTCGAGCCCCGCAGCCCTTGCTGCGGCTACGAACGTCATAGCTCAGACGGCGGCTCATTATCAACTCGTGCAGCCAGGAATGCCTCCTCGTCCCATGGCCCCGCGGGCCAAATCAAGGAGGCTTCGAGCGGCGTGTCCGGAAAATTGTGTTCGGCTTCATCCCACGATTCCTTGGGGGGCGCGCCGTATTCGGTTAGATATACCGCACGCGCTGCATCCTGGATTTCCGGCGTAATCAGCGGAGGCTCCCAGCCCAGCAATAGATCGCGCAGGCGTTGCACCGCCGGACCACGTAGGCTCAGATCCGGTCGTTCCTGCTCTTCCGGAATGTAGGCATAATGGCGGCGGCTTCTTGCATACTCGAGATACGTCTCGACCAATTCGAGAAGAAATGTTTTCGGGGGAATACGACGCAGCGCTGCCCATAATTTTGGCGCAGCCAGCATGTCGATCCAACTGGCGGCGTTCACGACATGAGAGAATTCCGTCGCGAAGTCCTTCGTGATGGGCGTACCATCGCCGAAATATCCATGCATGTTATCGTTTCCAATCATATTACGCCGGTATGCAGACAGGTCCAATCCAACGAAACCGTGTTTGTATCATGAATGCGCCGCCGACCATTTTCGTGCCTTTCATGCAGCCATACGCGCACCATGACTGGACGAACACTCCGGGGAACATGCCTGGACAAATCGGGCACGATCCGGTTCCGCACGACGTTACGGTGCACCATGCCCCGCCAAACGCGAGCCATTGGCATTTCGTCCTATAGGGGCATTCAAAAGGCTTCTCGACACATCTGTCGTCAGGCAAGATCCCTTGCAATGCATCAGTTGGATCGATGGACATCTGTATTTCGTTCATTAGCGATGCTGGGATGATAGCGCCGGGTTCGTCTGGGTCGATGATGTACGCTCCGACCGGGGGATCGACTAATTCGGCGGACTCGTCTACTGCATCGGTCATGTCACACATTGAAGCTGTAGATGCGCATTGGAAAAGCGGTAGCCTCATTTCTTCTGGCGTCTCGTCAATCTGATTGTCGACAAGCTTGGAAAACCCGGTATTGTCGTGCGTGCCGGCAAACGCACCTGACGCTGCAGCGAACGAACCGTACAAGGCCAACGCTACAACAGTCGACACAAGCTTTCGCATAGGCCGCTCCGATCACCTTCGCTTATACGCCGAAAACAGATTTTCCAGCAAGATTTCGATCGTAAGTCGGCAAGTACCTGAATTGTCACGCGGACTTCGGGGAACGGAACAACGAGGATTAGCGAGGAGGCGCAACACGACGACGCACGATCGCCTTTCGTTCGCCGCGTTCCGTGCATCGCTCTTCGCTCGGCGCCGCAATTTCGGGCTCTTCACTCGGCTGCGCCCGAGCATCTCTTGGCGCACCGAGCATCATCACGATCAAATAACTCGTAAAAATCCCAAGACAGATGCATTTGCAGGTCATATTGTTCCCCAAAACGCGCGAGGTCGCGCCAAGCTTACACGCAAACCGAGTCGTGGATCCACGCTCCATTCAGAAAGGCCCCTCCGTGCTCCTACGCCGCTCGTGCACAATGACCAAAATCGCTTGCGCCGCATTCGTCCTTTCTCCCTTCGCCATTTCCTCGTGCGCCACGGGCACCACGCGTCCCGGCATCGGCGGCAACGGCGACGGCGGCGAGGCTGGCGAATGGGGAGCTCAATCATCGAGCAGCTCGTCGAGCAGTGGATCAGGCGGAGGTTCAGGCGGCGGAAACGGAGGTAGCAGCAGCGCATCGAGCTCTTCGTCGTCCGCAGCGTCCTCGTCATCGTCGTCCAGTTCGAGCGGTGGAGGCGGCGGGGCAGCTTCGTTCGTCGTGCTTCGCGTCGGAGACGGTATCAGCGCGCTCACGGGCACCGCGACGCGGGTCTACATCGAGCACTTGCAAACCGACGGATCGCCCACACCTGGTAAAACCACGATCGAGCTTCCCGGGTTTGCTTCGGGCACCAATTGGCCGCTCACGCTTTCGGGATCGGCAAGCGCCGAAGGCAATCTTTCGCTGTCGTCGAACGGAAAGTACGTGGTTCTCGCGGGTTATGGAGCCGATGCGGGCACGCCCGTCGTCAACACGACGGATGCCAACGTTTATCCGCGCGTCGTGGGTCGTATCGATGCACAAGGCGTCGTGAATACGACGACGTCGCTCGGCACCGCGTTCAGCACGAGCAGCGTGCGTGGAGCGACGTCGACCGACGGCATATCGATATGGGTTTCGGGCAATGGAACGGCTTCCCTTGGCGGCGTTCACCATACGACGCTCGGCGCGTCCGGTACGACGCAAATTCTTGCCGCTCCAAGCAATGCAAGGTTTGTCAATGTCGTATCGAACCAGCTCTACGGCACGTCGGGCGCAGGGACGTTCGTCAATGTCTTCACGATTGGCACGGGCGTACCTACATCGTCAGGACAAACCGCAACGCCGCTCCCAGGCATGCCCACGACGACCGGACCGAGCCCCTACGCGTTTGCCCTGGTCGATCGTTTGCCTGCCGTCGCAGGCGTCGACACGCTTTACGTCGCCGACGATCGAGCGATCTTGAACGGCGGCGGCATCCAGCGGTGGGTCTACGACGGTTTTTCCTGGCTGCATGAAACAACCTTCGGGGATGGAACGTCCGGCGTGCGTGGACTCGCCGCAAAGATCGAGGGAACGGGCGTGCGTATCATCGCAACGACTTCGGAGTCGCCGACGAACCGCATCTTGTCGGTCTTCGATGAGCCCGGGTTCTCCCCGATCATCGTGCCCATTGCGACATCCCCGGTGAACACGTTGTATCGCGGTGTTGCATTTGCCCCGCAGTAAACGCGGGGCGCACTTGACAGACGCCGCGACACCTCGAACGCTTGCGGCAATGCTCTCTGCGTCCCCCATCCCTCCGGTTGACATCATCGGCGGCGAAACCGCTGCGCTATCGGGTGAAGCGATCGTTTCGACAAACCCGGCTCGCCCGAGCGAGATCGTCTGGCGTGCGAGTCCCGTGCTCGCGCACGTCGATCGAGCGGTTGCGACTGCAGCGAGCGCGCAGCCTGCATGGGCACGTTTGCCGGCTGAACGCAGGTACGCGGCGCTCTTGCGCTACCGCGATCTGTGTCGCGCGCGCGCGGACGAGATGGCTCGCCTCATCGCGCGCGAAACCGGAAAGGCGCTTTGGGATGCGCGTGCCGAAGCAGATTTGCTCGCGGCGAAGGTCGACATTACGCTCGATGAATCCGAGCACGGGGGCATGCGTCGCGTGCGTGCGTTCGAAGTTTCGCTCGGCCCAACGCGCACGGGACGCGCTTTTTTCAGGCCTCACGGAGTCATGGCGGTCCTCGGGCCGTACAACTTTCCTGCGCACTTGCCGAACGGGCACATCATTCCCGCCCTGGCGCTCGGTAACACCCTGGTGTTCAAACCAAGCGACAAAGCACCTGCGGTTGGACAGATGTTGGCAACGTGGCTTCAAGAAGCGCTCGTGGCCGAAGGAGCACCTCCAGGCGTCATCAATCTCGTTCATGGAGGCGCCGACGTTGCAACGCGACTCGTCGTGCATCCTTTGGTAGGCGGCATTTTGTTCACGGGATCGTGGCCTGTCGGAAGAAAGATCATGGAGCTCAACCTCGACGATCCAGGCCGAATTTTGGCCCTTGAAATGGGCGGCAACAGTCCATCGATCGTGATGCCCGATGCGGATCTTCGCCAAGCTGCCATTGAAATCGTGCGGTCCGCGTTCGTGTCGACGGGGCAGCGTTGCACGTGCACGCGTCGAGTCATCGTGCATCGAGCCGTCGCGGACAAGTTTGTCCGAGCGATCGTCGCGATGTCGTCTCGGCTGGAGGTCGGCGATCCATTTGCGAATCCCGAACCATTCATGGGGCCGATCATCACGGCGGAAGCCAGGCAGTCGGTGCTCGATGCGCAGGCTCGATTTGCGGCGCAGGGGGCCGAGGTGCTCCTCGAAGCGCGCAGCATCGAAACGAGCGCCGGTGGGTTTTTCCTTTCGCCAGGGATCGTTCGTGTCGATGGTTTCACGGCGGACGCTCGAGGCGCGGGTGCCGATGTCGAAGTATTCGGGCCGCTCGTGCGCGTGGCCATTGCAGATTCGTTCGACGACGCCCTTGCTCACGCCAACGCGACGCGATTTGGACTTGCGGCATCGATATTCACCCAAGACGCAACGACCATCGAGCGATTTTTCCGTGAAATGCGTGCTGGGTGCGTCAACGTCAATACGGGCACGGCAGGCGCGAGCAGCAAATTGCCATTTGGCGGAATTGGTTTGTCTGGGAATCACCGCCCGGCTGGTGCATACAGCCTCGATTATTGTGCATATCCCGTCGCTGGAATTGTCGAATCGACTGGTTCGGCGCCCGTGCCCAAGGGAATGTCGATTGACGAGCGCGATTGGGCGTGAGAACGCTCCTATACGCCACTGCACTGTGAAATGTGAGAATCCAACTGCGTAAGAGATGTAGCGTAAGGCAACATTCCAGTCGAAGCCGTCAAAAAACGTGAGAATCTTGCTAGTCAAGAGCGTGAAGCTTGTTGTAAGCTGGCACGAGCGCGCGGCATCTCATGCCGGAAGATCTTAGAATGGGCCCCTTCGAGCGACGTACGACCCCACCACCGCCGGTTGCGGCGACAGAGCGAACGAGCTGGGTACCTGTGTCTCCAGAGCGTCAGAGCTGGCCTCCGCCCGCGCCGGCGCCTGTCGAGCGACAGAGCTGGACGCCAGCGCCGCCGCCACCTTCTACGGATCGCGCTGCCGCTGAGCGAGCAAGCTGGGCGGCACCTCCTGCGCCGTCGTTCGATCGCCAGACATTCAACATTCCTCCGTCGGCGGATCGTTCCAGCGTGGCGCTATTATCGTCCGAACGCATCAGCGCCCCCCCAGCAAGTGATACGAAGTCGACCTTGCGGACGAGTCGTCCCCCGACGGCATTACGTGGCAGCGGCACGTTATCGGCTGTATCCGAGCGCTCATTGCATAGCGTCGCGCCGCATAGCTCCGCGCCGCATAGCTCGGCGCCGCATAGTTCTTCCGAGCGCCAATGGTATGCCGAGGTGCCGCTGCGGCCTGGCGAGGGACCATTTCAAATCAAGGGATTGGCGCATCGCGGATTGCTCCATTATTGTCAACATCGTGTCGATGGAGGTATTCGTGCCTTTTCGGCGGCTCTTCCGAGCAAGCCAATGCGTGATTTTTTTGCGCAGCCATTTCTAGCGGGCAGCTTTTACGATCTCTTGCCGTTGGCGGCGGGTAGCGCGATTGTTTCGGAGATGACCCGCATTCCGCTCGACGTATTTGCGCAGCAGCAAGGTCGCGCGCAAGCCGTGCACGACGTCCAGAATGCTTATCGCGCGCTGCTTCAGGGCCGCACCTCGGATGACTTCCATTTGCGATTGCGACCGCTCGCGAGTCGATATTACAACTTCGGGGAATGGGACGTCACCCGTGACGAACGCAATCGATTGCGAATCCATGCGCGCGGAGTGCCAACCTGGCTTTTGCCTTGGTTTACACCCATGCTTTCGGGCTATTTCGCGGGCCTCGTTGCGGCAATGGGCAAACCCCACTCTCAGGTGACGCTTGCTGCAAATCGCCGAGAAGGCACGGCGGCCGGCCTGCCGCTCAGCACGCTCGAGCTGGATATTTTGCTCAGAGATTGATAGGCCGTTGCACCATAACCGCAATCATGATACGCCGCAGCATGCGCTTTTTCCTCGGCTTGGCCTGCTCGAGCGCCATCTTTGCAATCGGCTGCGGCGACACCATCGATAATCCTCCTCCGCCACCTGGCCCTCCCGTTTCCGATGTCACCGGGACCATCATCGATGTCCACGTGACCGAAAACGGCGATATGCCGAATATGCGCGAGCCTTCGCAATACGAAGTGGCGGCGGTTTTTCCGGGTGACGATGGCACGCCGCGTGAAATCCCTGCGCTCATCAACAAAGATGGATCGTTCGTCATTTCAAACGTCCCCGAAGTGCCTTATGACCTTCGTTTCGTCGAGCTCTACGGCGCTGGAACGCTGCCACCACGTTATATCGTGAATGCACCGCGCAACATCGACCTCGGGCGCGTATATGCGGGGCGCCCCGATGCGGAGCTCATCGAAACGGAACCTACGGAAATCGCACTTTCGGCAACCAATCTAGAACCTTGGTCGGATGGCGATGCGCTGGAGCTCTTTTCACTCGGTTCCGGATCCGCCGGAGCGCTGCTTCCCACGAATGGCACGTTTCCCACGACCGGCACGACGTCGCTGAACGATTATCGCGTCGACACGTCGCGCCTCTTGAACGCTACGCTCGTCAGCGGCGACAAGGGCGATAAAGCCGTCATTACCCAACTTGCCGGAACGGCCCACCTGACGGCACCCTACCAATCCGTTCGCAAAGTGCTCGAGCCGCCTACGTTTACGCAAACCGACGGAGAACTTACGAGCGTTTCGGGCACATTTACAGACGTTCCACAAAAGGATTTGCCCATCGACATCACGGCATCGGCGTTCAATGCGTTTGCGTCGGACGTGCACTCGACCGCCACGGTTGTCGGGAAAAACGTGCGACTCATCGCCGAACCGGGCGGCGAACGAGCCACGGTATCCATTACCCCGAACCTTGTGCTTTGCGAAGCATTACCCAGCGCAACACTTCCGCAGAGTTTTTCCTACGGCAATCCTTTTCCGTCTGCGTGGGCCGAGGTCGTATCGGCGGACGTAGCGTTTGCCATGACGCACGTGTTGCCTTCGGGCATTTCGAAATCCACCGCCGTCACGATCGGTCAAAGCGCGCCCGCCTCGTCCTTCGTCACCCCAGCCGTACCTCTCATTGGGCCTCCACTCGACATCAAAGTCAATGACATGCCAGCCCAGGATACGCTCACGGGGATTGGTTTTACCCCGACGGTGACGTTTTCGCCTCCGTCCTTGGGCACTCCGGCAGTCTATATCATTGCCATTCGGAGACTCGATCCTGGCGGCGCCACGACACGCACGATTGCGGTGTTTTCGACCACGGATACCACGCTCCGCATTCCCGACGGTCTCCTCAGTTTCGGGTATTATTACTACTTTCGCGTCTCCGTACGCGCGAGCTTCGACACGACGACGCCGTTCAAGAGCGGTACGACGAACGCCTACGCGTCGGCGCTCACGGGTGTATTGACGCCCTGATCATTGCGCGCGCTCTCACGCGCCGTCAATGACGGCCGGCGCGCCTTTCGAATCCTGCTTCTCGTATTTGTTGCGCACGTCCGCGAGCACTTCTTCTTCGTCGTAACGCGAGAACAGCAAAAGTCCCAAAAAGCAAAAGACGAAGGCTGCCGCGGCGCTGAGCCGCACGCCGAAAGGATTCTGCACGTCTTTGCCGAGCAGCAGAAACGAAGGAAAAAGAAAGTTTGCCAGGGCAATACCCAAATTCATGACGAACGTTCTCGTCCCGAAAAAGATGGCCGCCTTGTGGCTGCCCGATCGATGCCCATCCCCTTCGGCGACATCGGCCACGACGACCGTCGGCAGAATTCCGAAGATGGCCACGGGAACGGCCGCGACGATCGCCACGAGGTATGCGTAAATCATCTTGGGCATTGGCACGACCCCCATGGCCGCGACGAGAAGGAACACGAGTGAAAACATGGCAAACCCCACGAGCATTACGCGTTTTTTGCCCAACCTTCTGGTCGCAATGTTCACGGGCAAGTAGCACACGAAACTCGCGAGAAACATCACGGTCATGAGCGTCGTCACGAGCGCCGTGTCTTCACGGATGTCGTCCTTCGGGTGCAGGAGCGTCGTGAAATAAAAGACCATGCCCATTTGAATGAACGTCAACGCCACCCAATAGGTCAGATCCGCAAGCGCAAACCGGACGAAGTTGCGATTGCTGAATGCCGCCGCCAGAGCTTGCCGCACATTATCCTTGGATACGTGTGGCTCTGCATAATCACGTTCCTTGACGAACAGCACGGGCAGGAGCATGCACACGAGCGAAACGCTGGAGTATGCTGCCATGACGAATTGGAAAGCGCGCGCCGGGCTCATCCCCAGACTTTGCTCGACGATTGGCTGAATGGCGAACACGCCTTGTCCCAAGGCAAACCCGAGCGCCCAGGTCACGGAGAGCGCCGTGCTCAGAGACAGCTTTTCTTCGGGCGTGTGGCCATATTCGCTGAGCAACGCCGTATAGGGCGTCGTATAACAGACGAAAAAGAAATAAAAAGCGAGCAAGACCCCGGCAAGCCACAATGCATTCAGCGGGCTTTCGGTCGGCGCGATGGGCAAGAATACCAGAACGGACAAAAGGGCCACGGGCAATGCCGAGAATGCCATGAAAAACGTTCGGCGTCCGAGGCGTGAAGTGCTTCGATCCGACCAATTGGCGATCAGCGGATTCGTGATGGCATCGAAGGTGCGCGCAATGGCGGTGATGATCCCGAGGACCGTCAAGAAACCCAAGATGCGACCGGTGTGAATGTACGTCGGAAAGAGGGCTACTTTGCCCGATTCCGGCGGCATGTAGAAATAATTCATCAAGTTGGCAACGCCAAACGAGCTCAACGACCACCCAAACTGGCCCAATGCGAATAAAATGAGCTTCGATGTGGGAAGTTTTGCTACGTTTGCCATACTCGATGCCCCATCAGCCTTCGGGCGTCAGGCCAAGCCCCCTTGCGATTTGCTGAAATGTCTTTACAGCCTCGGTAGGTTCACGACGTTTGTCCGGATCATCGTAATCGACGCGATAGAGGCCAAACCGCGGCTCGTACCCCTCGGCCCATTCAAAATTGTCGAGGAGCGACCAATGAAAATACCCTCGCACGTCCACGCCATCGCGCGCGGCATGCACGAGCGCCTCGAAATGCGAGCGCAAATAACCGGGACGCTTGTCACCGCGCTGATCCGCTATGCCATTTTCGGTGACGTAAAGCGGCAAACCGAGTGCACTGTACCGTTTGAGCACTTGATACATTCCCTCGGGATAAATGTCCCAGCCGAGATCACTCACGGGACGCTCGGCCGGCACGTATTGCTCGGAAAGCGACGGATCCGACAAGTCTGCACGAACGTGGTCTCGCCCGTAATAGTTGATACCCAGCCAATCGAGCGAACCTTTCAATTCGGGTGCGTCCTCGTCGATGTCCACGACACCTGGAATCGATAGCGTGATTCGACCGGCTGCTATGGCGTCGATGATTGCTTGATTGAAAAAACGATCCGTGAATCCTGCAATCAATCGATCGAATGGATGGCGAGTGGCGGGCTGGAAAATACGCACATGATGCGCCAAACCAATGCGCGTGGAAAAACCGTCGCCATCCGCATCAACGGTATCGTGTTCGCGTAGCGCTTCCGTCATGCGTCCGTGAGCGCGCAGGAGCCGCGCGAGGCCTTGTGCGCAAAGGCGTTGGTCTTTCAGCCCCGGAGGAAAAACCCCTTTGATATACGACATTGCCATGAGCACGTTGGGCTCGTTGATGGTGCACCACGAATCCACCGCGCTGCCAAGCTTTCTGGCAATGCGTTTCGTGAATGCAGCCAGCAGATCAATGGTCCGATCGCTCATCCAGCCCCCTTGCGTAACCACCCATCGCGGCAACGTGAAGTGATGAAGCGTGACCATAGGCTCGATGCCAGCATTACGTAAAGCGCGTGCCCACGACAAATATCGCTCGGCCGCGTCTTCGTTCCAAACGCCCTCGGCCGGTTCGAGCCGGCTCCATTCGACGCTGAATCGATATGCATTCGCGCCGAGGCGTCGCATGAGCCGCAAGTCTTCGTCGAATCGATTCCATGAATCGCACGCTGCGCCCGATACCGTGCGATCCTTGACATGCGGCGAACCGTCCGCGTGAGAACCTCGTTCCCAGTCGGTCCAATCGTTGTCGAGCCCGCCTTCGATTTGATGCGCCGCGGTGGCCGTACCGAGCAAAAACCCGGCTGGCAGCGACGAGCGCACATTTTCGAGCACATCCGCGGCACCAAGAGCACACGGCGGCGGATGCGGGTCTTTGGTGAGCGAATCGAATGCGGTGCGAGCGAGTCGGGCAAGGTTCATCGGACGGGCTCCAGGATGCTACGAAGTCGTGACACTTGAAAAGACTTTTGTGCAGTCACTTGAAAGATTGGCGCAGCGCGCGTGGCGCGGGCAAGACCCGGGGTCATGGTTTGTCCGCGGGGATGTAATATGGTTTGGATTTGTGCAAGTTGATATCGGCTCCCACGACGGTCACCCACGAAAATGCGTATTGCCACATGGGGTCGACGAGCAACGTACCGAGTTGGGCAGCAGCAAACGGCGACACCTTTTGTTTGAACAATTTTCGCGGCAGCCGAGCAAAGACGAAGCCTACGAGTGAAAATTGATCGAGGCCCGTGCCGAAGACTCGATTGTACCGTCCCGTAATACCAAGCAGCAATTCTCCGGGAAGCGTCACGGGAGCCGCATAGCCGACGACCAATTCATGGGTTTGACTCACGTCGTGAAGTTTGCGCAAAGTAAACGTGAACGTGTCGTGGAATACCGCGTTGTAGCTCGCTCCGGGCGCCCGATAAAGATTGAAGTCGGCCATGAAGTTGTATTGAAATACGATGGGTCCGACTTTGCCCTGCAGCGTGGGCATCACGCGTAGACGCGTGCCACCAATGTTGATGGGATTTTCATAATTTGCGATGTTATTGACGCCAGCGTCGCCCGACCAATCGAGCGCCGATGTGTTGCCTCGTTCGATCCGCCCTTCCGCGAGCCGCTCGTGCCCGAGCGGAGTCAAAACACGCAAGCCCCCATTGAATGGGCTATAGATGAAATAGTCGTAAGCTGCCTCCATTCGGAGCTTGAAAAACGCAATCGGCGTGATTTCGATGAACGGCCCAAATGTATTGTTCACGTAGCCGTACAGGTCACGCACGCCAATCGTAACATTCGTCGAATCCCACAAGATACCGGGCCTTTTGACGAGCGGCACCTTGTATCCGAGCGTCGCGCCCCAGGCCGATCGGGTATAATGCATTCCAAATGGTACCCAGACAAGCGATAGGTCGACGGAGCTTTCTCGAGGCACCGGTGGTGGAGCATCGGCGCGATTCGAAGATCCGGCCGATGCCGATCTTTCGGTCGCTTTCCGTTGCACTTCGGCGTCCGCGGGGTATGCGATCGACGCGATGGCAGCCAAAGTCAAGAGAGAAATGAACTTTTTCATGCCACGCATCGCCTCGGCCTGCCCACGAGCGCGCCCTTACTCTTTGCGGCGGAAGACCACTTCACTGCCAAGCGTGTATATACCTGTGCTGTTCGTTATGCAATCATGTCGACGTGACGCAGCGCGTACGGCCTTTTTTCTGAAATCCGGAGGGTGAAATGTTACAAGCTCAAACGATTATCGGCATCGTCACCATCTGTATGGCGATCTTGTCCGTGGGGTGCGACGAGACGAGTCACAAGGACACCCCCGCGCCTGATCCCAATACCAATCCCGATGCGGGTCCTCCGCCTGGCAATCCGGATGGGAAATGCGCAATTCCGACTGAAGCTCGAGCCGAAGACACGTCGAACCCCGATCATGTCGTCGGCACCGGCACTCCTGAAAGCTGCACGGGCGATGCATTCGTCGAAGCGGTTGCCAAAGGTGGCGTCATAACGTTCGATTGCGGCCCTGATCCCGTGATCATCAAGCTCGATAAGACTGCAAAAATATTCAACAATACCGGTCCCAAAATCGTCATCGACGGCGGCGACAAGGTCACGCTGAGCGGTTCGGGCAACGTCCGCATTTTGTACCAAAACACCTGCGACGAAGCTCAAGTTTGGACCACACCGATGTGCCAAAATCAAGATCATCCGTCCCTCACCGTCCAAAACATCACGTTTGTCGATGGAAACGCCTCGGGACTCGATCCCTACGGCGGCGGAGCCATTTTCGTTCGTGGAGGTCGATTCAAAGTCGTCAACAGCCGATTCTTCCACAATCGCTGCGACGACGTTGGACCCGACGTGGGAGGCGGGGCCATTCGAGTGCTCAGTCAATACGAAGGTTTGCCCGTGTACATCGTGAACAGCACGTTCGGCGGCAGCGACGCTCTCGGCAATGTATGCTCGAACGGCGCGTCACTCAGCAGCATCGGCGTGTCGTATTCGGTCATCAACAGCGCCTTCAGTTTCGAGCGCGCGATTGGCAATGGCGCGAACCCGGCCAAACCGGGGACTCCTGGCGGCGGCAACGGAGGCGCCATTTACAACGACGGCAATACGTTCCATCTCTCGCTGTGCGGCTCGACCATTACCGATAGCACGGCCAATGAAGGAGGTGGCGCCATTTTCTTCGTGAGCAACGATCGCACGGGAACGCTCACGATCGAAAGTTCGACATTGCAGCGAAACAAGAGCCTGCAATTCGAAACGCAAGGTTATCCGGGCATTTTCGTGCTGGCCAAGGGCGACCCACAGGTGACGAATTCGACCATCGAGTAGCTGCTCTTGATGGGTGCTTATCAGGGTATCACTGGTGACGACGAAAGCCTGGGGAGTGGTTCGATATTGCGGCGCTCGTGGTGGTTCCTGCTGTTTGAGCCCGCGAAGCGGGCGAGTTCAGGGGGACCGCGAGTGCCGCAATATCGAACCCTCCCCAGGCGAACAAGCAGCGATTTGCCGCATATTCTGGTCAATCCACTAAAGCGCGAATTGCCGATTGTGCCCGTTGGTGCATTCGCTGCGCATGCGCCTTGCAACGACATACGCCATCTCGAGCGCCTGCGCGTGATTCAACCGTGGATCGCAACGCGTTTCGTACGCGCGCGACAGGTCGGTTTCCCGCACTCCGCCCCCGATACATTCGGTCACGTCGTCACCGGACAATTCCAAGTGCACGCCGCCGAGAATGGTTCCGCAATCGGAATGCGCCTCGAACGTTTCATCAATTTCGCTGGCAATCGCCTCGAACGAACGCGTCTTTTTCCCGTCCGCCACCGTAACCGTATTGCCATGCATCGGATCGCATACCCAGAGCACCCTTCGATCTGCTCGCCGTACGGCATCGAGAAGCCGCGGCAGGGCGCCTTTCACCCGCGCTGCACCCATACGCGTGACGAGCACCAATCTACCCGGCTCGTTGTCCGGATTGAGCACTTGGCAGAGACCGAGCACTTCGTCGGGCGTCGCGTCAGGGCCAATTTTGACGCCAATGGGATTGCGTATGCCCCGGAAAAACTCCACGTGCGCACCGGAAAGCGTGCGCGTACGCGCGCCGATCCATGGCATGTGCGTGGTCAAGTCGTAATGTCCGCTTTGGCCGGAAATCACCTTGGTCTGTGCAGACTCGTAATGCAGGTGAAATCCCTCGTGACTCGTATAGAACTCCACCCGCGACAGTTCGCATACGGGATGTTCTCCAAGCGCCTCCATGAATCGCAATGCATCGGCCAGTTCTTGCGTGGTCGCAAGATAACTTTCGCGAAGCGGCGCAGGGAGGCCAGCGCGGTCGAAAAACGACAGGTCCCAAACCTCCGGATGGTGCAAGTCTGCAAACCCGCCACCGGAAAGTGAACGCACGAAATTGAGGGTCATTGCCGCATGCTCGTAACACGCAAGCAAGAGCTGCGGATTGGGCCTTCGCGCTTCGGGCGTTCGTTCGGGCCTGTTCACGAGGTCGCCGAAATAACTGGGTAACGTGACGCCTCCGCACGTCTCGGTCAAACTCGAGCGCGGCTTTCCATATTGACCCGCAATGCGCCCGACTCGAACGACGGGTTTTTTGCTGCCCAAGATGAGGACGAGCGACATTTTCAGCAAAATCGCGAGCGTACGCTCGATCGCGCCCGGATTGCATTGTTCCAGGGTCTCGGCGCAATCGCCTCCTTGAAGCAGAAAGCGTTCACCGCACTGAGCCGACGCAATCAGCGCCTTGAGTCGTTCGATTTCCCACGACGTTACCAGCGGCGGCAGATTCGCGATGCGACATGCAATGCGATCGAGTTCGTCTGGGTCGGCATAAGGCATCGACTGTGGATTAGGAAAGGTTTTCCAAGAAATCGGGCTCCAATGTTGCACAGAACAAGCATAGCGCGCTCGATCGCTTTGCACAGCCGGGCGACAGCCATTTCTGTTTTCGTCGATATTCGCAATTGCCGTGGCGTCGGTCGCAGACGATTCGCGAATACATGGAATGCCTTCCGAACGCCTCAACCACAATGACCACTGTCCTCCCCGGACGGTGGTACACACGAAAACCCAACGCGACCACAGTCGAATTCGATTTTCGTTCCACCAATGCACAAAGTAATCATCGTGCCATTACACGTGTCGATGCCTGCGGAGTCCGGACTGCACACATCGGTCGTCCTGACGCATCGTCCACCTTTGGATTCCATGCTGCAATCCGCGTCCATTGCGGCGCAATCGAATTCGGATGCAAGAGCGCCATCGCATACGCGCACTCGCTTTCCATCGGGTGCGCAGACTGCTTTCCCGGGTTCGTCGCAAGGAAACACTCCGTCCTCGGTCGCGCATTGCGCATCGGCGCCCTCCGCGCCCTCGGGACACGTGAGTCCCACGGTATTGCAATCCTTCGCAACACGTAAATTCGTCGCCGGATCGCAACGCACGTAAACGCCAGACGTACAGCGCGGCGGCGGGGAGCTGTCCTGACTGCACTTCGACAGCGCGCATCGGCCCTCGCCGCCGAGCCCCAAATCGCATTCGCTGCCGGCTCCATAATGGGGAGCTCGGCACCGTTCCGCGATTTCGGTCGTGCAATCCAGCAGCACTCCACCCGCCATACATTGGTCCCCGACCACTCCATTACACTGCGGATCGGCATTATCGAGCGGCTGCACGTATGCACACTCGAGCGCCTCCGCGCACCCGCTGGCGTGGGCAATGCATTCGAGCATTGCAGCTTGCGCATCGAGCCCAAAACGTGTCGAAGGCAAAGGGCCTGCAAGCCACGACAAGCACGTCGAAAATCGAAGCGGGCTCGCAGGTACCCCGATGGACCGTGCAATCGCCGCGGACAGATAGGGGCAGTCGCGGGCGAAAAAACACGCTCGAACCCCGTCCTCCACAGACAAATAGCCTGCATAGGGAGTTTTGGCGGGCGGAACGGTGAGACCGTCGAATACGGTACATCCGTGCACGACAAAGCCGGTCGTCAACAGCGCAGCAACGAACCTTGCGCGTCTGCGCGGCCCGAGACAAACAGCCAAGGGAATCATCGATAAGGATTTTCTTGTAACTCGGTCGAGTGGCGCTTGTCTACCTTTTCTCGAATCGGTGCCGCTCGACGAACGGGCGTCGATGGCGTGCGAGGCGACGACGGTGCAGTCGCAGTTACCACCGAACCCAAAGGAGCCAAAGGTTTGCTGTCGCTTTTCGAGCCCCCCGGAGGCGCTTCGGCGGGATCGCTGGATGCCGCGGGGTTTGTCGTCGGCAAATGCACCGCCATTTTTTGCGCGTATGCATTCGGACTCGGATTGCGCGGAAGGAAGAACATGCCGCCACTTGCCGCCGTACTGATGGACACGAGTAAAACAGCGCTCCATTTGCGATACGTGTCTCGTTTCTTGCCAGAACGCGCTTCGACACTCGCTGCCGACCCATGACCGTCGTCCAACGCTGGCACATCGATTGTCTGGCCATCCACGAATGCTCGAATAGCATTTCGTCGCCTCGAAAATTCAGATTGGCCAAACCGCTCGACGAAAGCCGCAACGTCGGTCGCTGGTGCCGGCGGTAATGCACGTTCGAGCGCCTCGGCGAAGGCACGCGCCGTCGGAAATCTTTCTTCACGCTCACGACACAGCGCTCGAGCAAGGACTTCATCCACTTCGAGCCCAACGTCCGGAATCGCTCGGCTCACGGTGGGAATTTCATCGGCCAAAACACCAATCAAAATATCCGCTTCGTCGCGCCCTTCGAAAAGTCTTTCCCCCGTGAGCGCTTCGTAAAGCACCGCACCTGCGGCAAATACGTCGGCACGACGGTCCAATTCGCGACGGCGGAGTTGCTCGGGAGACATGTATGCAATCGTGCCCCTCATATCGCCGCTTCTCGTTTTACACAATCGACTCGCGGCGCGGGCAATACCGAAATCAATGATGCGACCGCGACCGTCTGTCCCGACGAGCACGTTGTTGGGACTCACGTCACGATGAACGATTTCGAGCGGATCGCCACGAAGATCCTTCGCATCATGCGCCGCATGAAGCCCCGACAATACATCGAGCATGATGCGACTCGTCATGGCGGGAGGAATGCGTTCACCCGCTCGGCGTACGGCCCCGAGCAATGCTCCCAGAGACAAGGATTCCACATAAGGCATGACGAGACAAACTTCACGATCATGGTTCGTCACGTCTTCGACATGCACGACGTGCGGGTGCTGAATGGCCGCTCCGAGGCGAGCTTCTTCGCGCAGCATGTCTCCTGATTTCGGGTCTACCAAAAGCCACGGGTGAATCCGCTTGATGACGACGAGCCGCGCGAAAAAAGCGTCGCCACGCTTGTGCGCAAGATACGTCGTGGCCATTCCCCCAGCAGCCAATTCAACCACGATATCGTGAGAACCAATCCGTATTGGTGTTTCACGCATTCAAAAACTCCCCATGACACCGAATTGCAGAGGCATCCCTGCTACCGGCGGTAGCACGGAAATTGCCGTTTTCGTCGTCGACCCATTCCACTTCCATAGCGATATCAGCGCCGCCGTCACCACGGCCGAACCAATGGCCCCTCCCAAAATTGCATTGGTGCGGAATTGCTTGTCTTTCCCCGCTGCGAGTTTTTCTTCGGTCGGTGCCGCGTCGAATTCTTCCTTTGCTGCCAGCGTATCCATACCAGACCACAATACGAGCGACGCAGCTCCAACGGTAACGCCACCCGCCGCGATCGCCGCGGACCCGAGCCACCCTTGCGCTCGATTCTTGGGCGGAAAAGTATTCGATGGCGCCCCCGAATGCGGCTTCGACACGGTCGGCACGGAGGTTTGGACAATCGATTCCGGCGCGGGAGCGTCACGCAAAATGGGCTCGGGCTTTTCCACGAGCACCACGGAGCGCACGCTGCCGGCCTCAACCACTTCGGTACGCTGAATTTTCGTCTCGCCCGTTTGTCCTTCGATAACGTGCATCCCGGGGTGGACATACACGCTCGTGCCTTCAATCGATTCATTGTCGACACGCACGACGTCGACCTCGGCCGCATACACTTCAATGCGGCCAAGCTTCTCCGCAAGCGCGCCAAGTGCTGCCGTGGCAGCGTCTCGGTCCGGAGCATCATCGGGAGCCAATCGCAAATACTTTGCATATCCGTTTGCCGCCCGTGTTGGCTCCCCTGCACGCTCCCACGATCGAGCGGCATTCCACAGCGGAGCGTAATGCGGCATGTTACGATACGCTTCGTCGAAGGACTTTGCCGCAAGCACGAAATCACCAGCGTCGAAAGCTCGCTCCCCTTGCTCGAACAAGCGCCGAGCAGCATCTCGCCGATCACTCGAAGCCGCTTCAGCCTCTTGCGCACGCGCGCAGGGAACATTGTACGATGCGCCGACGATGGCGGCGAAGCAAAAAATCGTCACACTCAGGCGAGCAAAGTACATGCCATCACGATACCACAACCGAGTCGAGATCGCAGCGCTCGTCGACCAATCAAGCGGCTGCTAGGTCATATTTCGACCGACCTCGACGCCGAGTACACCAATTCGGACGACAGCCGCGCCGGCATGGCATATTCTTCCAGGGAAACATGAAAGAGCAGACCCCCCCAGCACGCCCCGATCCCGATGCCGAGCTCGTCGATCGCGCTCTGCTCGGCGACAGGCACGCGTTCGACGCTTTGGTCACGGCGCATCGTGATGCAATCACGCGACTATGTCGCCGATATGTGCGGCGCCATGAAGACGCCGAAGACGTGGCGCAGCGAGCTTTTCTGAATGCATTCGAGAAGCTCGGCGATTTCCGCCGTGAATCGACGTTTCGCACCTGGCTCCATCGAATCGCCGTCAACCTGGCCTTGAACCACGTTCGGCATGCAGCCCACGAAGCGCCCATTGCAGAGCTGGACGACTTGCCCACGTTCACCAATGCCCTCGAAACGAGTCGTCTGGTGGCTGCGGAAGTGTGGAATCGCGCTGCCGCACGCATTGCCGAGCTGCCACCCAAACAGCGGCTCGTGGTCGAGCTGCGGTTATTTCACGAGCTGAGCTTTGGTGAAATAGCCGTCCTCGCGGATTGCAGCGAAGACAGCGCCAAGGTGAATTTTCATCACGGAATCAAGCGCTTGCGCGAATGGATTCCCAATCCGATGACGTGATGCTCATCGAGTTTCATGGATCGATTGACGGTACGTCGTTCGTTTCACGAGGGCGATGACCGAAACCAATAATCCGGCGACAAAAAGGAGCGCCGTGATGAAAAGCCATTTCGATCGCCATAGCCTTACCATGAATTCGGACGCCGACTCGGCATCGTACAACGTGACTGTTCGAACGATTGCACAAGCGCCAGCCGCGTCGTCGTCGTGAAGCACGCGCCGCGTTTGTCCGGGCTTGATGCCCGCGCGCATCACGGCATCTTGGTTCCTCGAATGCGCGAGCCCCAAAGCGTGCCCCAGCTCATGCAAAAGCACACTCTCGAGATCGAGTGCGTCGCTCGGCACGCTGGTTTCGCCGCTCCATGTGCGCGTTGCATCGATTTCAATGACCACGTGGCGAATATCGCCGTGAAATTTGTCGCTGTCGATATCCGTGTGTGCAGCTATCGCTTTTCCGAATTTCCAATCGTCGACGATGGGCCGAATCTCAATCAATACGTCATCTTCGTCTTCCGTGAGCACGAACACGGGCGACGAACAAGCTTTCGCATTCCACGTTGCAATGGCGCGCAAAAGCGGAGCTTGGCCTCCATCGGAAAAACCCGGCACGGGTGAATCGAGATGCACCCGTGCCGGCAAGGAAGTCAAGCGAAGACGTGCGCCGTATTCGGTCCGGCCTTCCTCGTAGGCCAAAACGTTTGGCACGACCGCCACCTGGGCGGCCAAAACCACGAGGAGCGTCCGGAAAAACCGCGATGCGGCGCGCCAATGAACCATGGGTTCAGGTGCCAGCGTCGTCGACGCGGTCTGCTTCGGCCGCATCGATATCCATGGCACCCGATTCCTCGAGCAATGCATCGAGCTCGGGATCCACATCCATCCCGTTCTCGCCCACATCCGCTTCATCCGGCGGTTGTTCTCGGGCAAACCCGGCGCACATCGCCACGTCACCTTCATTCGGATTCATGGCGTCGTTGTTCGGATTGTCATCCTCGTACGCCGTCCGGAGACCATCCTTGTCCCAGCATTCATGCGCGGTGCCGAGCAATTGCTTCATGGCACCGAGCGAAGCGACTGCTGCCGCGCCGCGGCCGCCTTCGTCACGTTTCCACAAGATACGCAGGCCCGTGGCTTCGGGGCCCGGGAGTGACGGAATGAAGTCGCCGATTCCGACGGATCGGAAGCGTCCGCCCACACCCACGAGGCGAACGAGATCGGCACCAAAATTGACGACGCGCTTATCGGGATCGTCACGACGTACCACATTATGGTATGCAATGCGCCGTCCGCGTTTGTCTCCACGATGGTTGGCAAACCAGAAGTGAATCGATCCATCGGCGCCGGGCGCATTGAATGCATCGCTCAGATTCGTCAGGTTCACGTGCAGACGACCACCGCCGGTTCGCGGACCTTTCTTTACGAAAATACCCGTGAGCAAGGGAGTACGTGTGTTGTCGGCATTCCTGAGAGCAACGAGATATCGGAAACGACCAGCTGCCATACGCCCCACGACGAGCGTCGCGTCCTTCCCCTGAATCGTCTTTTCCCATTCGGCGAATGCCGTACCATCAGGCCGAGCGCCTTTCCTCGACGGTTCGCCCGCGGCCAATTCCTTCACGAAACCGAGCACCGCGGCCACGTCCATTCGTGCTTTGTCTCCTTGCCTTCGCCCCTCGGCAAGCAGCGTCGCCGGATCACCAATCATCTCCGCGGCCGCAGCAGCATCCGGATCCTGCGTGATCAAATCGCCGAGATCCACCACGTCGTCTTGCGTAATTTCCTCACCGGCCGGCGCCGGCTCGGGATTCCCACCGCATCCCACGAGCGCCAAAGGCAAAGAAAGAACGAGCGCCGCCAACGTATTCTGAAGCAGTTTCATGCCAAAACCTCTCCCCACGATCCTCGTACCAGCGAAAATCGCGTCCAAAACATGGCCAATCGCGCGGCATCCGTGCACGTGCGTCGCTCATGTCCCGCGCTTGGACACGGTCCACGAGGAAAGGTAAAAACTGCTCAAAGCGCGCGTGAACCAGGACTTGCTACTGATGAGGATAGCCCGGGGAAGGTGCGGAGCGATTTCGCGGCGTTGCGGGGGGTCCCACTGTTCGAACCCGCGCAGCGGGCGAGTTTGGGGGGCACCGCGACGCCGCGAAATCGCTCCGCACCCTCCCTGGGCGGACAAACCTAGATTCGTCGAAATACGCTGCTCAACTACCTTTTTTCTTACGCGCCATTGCGCGACGCGCCCAAAACGCCTTCGACTTCGCCCCGGACGCGCCCTTCGTCTTGGCTGCTTTTTTCTTTGCGGGTTTTTCATCGAGCGTCACGAAACGCGCGGCCGACGCATGTTGCCATGATGCCGCGGGCGAATCGTCCGCCAATGTCACTCGCTGAAATTCAATCCATTCCCCGCCTTTTTGAAATGAATCCGTGCGCACGTGCACGAGACCCGCGCGCGAAAGGCCATTGACGATATGCTCGAACGACCGCCTATCCAGCGTATCACCGAACGTGTCACGATGAAGCCGCCCCATTGCCTGCCCATCTTCCCGAGAAAGCGCCGCGAGTATCTTGTTGATTGCCGCCGTTTCCGCAGGACTCGGCTCGCGGAATTTCCGCCCCACACACGCATCCGGCGCGCATACGTCACACATTCCGCAAGGCGTTCCGTCGTCCTCTTGATCGCCGAAATGCTGCACCAGATGCAGCATGCGACAACCATGCCCTTCGGCGAATTTCGCCATCTTCGCCAGGCTTTCTTGCTTGTGCCGCCGCTGCGCAATGTATTCGGGCAAAAAATCGTCCGCGCCCCGACGCACTCCGTCTTCATGATCGACGATGGCACCGCCGTGAATCCACAACTTTTCCAGCACCTTGTCGAATTCTTCTCGCTCGGACGACAATCGCGAAGCAAGCGCATCCTGCGTTTGCGGCCGGTCCGTCAGCGAAGAATAAAGCGCCGAAAGCAGTGCCGGATCAGGGTAGTCTCGCTCGAAAAAGTATTCGTGTGTGCGGCGGTCGACGAAAGAATGCATAAGGATCGCCCGAGAAGGAAGCCCATCGCGCCCCGCTCGCCCGATTTCCTGATAATATGATTCCACACTTCCGGGCAGCGCCAAGTGAACGACGGTGCGCACGTTCGGTTTGTCCACCCCCATTCCAAATGCAATCGTCGCCACCACGATGTCGATGTCACCCGCTAGAAATGCCGCCTGAATACGATCCCGCACGGCCGTTTCCATTCCCGCGTGATATGCGGCCGCGGAATATTTCCGCGATAGCACCTTCGCCGTATCTTCGGCATGCTTGCGCGTCGGAGCATACACGATGGCCGGTCGCCTGTCTTCAGGCGCAAGCAATTTCGTGACGGCTTCTACTCGTCCGGCGGGCGTGAGTTCCACGACTTCGACGGAAATGTTCGTCCGGCGAAACCCATGAATGAACCGAACCCCCTCTCCGAGACCCAATTCTCGTACGATGTCGTCTTGAACCACGGGCGTCGCCGTTGCCGTGAGCGCAATCACGGGCGCCGGCCTGAGCGACGGAAGCCTTTGTCCAATCATTCGGTAATCCGGCCGAAAATCGTGCCCCCAATGCGATATACAATGTGCCTCATCCACCGCAACGAGCGTCGGTTTTCGCCGGGCAAGCATTTCAGGAAAACCGGGTACACGCAATCGTTCTGGCGCGACAAACAAGAAGTCCAATTTGCCAGCCAAATAATCAATGCACGCAGCTCGAGAGCTCGCTCTGTCACGCCCCGAATGAATTCGCTCCGCAGAAAAACCCTGCTTTCTCAACTTGCCGACTTGATCCTCCATCAATGCAATGAGCGGGCTGATGACCAGCGTCGTCCCACCTCGCGCAACCCCCGGAAGCTGATAACACAAAGACTTCCCTGCCCCAGTGGGCATCACGATCAAAACGTCTTTCCCCTCGGCGACGGCGTGACAAACGGGCTCTTGGTATCGCCGAAACGCAGGAAATCCGAACCGCTCGCGCAATATCTCGACAAGCGGCGTCCCTTGCGCCACCGGTTTGCGCTCGACGGGAATGTCGGGTACGATTTTCGGCATATTCGTCCGAGCCTTCGCCGCCCCCGACACCGGGGCGGCCATTGTTTTCCCATCCATCGTCGCTCGTTTGCCCCCCTTCGATTCCTTGGGAGACGCCATTGCACTTGCAACGACGTTCGATTCCGCTGCCATACCGTTCGCACGCGTCTTCGACACGCTTTTCTTTGCCGCTACCGCTTTGCTTTCGCCAGTCGGCTTCGCCGCCTCGACCGGCATTGGCGTGATCTCCCCATCTTGAACGGCGCCCACGACGTACTTGATGTAACCTTCGATTGCGCGAAGAAACGTTTTCAATTCGCCCTCTCCTCGAGCCATCCGCGCAAGCCGCGCCTCCCATTCCCCTGTCATTGCCACGCTTTTCACATGCGGATGGACCGAATTCACGAGCAATATGCCCTTGTCCGTCGCAACCAAACTCTTCCCTTCACGCGTCACGTATTCGCGTTTGATGAGCGTCTCGATGATCGCTGCACGTGTCGCGGGAGTGCCGAGCCCCGTATCTTTCAATGCATCGGACAATTCTTTTTCGTCCAGGGTTTTTCCCGCCGTCTCCATGGCCGTCAAGAGCGTCGCTTCGGTAAAACGTTTCGGCGGTTTGGTCTTTTTCTTATCGATACGGACGTCCTCCACCCGCTGCTTTTGCCCCTGCGCCAAACCCCTCGGAAGCACTTGGTTTTCCGGCTCGTCGTCGGTCTCGTCCCCGAATTCGCTTTTCTTCCGCTTTTTTGGACCTTCTTTGACGCCACCAAGATCCAATACTTTCCAGCCCGGCTCTTCGACCACCGTACCCGTCGTCTTGAATCGATCCTTGCACGTTCGTCCTTCATCCACCGATTCGACTTCGGTAATCACCGTCGTCGTGCGCTCGACGAGATCATCGTGCCAGGCGCAAAGAAGCCGGCGACAAATCAAATCATAAAGCTTGCGTTCATCCGCGGAAAGACTTTCACTAGGCACGCTCGTCGTCGTCGGAATGATGACATGGTGGTCGGTCACTTTCGAGTCGTCGACGAATCGTTTTCCAAGCGGTGTTTGTCCCGTTCCCGGCGCCAGCAGCGACCGATACGGCGCCTCGATGGCCGCAACGACATCGCCCAGCGTCGATGCAACATCGGTCGACAAATGCCGGCTATCGGTACGCGGATAACTGATGAGCTTGTGACGTTCATACAGACCTTGCGCAACATCGAGCGTCTTTTGCGCGCTCCATCCCCAAAGACGGTTCGCGTGACGTTGCAATTCGGTCAAATCATAAAGAAGCGGCGGAGGCGTTCTGCGAATCTCCGATTTGAGTTTTTCAATTTTGGCTTGCCCCCGCTCCACACGCTTTTTGATACGCTCGGCCTCTTGCCCATCGGGCGGCATTCTCGCAGGCCGTTCCGGCATTTCTGGTTTTTCGGACGCCGCGAGTAGTACGCCAACGTAACGAGCATCTTCGCCCTTCGTGCCTTCGGGAGAAAACGTGGCACGTAATTCGAGATAATCTTCCGAAACGAAAGCTCGAATGGCCAATTCTCGTTCGGCGACCATGGCAAGCGTGGGCGTTTGCACGCGGCCCACGGAAAAATCTTCACGAAATGCAAGTGAATATGCTCGAGAAAGGTTCATTCCGACGAGCCAATCGGCTCGGCTGCGTGCTCTCGCCGCATCCGCAAGCGGATCGTACCATTTTCCGTCGCGTAAATTGCGAAAACCATTACGAATGGCATCCGGGGTCAGCGACGAAATCCAAAGCCGGCGCACGGGTTTGCTGCACGCTGCCGCATCATAAATGTATCGGAATATCAGTTCGCCTTCGCGCCCCGCATCCGTTGCACACACGACGCATTCGACATCCGGTCGCCGTAAAATCTTCTTGACGACATCGAACTGCTTTTTCGTTTCTTCAATCACCACGAGCGGCCATGACGACGGGAGCATTGGCAACGTCCGCAAGTCCCATCGTTTCCAGGCCGGATCCACCTGATGCGGTTGCGCAAGCGCCACGAGATGCCCAATCGCCCACGTCACCACGTACCCGCCACCTTCGATCGCCCCATCCGCCGCCTGCTTCGCGCCAAGAACACGCGCGATGTCGCGAGCAACGGACGGTTTTTCTGCGACGACGGCGATGGTCATGAGGACATACCTGAACGTAGGGCGAGCGCATCATGACAAACTGTCGGGCGATGAGCAATCGCGGAAGTGCTCCGCCCTGCGCAAACGTGACGGGCTGCGGCAACCGAGCCACACGCACGCGGCCCCGTGGACACAGGCGATCTTCACAAGTCTTCGCTTTTGTTGAGGTTTTTCCGCGGCCCGGGGTGTGGATACGTCCTGCGCCGAGGAGTCTCGATCCATGCCTTCCGTTCGCCGTCGTCCGCTCTGGCTCTTGCCCGCCCTACTTCTGGCATCCTCGTTCGGCCTCGTGTGCAGCAGCACCCCGACGACACCGACCACTTCACCGCAGCAGCCTCCGCCCCCCATTCTCATTGCACGTACGGCGGACGCTCCGGACAAACCTCTCGTATTTCCACCGGCGAAGACGCGAATTCCAAGATTGCCTCTCCGGAGTTACGATACCAATGGTTCGTCGGCCGATTTGAAGGTTACCACGCCGTCGCTCGATTCCGAGCGTACCTTTTCATTTCACGGCACGTCGTTCCGCATCATCTTCAATCAACCGATTGCCAATGGCGCCACCGAAGCATCCCCCAAAAAGCCGGTACCCGCCGCAAAAGGAACGCTCGAGATCACGCCCACCGTCGAAGGTGAAGCTCGATGGATCGACGATCGAACGCTCGAATTCGTCGCCAAACGGCCATTCGATACGCAAGTGAAATACGAAGTCGCGCTCGCAGCGGTGAAAACCCCCTCGGGCGCGACACTGGAAACGGCGTGGAAAGCACAATTCACGGCAACCCCGGGTGTGACGATCGCCGGAAAAGACCTCGGATACATTCCTGTCGTCGGAAAGCCGCGAAGTATTGCAATGCACCCGTCTTACACGACTTCGGATGTATCGTCTCGCGAAACGTTTGCCGTTCTTTACGACCAACCCATCGATTTGCCGACAGCCCGGTCGCTCGTATCGCTCGTCGACACGAAAAGCAATCGTCCCATTTCCGTCGTCGTGGATCATCCAAAGACGCCGACATTTCAAGGGATCAAAGTGGACCCACGATTCGTCGTGCTCGTACGTCCGGTCGCTCCGATTGCGGGAGGCACGGAGCTGCGCTTCGAAGCACGGGACGTCCGAGCGAAAACCAAACGGTGGATCGACGTCACCGTGGCAATGCCCTTGGCGCTCGACGAAATTACTTGCGAATGGGTGTGGGACGACGACGGTCGAAATAAGCCGTGCTCGTTCGACGACAATACCTTGTCGATGGCCGGCAGGGCAGTCCACGTCCGCTTCAATCATCGCATCGCGACGTCGGACGACAATCTGCGGAATCGAATCCGCATTTCGCCTGCCGTGCGAAACATGACGATTTACAATGAAACGTGGAGCAACGAGCTCGTCATTCGCGGTGACTTCGAGCCGTCGAAAAAGTACGATGTGACCATCGACGGATTGGCGGATCGGCACGGCAATCGTCTCGCCAAACCCATAGCGTTCCGCATTGACAAAGCGCCTCTTGCTGCGAGCGTATCGATGCCCGACGGCAATTTGTGGCTCGATCCGGAGACGACGCGCAAGTTTGCGGTAACGACGCGAAACGTATCGGAAGCGACGCTGCTTGCGTGGCCCATTCCCGCAGGCGATCGAGCCGCCGAAGATGCGGCGCTCAAGCGCATGCGCGCCCGCGACCTGCCTTCGGACCGTGCTCCAATTCGCATTAGGATTCCGGTCAAGGTCGAACGAGACAAACTCGTTACGACGCACGTGGATCTAACGCCTCATCTGACGGCTGGCCAAGCCTATCTCGCAACGGTCGAAGCAAGCGGTTTGGCATTTGGCTCGAAGCTCGTCAAAATGCCACGACACAGCGACGCGAGTAAACCCATCGTAACGCTTTTGCGCCCTGGCGACCATCGATCGCTCGCCGTGCATACGCGTGCCATGCCAAACGGAACCATCGTGCACGTGGCGCGTCTTGCGAGTGGTTTGCCGGTGCCAGGAGCTTCCGTGCGTTTGTCTGGGGACGAGGATTCATCCGCGATGCAAACGGATAATTTTGGTATGGCGTTCTTGCCGTTCGATTTGCGAGATACCGATCGGCCAGCGCTCGACGTAAAAGCTGCCGACGCTGAATTGCGTTTGCCACTCGGCAGCGCAGCCATTTCCAATCGCCAACTCTTCCCGGATCTCGGCGGTAGCGACGCACCTTCGTCGAGCCTCGGGCGGGCGTTCGTCCTGACCGACCGAGGCATCTATCGCCCCGGTTCGGCGGTTTTCGTCAAAGCAACGGTGCGAAAACCCGACGGAGCGTGGCTACGACCCGTGATCAATACGACCTTGCGCATGCGGGTGCTTGGACCCACCGAGGACGAAGTTTTCAATCAAACGCTGACCACGAATGACATGGGAAGCATCGCGACGACGGTGAATCTAGCGGCGGACGCGAAGATCGGCCGTCATCGCATACTATTGGAAACTCCGGAAAGCCAAGACGAGACATTGGCGCAAACGATGATCCAGGTGGCGGAATTCGAACCGCCTCGATTCGTCGTGGATGTCGATGCAAAAGCGGAAGAGAAAAACACGCTGCGGGCAAACGTGCGAGCTCGATACCTTTTTGGCGCGCCCATGGACAAGGCCAATGCATCATGGACCGTGCGTCGGGACCCGGCGTCATTTCCGGACGGTCAGCTCACGGCCGCAGGGCTCGTATTTCGCAAAGCCCCTCGCTGGTACGACGACGATGACAAACCTTGGTCGCGTGCCGGTGAAAATTCGTTATCGGCAGACGGAACGCTCACCATCGTACAATCGCTCGATTTGGCTGCGAACCTTGGACCTCAAAGGTTCACCGTCGAAGCAGACGTTTCGGACGCTTCGCATCGGCACATTGCGGGCAAAGGCAGCGTCGTGCTTCACCCGGCCAAACGCTACGCCGGCGTAAAGATTGGAGCGTCCTGGTTTGGCGTGGGCGATCAAGTACCCGTCGAATTGGGCGTGATCGATACCGAGGGCAAACCCGTCGATGGTGCTGCCATTACAGCGAAACTCGAACGAATCGAATGGACAAACGTGAAGCGCCGCGGGCCCGGAGGTTCGATTGAATGGGATTGGACGGCTCGACACATCGAAGAAGGTAAGTGCTCGGTCACGAGCGCCAAGCAACCCGTCAAGTGCACGCTCGATATTCGGAAACCCGGAAGTTACGAAATCAAAGCAGAAGTCGACGGGCGAGCGGGAGGCAGTGCATCTTTGTGGGCTTACGGAAGCGAAGGGGAGGCGACACCTTCTGCACCGGAAAAACCTCACGTGCTCGATTTGACGGCCGACAAGAATAAGTACGCGCCGGGAGAAACCGCAAAAATCCTCGTACGAAATCCCTACCCCGAAGCCACGCTCATAACGACCGTGGAACAAGGACAGGTCTTGTCGAAAGAAGCGCGCCGAATCAAAGTGGGTGCGACGGTAATCGATGTTCCCCTCGCTGCAGAGCACGCGCCGTGGGTGCATGCGACCGTAACCCTCTTGCCCATTGGCGCAAAAGGACGAAGCGTAGCGGATTATAAAATGGGTGCGGTGCGCTTGCCGGTATCGATGTCGGGCGCGCGTCTCGAAACGATGGTACGTAGCGCCAAACCTGAATACGCGCCAGGGGACGAAGCCGAAGTTGGCATTCTGGTGACCGACGGGGGCAAACCCGAAGCGGATTGCGAAGTGGCCCTGGCCGTCGTGGATGAAGGCGTCTTGCGATTGACGGATTTCCACCCGATCGATCCGGCCGTTGCATTGCGCCCCGGACGAGGTTTGTCCTTCCGCGTGCGTGATTCACGAAGCGACCTCGGAGAGCTCTTCGGTCGTAGCCATGTGGCCGGCGACGGCGGTGGCGTTGCCCTTTCGACGATTACGGAAGCTCGAAAGAAGTTCGTCGAAACGGCGCTTTTCCGGCCAGACGTGCGCACCGATCAAAATGGTCACGCGAGTGTGAAATTCAAGCTGCCGGATAACCTCACGGAATTCAGAATCATGGCCGTCGCGCTGAATCGCGAAGGCAAAGGCGCGCGCGCCGAATCGAGCTTCACGGTGAAAAAGCCCGTCATGCTCGTCCCCGTGGTGCCTCGATTTGCCCGTGTGGGCGACAAATTCGAAGCAGCAGCCATGCTCCACAACGAAACGACCGCGTCGCTTGCGGCCACGGTGCGCCTCGGCGACCGATCGCAATCGGTCACGGTGCCCGCAGGTGCAAAAACCCGCGTTGGTTTCGCCATGGAACCGAAAACCGCCGGTGCGTTGCCGCTCCTTTTCACGGCGCAAGACGAATCCGGAAAAACGCTGGATCAAGTCGAAGCGAAACTTCCCGTGGGAGAACCGGGAATCGACGAGCACCCGCGCATCAGCGGCGCATTCAATCGTTCGCGCGAAATTCTGCTCGACGTCCCCCAAAGCGTCATCGACCGCGGCGGCGCCATTTCGGTCAAGGTCGGACAACACCTCTGGCCCGAGCTCGGTAATCGTCTGGAATGGCTCCTTGGGTATCCTCATGGTTGCGTGGAACAGACGACATCCAGCACGCTGCCGCTGATTGCAGCACGAACGATTTTGCCACGAATTGGTTTGTCTCGCCTGTCGCAGGCAGAGCTCGACAGTCGCATTCGCATGGGTATCGCTCGCCTTGCCACGATGCGCACGGAAGACGGCGGTCTTGCGTATTGGCCCGGCGGAGACGAATCCAATGTGTATGGTACGGCATATGCCATTCGCGCGGTCATTCTGGCGCAGAAAATTGGCGTGCAGCCGCCCTCCGGAATGCTCGACGGAATGAAACGTTTCCTCGCCGACCGAATGCTGGACAGCAACACGCCGCCGGAAGTGTCGGCCGCCATTGCCGAAAGTCTCGCAGACGCCGGAAGCCTCGAAGCAAGCGCCGCGGACGCTCTTTACGATCGCCACGAAGACCAAAGCATCTTTGGACTTTCCAGCCTCGCATTGGCTCTGTCGACGTTGCCAGGGCAAGAAGACCGAGTCAATCGTTTGCTCGATGCGATTGAAAAGGGATTCAACGCGGAAGGTGCGCTCACCAACGCGAAACGATTGAACGACTTTTCGTATTTCGGCTCGTACGACCGGACGCGCGCGCAGGCGACCATGACGCTCGCACGACTGCGTCGCACATCGCCACTTCTACCAATCTTGCTGAGCCGCACGGCAAGCAGCATGGATTCGTACACGACGCAAGCGACCGCATATTCGCTCTTGGCCTTGAGCACGCACCTCGAAACGAGCACGGACGCAGGTGCACCAGTATCGGCGAAACTCGACGGACAAACGCTCGCCGTAACAAAAGACCTGGGATTCGGCAGCAAAGAATTCGCAATTCCCATTGGGCAGGTGAAGGGCAAGAAGGTAAAACTCGTTCTGGAAACCGAGAGCAACGAAGCCATGGGATACACCATTGCAGCATCGTGGCAACGAACGATGTCGGCCGCGGATGCACCAAGCAAAACCCGAGGCGCTCATGGTCCTTCGGTGTATCGCGTCATCAGCGATCCGCGCGGTGGAGCGGTCGACTTGAGCAAAGTCAAAGCAGGAACCTTGCTACGCGTGGCACTTTATGCCCGATTGCCGGAGCTCGACGAAGAACGACGTGGTTACGTGGCCCTGACGGATCGATTGCCGGCAGGATTCGAGCCGGTCCAGCCGGATTTGGCGACGGTGGCCAGTGCCCCGGACATCGAAAATCATCACCCATTCGCGAGTGCATTGCGGTGGAATTCTTCGGAAGCGAATCACATCGACATGCACGACGATCGCGTGAGCATTTACTTCGATCGGCCGTGGGGTGATTCCGTGGCGGCAACGTTCCTCGTCCGAGCGACGACGCCTGGAATATTTGCGCTGCCCGCCGCCGTTGGAGAATTGATGTACGAAGCCGATGGGCTTGGATACAGCGATGCTGGAGAGGTGACGATCCAATGACGCCGACGCGCAAAAAGCAATTGCGAATCGCCGCCGCGGCGCTCGGAACAGTGACACTCGCGACCTGCGCGCTGACCATGATGGAACATACGCGGGCTCGAGCGGGCGAACCGTCGGCAGAGCTCGCCGAGCAATGGCACGAAGGGCATCGAATCGAGGATCGCAATGGCAAGCTTCTGCGCGAAGTCGTTTCCGAAAATGATTTGCGCGGGCGCCCGATTTCGCTGTCTGAAATGGGCGACCGAATCATCGTCACGACGCTCGTGAGCGAAGACAAGCGTTTCTTCGAACACGATGGCGTGGATGGATTCGCGATTGCGCGAGCGATTGGTCAAAATGTGAAGGGCACGCGGCTCGTAAGTGGAGCGAGCACCATCACGCAGCAGCTCGTCAAATTGCTCGATGGCGAGGGAAAACCAGAAAAACGCACGCTGTGGCGGAAACTCGTCGAAGCGGCTCGCGCCCAAAACCTCGAAAAAGTCGCGGACAAACAGACCATTTTGGAGGCTTACTTGAACCGGCTCGATTATGGGCATGGTTTGTCCGGGCCGGAGGCCGCAGCGCGAGGATACTTTGGGGTCGCGGCACGCGACTTGAGCTTTGCACAAGCTGCGTATCTAGCGGTGTTGCCGCGCGCGCCTTCCTTCTTGGATCCGTACCATCATCACGATCGCGTGCTTTTGCGTCAACGTGCGCTGCTCGAATCCTTGCATGAAACGGGTATCTTGACCGATGCGGATCTCAGCCGAACGTTGGCAGAGCCCATCAAAGTACGACCGCTCCATCGACCGTTTCACGCACCACACTTCGTCAATGCCGTTCTTGCCGAAACGGTTCCCAGTGGGGAACGTGGTCATGGCGTAACTCGCACGACGCTCGATTTTCAGCTTCAAAAGGACGTCGAAGGGCTCGTCCGCACGCACCTCGCGTCGCTCGAAGGGTTTGGCGCAACGAACGCTGCCGTGGTCGTCGTGGACAATGCGACAGGCGATGTATTGTCGTGGGTGGGAAGTGGTTCGTTTTGGGACGAAGCCATTTCGGGACAAGTCGATATGGTGCGCGCTCGAAGGCAGCCCGGATCGACACTGAAACCATTCGTTTATGCGCTCGCATTTGCCGATGGTCACAGTGCAGCGGAGCCATTGGCGGATGTGCCCACGCACTTTTCGCAAACGGGTGGAACGTACGCGCCGGGCAATTTCGATGGAACGTTCGAAGGCCCCATCAGCGCCCGGGAAGCACTCGCAGGAAGCTTGAATGTGCCCGTCGTGCGGCTCGCCGCCGAAATCGGTGAAAACCGCGTGCTCGATGCACTGCTTGCATTGGGCTTTTCGAGCTTGGACAAGGATGCGAGCCATTATGGCTTGGCGCTCGCGCTTGGCGCTGGTGAGGTCACGCTTCGTGAATTGGCGGGCGCGTATGTCACGCTCGCGCGCGGGGGCGAGCCAATGCCAATGCGCTTGGTGCATCATGGCGATGCGACGCCGGTCCCAGGGGAACGCCTCATGGATTCGTCGATTGCGGCACTCGTTACGGAATCGCTATCGGATCCGCTCGCTCGCGTGCGCGGGCTTCACGGTCGAGGTCCCTTCGACATAGGTTTTCCCGTGGCCGTAAAAACCGGCACGAGCTCGGGCTACCGAGATACTTGGTGTGCGGGATATACGCACGAACGTACGGTCGCAGTTTGGCTGGGCAATACAAAAGGAGCACCGACGCAAAAATTGACGGGCGCAACCGGCGCTGGCCCGCTCTTCGCCGACGTCATGCGGCGAAGCATGGACGACGTGCCTATGCGAGCGCCGCTTTGGAATGCCGACGACCTCGAAATGGCCGAGGTTTGTCCGCTATCGGGAAAGCGTCCGGGTCCCGCATGCGTGGACCATGCGCCGCGCCACTTCATTCGGGGCAAAGCACCCACGGAATCATGCGACATGCATGTGCGAGCCACTGCGCGCATTATCGATCATCCAGGCGAATCTCCGTTCGTTTGCGACCCGGCGGGCGGCGGGTCGATCGTGGTATTGCCGAAAGAATACGACAACTTTTTGGCTTCCCTGCCGCTTGGAGCACCGGGGCGTGATACGCATGGGTTGCCATGGATGTCGAAATCGAGCGTTCCGGGGTGCGGGACGACGACGGCCGAATCAATACGAATCGACGGAATCGCTGACGGAAGCGTTTTCGTATACGACGACTCGAACGCGCACATGTTGACGGTCGGGGCATCCATCGTTGGCGGCTCGGCTGATCAGCGCATTGTCAACGAAGTCGAATTCGTGGTCGATGGCAAAGTCATTGGCCGCTCCCGAGCGCCATTTCGTGTCAGCTATCGGCTCGAGCCAGGCGATCATGAATTGGTGGTGCGGCCTTCGGACGCGCATGCGCCCGTGCACCGTGCGGTCACAAGATTTTCGGTGCGATGATTCTCGGATTCCCGTGGGGTGGACACACGCTCACCGGAGCTAATCGGGGATTTGGGGCGAATTGGGCCAAGTGATGCCCACCTCCTGAAGCCTCCGCTGGACGGCGAGCAGTTTCTCGGGATCCGGCTCGCGGACGATGAGCGTCGCAAGTTCGTCCGGCGTCAGCTCCGTGGGGCCACGCAGCCTCCGATCGACCACCGCGTCGATGATCGCGTTGAAGTGAACGTCTTCGGGGCGGGTGTAGTCGACCACGATCGCCCCGGGGCGCGGATCACAATCCAGCGGCAGCAGCCGCCCATTGTGGAGCAAGCCCCACGCGGCCAGCCGCTCGGTGCCCCAGGCCAGCGTCAAATCGTCGGCGAGGAAGAGCGTGCCTCCTCCACGATCGCCGTAGAGCCAGAAGCCTGCGCCCGCCAGCTTCTCCCCATGATTTCCCACTACGAGCATCCCGACGGCCATGACGAACGCGGGCTCCAACTCCCCGGGAAGCCCTGGCACGGCCCCGCGCACATCGTCCGGACCACCCGTCACCGCGTCGACCGGGAGGTCGAGCTGCTCGATCGGACCGAGGCCCAGGTCGAACCCGAGGCCGACGACGCCCGCCTCGGTCCACGCGACGACCTCGTAGTCCCCGCAGCCGTCATCATTGAGGAGGGCACCCGCGTTGAGATCGCCTGTCCACCACGCGATCTCGGCGGCTGGCATCCACAGGCCATTCGGGAGGTCCGCGAACCAGCTTTCGACGTAGGCACGCAGCGCGGCGCGCACGATGGCGTCTCGGTCGAAGACCAGGCACCCGAAGAGAGGGGTGGTGCGTTCGATCATCGGCCGCGCCTAGACCACATTGGTCGTGGTGTCAATGTGGTCGTGACAAACGAGCCCCGCCACGTCATTGCGGCTTCATTTCCTCCGGTTCGAGGTCGGGATGGTCGTGAAAAATGGGCCACATGATCTCTGTATACATTTCGCCCATAATGGTGCCGACGGCCGTCCGGTAGTCGATGAATTCCTCCTCGCTGCACGTATCTTTCACGAGTTGGACCGATCGATCCAGCTTGCCCGAGTATTCCAGCATGAGTGCCAGTATTTCCGTTGCTATTTCTCGCTGCATGATGTTTCCTTATTACGGTCACGGGTTGTAAAAGCACCCCGCGGCCTCCATGCATTCACGAAGGCATCGATGAAATGGGATTCCATGGAGTCTTCCTGTCGGCAGGGTAGACTTTGTACATGATGCGATGCACTGTTCCTTCACTTTGCGACATCTTTCGCTGAGTTTGGTGACTGCTAGCACGGCGAGCCCTCCCATCACCTCCACCGTCACCGCGTAGATAACCATGCGCCCCCCATGCGCCGCAACGAATTCCGCTAGCGCAGACCCGAGCTCAACCAACACGATCGGATTGCCGATTTCATTACCTCTCGGTACTATTTGCCCGTTCGCCATCCCAATCGTTTCCTCCCCACGCAATTGTCGTAACGACCCAGGGAGTGCCATGTCGCGCAACGCGATGCGCGTGCACGCCGCAAGATCCGGCGCGCTGTCCGGGATGCCTCCAACCACGATGTCTTGCTTTCGACCCTCCTGGTCCACCTGCACTTTCGCTTCTACTCGATATGGCTGCGGTTCCAGTTGGGAAGCATGTTCTTCAACACACGCCTGCAACCGCTCGACCGTGATGTCAGGAAGGAGATGACGCGCGTTCTGATGCTGCTCACGATATCGTAATGGAGCCGTCTCAATGGAGCCCGCGCATCCGAACGGTACAAATGCCAGCATGAGGCATGCCGCAACACCTATCACGGACATCCAACTCAGGGCCATCCGCATCATGTTCACTATCGCATGTTTCATCCAAAGCATCGTTGCTCTCCTCAAGGTATTCGTCCATGCTTTGTGTTCGGTCAAATTTTCAGCATGATCGAATGGTGTCTCTTCATTGCTTGCATGAAGCAATGAATCGCACATAGGGCGGCTGTTCTGCAAGGGAAAGCGCTTCAGAGGCTCACGATACGGCAATCACCGACGCTCGTGGATCGAAGCATTTGGAATTGCGACGCAATCGCTCACGGCTCCTTGCCAGGATCGTTCCCGGTTCCTTGTGCCGCTTCCTTCGTCGCCGCCGCTTGTTTGGCCGGGCCATATTGGTATTCGAGCAACGTGGCCACGGGCCCGAGCACTTCGTGCTTGTTGGCGGCGCGATCCCCGCGGCGTCGTGACTGGGCGGCGAATTCACCTAGCAGCGTTCCGATCTCGTGCCGTCGCTCCATGCGCGTTTCATACAGCAACTCGGTCAATTTCTGCGAAGCTGCGTGCAATTGACCAAGATACGCTTCGTCGTCCGACAATATCTTCAACCGTTGAATCTCCGCCGGATTCAACCCCGCGCGCTCCACATCGGCGGCAGCGAGTTGCAGGATGCTCGTCACGACAGCCTCGAAACCATCACGCAGCTTCGTCAACTGACGAATGCGTTCGGGCGTGCTGTCGATGAGCGGGATACCCGACGCATCGATGACCACGTCCCCAATTTTCGGATGTTTGGGATCACTCACGATGGTTCACCTTTCTCTCCCAGCAAAGGCCAGGAACTTCCCGACCATCACACAACTGCGGGGTACAGTGCAAGTCCTTCGCACGCCGCTACGTCAACAATGTCGAAACTGCCCTCGAACGTCGGTCGCAATACAGATTTCTCCTCGGTCACGACACCATTTTCATCATGCACACCATCCGCTTCATAGGTCGATACCTTCAGCAAATAGGCGACTAGGAAATTTTCCTATCGACCAAGGAGCAATCACCTCGTCTTCCACCAACATTTGTGCCTCGCGCCACAGTCATGCATGACCGCTGGTTTGTGGAGAGTCGACGCCTAGGAATTTTTCCTATAGGCCAAAGAGCTGCACCAATCGCCCGACACAATTTTCATTGTGCTATGAAAATTTTTCATAGCGCGATGGTTCCGGCAAGTTGGCGGCTACAAAAAATTCCCATCGACGAGGAAGTGACTCCCATTGCGATAGGAAATGTCCCTCGGTTGATCGATTCGATTCCCATCGGCCAAGGCAACGTTCCTATTGACCAATGAATGCACTGGATGACGATACAAAAAATTCGTCATGACCGAGGTGCGTTCCGTAGGGGCATGGGAACGGCGCCCATCGCAATGGTATTCACATCTCGCCCAATGCGCACGCACGGCCGTCCAAGTCGCAGCCATGACCACACAGCATCCAATGAGAATTCCGCAATGCGAAGCGAACATCCGTGCGTATCGATTCTTGGGGCTTGGTTCTCGAATGAGACACCCCGCAAAAATACATATTCTCTCCCCTCGCCCTCTCTCGATGACTCGAACGTACGGATCGCCTGGACGTTGTCGCCATCGTTTCGTCACGTCGCGCCACCTATCGGGCAGAGCCACAATTCCCTTGCGTTCGGCCCGGTAACAGTGCCAGGAATGGCACGCGAAAAGCGAGCTTCGGGCGCGCGAGCGATGGCGAGGATGCAATGGCAAAGCGAATCTACTTCTTCGGGGGCGGCCAGGCTGATGGCGAAGGTACACAGAAGGCGCTGCTCGGCGGCAAAGGCGCGGGCCTGCACGAGATGACGCGACTCGATGTGCCCGTTCCCCCGGGCTTCACCATCACGACCGAAGTCTGCACGTCGTTCTTTGCTGGCGGTCAAAAGCTTCCCGACGGCCTCATGAGCGAAGCGAAAAGCGCCATCGAGCGCATTGAGCAGCTCGTGGGGATGCGCTTCGGCGACGTGGACAATCCGCTGCTCGTCAGCGTTCGCTCGGGCGCGCGCGCGTCGATGCCCGGCATGATGGACACGATCCTGAACCTCGGCCTGAACGAAGCAATCGCCGAGGGCCTTGGAAAACGCACGCAAAACGTACGGTTTTCACTCGATGCGTACCGACGTTTCATCGTCACGTACTCGGACATCGTGCTCGACGTGCCGCGGAAACATTTCGACGAAGCGCTCGAGATCGCCAGGCGCAAAGCGGCCGCGACGATGGGGATCGAAGCGGGAAGACTGACGGTTGCCGAGCTGCAACGAAAACTTCCCGACTCGATGCTCGACGAAGCAACGCTCCGTTCGCTCGTGAAGGAACAACGACGCATCGTCGCGAGCGTCACGGGCAAACCGTTCCCGGACGAACCCTGGGAGCAGCTCGAAGGTGCCATCGTTGCGGTGTTCCGAAGCTGGAACAATCAACGCGCGAAGACCTACCGCAAAATGCACGACATCCCCGAATCGTGGGGCACTGCATGCAACGTGCAAGCGATGGTGTTCGGAAACCTCGGCGACGACTCGGGCACGGGCGTGGCGTTCACGCGCGATCCATCGACGGGCGAACGCCGCTTCTTCGGCGAATGGCTGACGAACGCGCAAGGTGAAGACGTCGTCGCAGGCGTACGTACGCCGAACCCGGTCTCACGCGGCACAGGCAACGACGAAGCGTCGCTCGAAGCACGCATGCCCGAAGCACACGCCGAGTTGATGCGTGTCCAAGACAAACTCGAGAAACACTTCCGCGACATGCAGGATCTCGAGTTCACCGTGCAGTCGGGCAAGCTCTATCTTTTGCAGACGCGCAACGGCAAACGCACGGGCAAAGCCGCCGTACGCATCGCCGTGGAGATGGTGAAAGAAGGGCTCATCGATCAGCGCGAAGCGGTGATGCGCGTCGATCCCGTATCGATCGAACAGCTTTTGCATCCGACGATCGATCCGAAAGCTCCGAAAAAGCTGCTCGCGAAAGGTTTGCCCGCGAGCCCCGGTGCTGCGAGTGGTCAGGTGGTCTTTCATGCGGACGAAGCGGAACGTCGCGCGGGTCAGGGTTTGCCCGTGATCTTGGTGCGTGCCGAAACGTCGCCCGAAGACATCCACGGGATGAAGGCAGCCAACGGAATCCTCACAGCGCGTGGAGGCATGACGAGCCACGCGGCCGTCGTCGCACGCGGCATGGGCAAGTGCTGCGTCGCTGGCTGCTCGGCGATCGCCGTCGGTTATGAGACGCAAACGATGACCGTGACGGTCTACGACGCTGCCGGAAAGCCTACGGAAACCGTGGAAGTACGCGCAGGCGACATCATCACGCTCGATGGTGCAACGGGCTCGGTGTACCTCGGCGCAATTCCCACGGCGCCCGCTGCTCTGTCGGCCGAGTACGAACAACTCATGCAGTGGGCGGACTCCGTACGTCGCTTGCGGATCCTCGCGAACGCCGACACGGGCGCCGATGCGAAGACGGCGAGATCGTTTGGCGCCGAAGGAATTGGCCTGTGCCGCACCGAGCACATGTTCTTCGATGACAAACGCATCGCAGCCGTGCGCGAGATGATCTTGTCGCGCGATGTCGATGCGCGCCGCCGCGCGCTCGCCAAACTGCTTCCGTTCCAGCGTGAAGACTTCATCGCGATCTTCGAGGAGATGGCCGGTTTCCCGGTCACCATTCGCTTGCTCGATCCGCCGCTGCACGAGTTCTTGCCGCACGAGCGCAAGCAAATCGAAGACTTGGCGAAGACGATGAACGTTCGTCCTGCCGAACTGGTGCGCAAGGTGGAGGAGCTGCACGAGCTCAATCCGATGCTCGGACATCGTGGGTGTCGATTGGGCGTCACGTATCCCGAGATCAATGAAATGCAGGCGCGCGCGATTTTCGAGGCAGCGTGTGAAGTAGCGAAGAAAGCCTCGCCCCCGAAGCTCGAGATCATGATCCCGCTCGCGATGACCAGGCGCGAGCTGCAGCTTGCTCGAGCGACGATCGAACGAGTCGCATCCGAAGTGTTCGCGGAAAAAAATCTTACGGTCCCGTACATGTTCGGCACGATGATCGAGCTGCCGCGAGCGGCGCTGCGCGCGGGAGAGCTGGCCGAAGAAGCGGAGTTCATGAGTTTTGGAACGAATGATCTCACGCAAACGACGATGGGGATTTCGCGAGACGATGCGGGCAAATTCCTGGGCGCGTACGTCGAAGCGGGGATTTTGCCGAAGGATCCGTTCACGAGCTTGGATACGGAAGGCGTCGGCGAGCTCGTGGCGATTGCATGCGAGCGCGGTCGCAAGACGAGGCCGCAGATCGAATGCGGCGTGTGTGGCGAGCACGGAGGAGACCCGGCATCGATTCGGTTCTTCGAGAAGGTAAAACTCGATTACGTGTCGTGTTCGCCAATGCGCGTGCCCATTGCGCGTTTGGCGGCGGCGCAAGCAGCGTATGCCGAAGGAAGTGCGGCGACCGTGGGAAGAACGGATTGAGTCGATCCGGCGGCTTCGTGCTCGTGGTGTCTACCCGCAGGCTCAGCGTGCGCGGTAGACACTTCGCGGGCACCCGAGCCCATTTCCGATACGTCTAGACTCGATGTCGAAACGTCGCAAAGTTCGGTTGCAAAGCGTGTTGGACGGAATGTAGTATCCGCACTCGCGGAGGGATTCTGACCAACATGTTGCAGCTCAACTACGATTACGCTTCCTGCATTCGCAGTTCCGAGAAGGTTGCCTGGAAACTCGATGCAGTGATGCCCCCGGAAACGAAGATCGACTTCAGCCGACCCTTTTTGCCCGAAGGATTATTTTCGATCGAGCGGCTCACGTGCCTTACTCCCGCGCAGCGGCTCATGTTGAATCAGATCTCCGGCAATTCTTACCTGAATCTCTTCGCTTTCGTCGAAGAATACATCACCGCAATGGCCGTCAAGCACGCGCAGGCCGAGCTTTTCGGTGATCATCTCGCCGTCCGGGCGCTCGTCCGATTCGCCGAGGAAGAAGCCAAGCATCAACAGCTATTTTGGCGTTATTGTTCGACGTTCGAGCGCGATTTCGGGCACAAGTGCCACCTTTTGGGAGCTGCCGCCGAAGTGGCAGGCGTCATTCTCGGCAAGAGCACCCTGGCCGTGACGCTCGTGACGCTGCACCTCGAACTGATGACGCAAGCGCATTACACGGAATCCGTGCGCGGTAATCAAAACCTGGATCCACTTTTCTGTGATTTGCTGCGCCATCATTGGATGGAAGAAGCGCAACACGCGCGCATCGACGCCCTCGAGCTCGACAAACTCCTGGATGCCGTCGGTCCCGAACAAATTGCGACGTGCTTCGACGAATACATCGAGCTGCTGGATGCTTTCGACGGGCTCTTGCTCACGCAATCACAGCTCGACCTGCAAACGCTTTCCGAGGCACTCGGACAAACCTTCTCCGACGCGGACGCAAAAGCCATCGTCGCGTCGCAACATGCTGCGTACCGAAATACGTTTCTCATTTCGGGCATGACCAACAAAGCATTCGAAGAAATCGTCAGGACGATCTCGCCACAAGCGGCTGATCGCATCAAAACGAAGGCCGAAGGGTTCAGGTGACGGCCATGGCAGAAGATCCGGCGGTCATGAAGCTGCGTCACATGCTTGGTCCGGAGCGAGCACGCGTACTGCTTGCGCAAACGTTGCCGATCTTGGGCATCAAAGAGGTGAAAACGCCCAACGATCGGCTGAAACTCGGCAAAGAGCTCATGACACGTGGAGGGCTGCTCGAAGCTTTGGGGGCAGCCATTCGAACGCAAGCCTTGTTACATGGTGCCAGAGACGAGTAGTTTCGGCCACAACACGTCCCTGCTCCTGTTTCACTGTTGCGCCCCGACCTTTCAGATTTGCGTTCCCTAGGCACGTTCAGACGGCCGCAACCTCGCGAAATCTCGTCCGTAAGGATTGGCCCGACCCTTGCTTAAGGGAATAGGCAGAGAGCTTGCTCCGGTCAGCCCCCCCCACCGTTGAGCAGGCTCTCTGCTTTTTGTCTACCGGCCTTGCGCGCGGCGATCGGCAACGTGCATCACGAGCGGTCGGGCAAAACGCAATGTGCTGATGGGGCGCGTTTCAATGGGTTCGCGCGAAACGCGAGTGAACGCATAACGGCGCACGATCATCGCCAATAGCAGCACGCCTTCGAGCATTGCGAAGTGCTCGCCGAGGCATTGACGCCTTCCCAAAAGAAACGGCATGTAGCTGTACGGCTCGATGCTGTCCCTACGTTTTTCGGAAAAACGGTCGGGATCGAATCGTTCGGCATTCGTCCAATACTCAGGATGACGGTGCGTGACGTACGGCACGACGGCCACGAGTGCCCCGGGCTCGATACGAATACCATCGATGACATCGGCGCTCACTGCATTACGCGTCACCGCCGGTACGGGCGGATAAAGTCGCATTGCTTCGAAGAATACCTGCCGGGTGTATTCGAGCTGCGGGACGTCCTGCGCCGTCGGCGTGCGATCCCCCAGGACGCGCGTTGCTTCTTCGACCAGACGTTCTTCAATTTCGGGGTGGCTCGAAAGCAGATAAAATGCCCACGACAATGCGAGGCTCGTCGTTTCATGCCCGGCCAGGACCAATGATTTGGTTTCGTCGAGCAATTGCCTGTCGCTCATGCTTGCACCGGTTTCGGGATCACGGGCGAGGATCATGCGCGACAAGACGTCGTGCGTGCCCAAATCGCCCGCGCGGCCGCGGCGGATCATTCCATTGATTGCATCGTTCAATGCTCGCTCGGCTTCTCGCGCTTCGCGATTGCCGCGAGTAGGAAGCCAGTCCTTGTACAGGCCCATCGACATCATTTGCAATGTTCCGTGGGCAAGACAAACCTCGAGCGAATGCCCGATCACTTCGGTTTCGCGAAGAAATTCGCTCCTGAACATCGCTCGCCCGATGATCCAAAGCGTCAGGCGCATCATGTCCGCGGTCACGTCGATGGGGCCACGCCGCCGCGCCTCGTCCCATTCGGCAAATAATTTTTCGGCGCAATCGACGATGGGAGGAATGAATCGGGCCACCGCGTTTTCGCGAAATTCGGGGGCAAGGAGTCGCCTTTGCCGCGTCCACAAATCGCCCTCGCTGACGAAAATGCCATCACCGAGGATGGGTCTGAGCATGTCGTAATGGATACTCTTGCGATAATTCAGGACGTTGGTACGCAGAATGTGCCGCACATGGCTCGGGCGAAAAAAATACGTCTGTGCGCTTGGAGCGACCACCCGAACGACGTCGCCGTAGCGACGGAAGAGCTCGAGGTCCGCGGTGGCGTAATTTTCGAGGATGCGCTTGAAAAAATAGGCGTGCATCAAGCCTTTGGGACCACGCACGCGGAAAGGCCGCTGCGACGACGCGCGGGAATCGGACGGGTGCGATGATTCGGTTTGGTCTGAATGGCTGATCGACATTGGGGAAATCCTGCGCCGAGTGTGATGGTGCGGTCAAGGCGCGAGCGACGCGCAATCTTGCAAAACTTTTCAGCCCCATCCTTCAAATCTGCGATGCACCACCGCAAACGACACGCCTAAGCCCTTGAAAATACGACCGCGAAGCTTGGCCCGCTGCTTGCTCTATGTACCGAGCAGAGAGCTTGCTCCGGTCAGCCCCCCCCACCGTAGAGCAGGCTCTCTCTTTTTTGTCCGTGCGTTCGAGCGCCGCGGCACACCGATAGCGCGCGCGTGATGCATACGGTTTGTCGCGGCGTCCTCTGATACGGTTGCGCCCGGACGAACCTATCCAGGATGCGCTGCGAGGTCCGCCCTTCGCGTGATGCCGCAAGGCATCGTCACGAGCACGTCTGGACCTGCGTGCTGCCGAGGCTGCTGGTCTCGGATCTGCAACGTGCAATGGCCCATCGTGCAAATGTGCGATCCGGTTGCGTGCACAATCCGTCGTAACTCCTTGAAATTGCGTTCCGATCAGATTGGCCCGCTGCTTGCTCTATCTACGGGCAGAGAGCTTGCTCCGGTCAGCCCCCCCCACCGTAGAGCAGGCTCTCTCTTTTTTGTCCTTGCGACCTGCGGTTCTCCGCCCTCGCCGTCGCAAAACGCGCGCCGTCGCGTCGACCAAACGCACGCAGTCACTTTACTCCGACCCCAAGGCGGGGCATTTTGCGTGCATGGGCATCTTCGACCGGATGGGCAAAGTCATCTCGAGCAACGTCAACGCGCTGTTGGACAAGGCGGAGGATCCAAAGAAGTCCGTGGATCTGATCGTCGAGGAAATGAAGGATCAGATCCGCGCGGCGCGCAAAGAGCTCGTCGAAGCGATCGCCGCGGAAAAAGTGCTGCGCAAGAAGGTCGATGACCTCGATGCGGAAGTGCAAAAGTGGGAGCGTCGAGCCGAGCTTGCGCTCAAGGCGGAAGACGAAACGCTCGCACGCGAAGCGCTCGTGCAGAAGAAGAAGATCGTGGCCGATCGTGATCGCGCCGAAGCGTTGCGAGCGGAGCAGCGAGCAGCCGCGCTGAACATGAAGCGGGAGCTCGAGCGCATGGAAGACAAGCAGCAAGAGCTCGAAGCGCGCAAGGGAACGCTTGCGGCGCAGATCAAGCAAGCGAAAGCAGGCGGCGGCGCGGAGAGCTTGGGGGCGAAGAGCTCGGGTGGTGCGTTCGCTGAATTTCGGCGGATGGAGGACAAGATCGAGGGGCAAGTGGCGGAGGCTGCGGCGGCGCGCGAAATTGACGATGCCCTGCGACCGCACGGCATGTCGGATGTGGATCTCGAAGCGAAGTTCGCGCGACTCGAAGGCGGCGGAAGCACATCGAGCGACGGCGGCAAGTCGAGCAATCCGGAGATCGACGACGAGCTTGCGGCGCTGAAGAAGAAGATCCGGATTGGATGAAGCGAGTTACCTGGCGATGACGACGGGTTTGTCGTCGCCGGGAAGCCACATTTCGGAAATCACGAGCAAGTTGATGGCGGTGTTTGCCCCTCTGTAACCCCATTCGACACCTTGCCATTCGAACAGGCGTCGGTCACCGCGGCGTACAGGAAAAACCAGTTCCCCGCCATCCGGAAAGATGCCCCATTCTTCGGGTAACGGATCGAGCTGCATGTAAACGTCTTCGCTATTTCCACACATCAGCGTGATTTTGGCGGTCGTCGTAGAACAACGAATCCGGATCCATTCGCGAAGACGTTGGTATTTGCACAAACCCACCCCGGGCATCGATCCTTCGGAAAGAGCCACCTGGGGGGCGTTCTTCCATTCATCCTTCGTGGGTCGTGCCGACTTTTCCTCGAGAAACGGCAATGCATCGAAAGCGGGGAGCGGCGGCGGACCTGCATCGGCGTCGCCATCCGCGGCCCCTGCATCGGCGGAATCGGCATTGGCAGGCGCCTGAGCGTCTTCGGCATTGGCTGCGAATACGAAGAGCGTCCCCGTCGCCAGCAGTAGCATCGTGGTTCCAAGACGAATCTTGCTGCTTTTCATAGTGTCCTCAAGAAAGCCACGAGGGCCGCTCGTTCGGGTTTCGTCAATTGCTTCGTATTGCCCATGCGGTCTTCGTTCAAATCGACGAGCTCTTCCAGCGTCGAAAATCGCCCGTCATGCGCATAAGGCGCCGTTCCTCCGACAAACAGGAGCGACGGTGTTTTGAACTCGGTCACTTCATCGTAGTCGAAATCCTTCGGCGTCGGCAGCTTGGCATAAATGGGATACTTGGCGCGGTCGCTGTAATCCATTTCGGGCACGTGACAGCCGGCGCATTTCGTATCGACGCGCATGAAGATTTCCTTGCCCTTCTTTTCTTCGTCCGACAATTCACGCGCGCGTCGCGGCGGAGGCGCGAGACCCTCGCGCAAAAACGCCCGAATCGCCATCGCTCGATCATGCAATTCTTTCGCGTGATGCCCCCACGGAAACGATCCCCATCGATGCAGCCGAAAACCGCCCGTCAATCGATGCGTCAAATGCGGGCTCTCCGCGTGCCAACCATAAGGCCCTTCGGCGGCCAGACGTCCCGCGAGCATCGGAGTTTGGCGAGCAAAACCACCACGCTGCGGATCGCTCGGCCAGTCGGGGATGTTGTCTTTGCCCGCGAAAAACCGCCGCTCGTCCTCCCATTCGATGGCTTCGTGCCAAACGTGGCCATCGTCGCGACCTTCGGGATGACAACCAGCACACCCCATTCCACCGCTCGTGACTTCGTCCGTACCATTGTAAAACAGTCGCCGTCCAGCAGCAGCCAATTCGGAGAGCGGATCGTCCGCAAGACGAACCCACGGCCGCGGACCCTGCGTTTCGAGGCTCAAAACCACGATCGATGCCGATGCTCGGCAAAATACCCACGCCGTGTCTTCATCGTCCGAAAGCGTTATGCCCGATGGAGCAGCACAACCACTCGAAAACCCATATTTCGGGTCCTTGTCGATCGTCATCGCGTAATTTGCTCGCACGAACATGGCCGGTTCGATGGTGCGCGCATGTAGCTCCACGACTTTGTCGAGTCCTTCGGAGACGACGAGCAGCGTGTCTTTCTTTTTGCGATAAACGACTGCTCGCGGCTGCACGAAGGGGTTTGGCTCGGCACGCGGTCCCTCCCCACCCGTTTGTTCGTCATGAACGGTGACTTTGCCGTCCATGCTCGACGTTTCCACACGCGGTTTGTCCGTGCGAGGCGGCGACAGGGGCGAATCGTCGGCCGTGAGCAGCACATCGACCGCCGATGTACCCAGCCAAACCTGAGGACCCGTCGTTCCAAGCGCGTGGCGAGGCACGAAGAGCTTCTTGCCATCGGGCGAAAGCGTCGCCGAATACGCCAAAGATGCGCTCGGTTTGGAAAGCGGCGCCGTGCGAGCCGGCGTCGGCGGAAGCTTGACCGCGTGCGCCGTCGGCGCATCCGTGTCGATCCCGTCGATGCGCGTCAGATCCGGTCCAACGAGATGCGTCACATACGCCGACTTGCCGCTGGGATGCACGATCACTCGACGCGGCTCACGCGGTACGTCGATCGTGGCCTTCACTTTGCCCGACGCGATGTCGACGATGGTGACTTTGTGCGTCCACGGCGATGTTACGAGCGCCAACGATTCGTCCGGCGTCACGGTCACGCCCCACGCATCTTCCGGGAGCTCCGTTCGCGACACCTGCACGAGCCCTTTTTCCGGGTCGGGACGCATGACCAAAAGCAGCCCTGGCCCCGTCGCCGATGGGACCTGCTTTGCCATGATGGGCCCCGTTTTCGCGGGCGCGCTCGGAGCCTTCGCGGATGCGCCGGCAGACGCGCTCGCGGCGGCTTCCGCGTCGTTCGATGCCGCTTTTTCGGCCGCAGGAACGATGGCCCCTTCGCTGCGCACCGTCACGAGCACCTTGTCGCCCAGCACCACCAGCTCCGCGGGTTGTCCGGGCATCGGGATCGTGAGCGGCCGGTTGTTCACGTCGATCGGCATCGCCACTCGATGCACGACGCCTCGATCTTCGTCGGCGACGTAAAGCGCATCGCTCTGCGGCGTGCGAGCGATCGTGCTACCGACGAGCGTGACGGGCTTCGGTTTGTCCTTCACGGGTGAAGCGTCGACGCTCGCGACGGGCGTTGCGCTCCCGCCCGAAGACGGCCCTTTTGCCGTGACGTCCGTTTGTCCTTCCCCGCCTTTGCAAGCTGCCAAAACCGCTGCTGCAAAGAGCGGAAAACACCAGAAACCCCGCATCGTTCTTCTCCCAAACGCACCGTACCGGTTCTCTTGCACCCCGAGAACGCCCAACAGTCGATCCATCGTCCCACGGGCGAACGAATTGGTTCACCGGGCCTTGCGAGTCTGTGAAACGTCGGCTCGTTGTGTGCTGGATCCATCCTACGGATCGCGGTGTCCTACGAGCTTGCCAAGGGCAAGCAACGCGGTAACATGCGCCCACTTTTCGGGCGCAAACGATGTCTCAATCGGCGGAAAACACGCAAGATCCTTCTTCCGACAACCCATCCGAACAGGGCGCCACGGCGCCCGAGGCCGCGCCGCTGCAAGTCGCGCCGGATGTTTCCCAGCCCGAAATGGCTGTCGCGGATGCGTCGATGTCGGCAATGGCGCCCGAGCCGCCGATGGCTGCGAGCCCCACGATACCACTCGCGCCTCTTCACGTCGTCTCTGCCGAAGCAGGGCCATTGCCTGCAGCACCGCCGCCACCTTTGCCGCAGGCTCCGAGCAAGTGGAGGTCGTTCATCGGCCGAATCGGATCATCGGCGCGTAATGCGCTGCTTTTGTTGGCCTTGGGCGTGGCGATATTCGTATTTTTGATTCAAGTCAATCAGCATTACGCGATCAAGAACTGGCTTTTCTGGACGTATGCGAAGATTTGGGGGTGGTGTTCCCTTTTTGCGCTCGCATCCGCCAGTTCCGGGCACCTCGTCGTCAAAGCGATTGGAGGGAAAACCTTGCCCTTCGTCGAACGAACGATCATGTCGTTCGCGTGCGGCGTGATTTTCTTTTATTTCGTCATGTTCGGCGGCGGCCTTCTTGGAATTTATGGCCACGTTTTTGCCGTCGTCATGCCCATCGTCGTATTCGGGCTCGGTGCGGTGCCGCTTTTGCGTCACGTTCGGCGCAGCGTGCGTCATTTTCGCGCGGCCCGAGCGCGCGTGAAGGGGCAACCTTCGCCGTGGCTTTACCCCATTCTGCTTTTCGGCGCAGCCGGCGTCGCGATGATTTATTTTGCCATTCTTTCGGCAAAAAACATCGCCTACGACGCCTATTTCTATCACCTCGGTCTTGCCCAGCAATACGCCGTGGAAGGCGCCATTCGCGCGTTTCCAGAAGCGTGGCTGCCTGCCGCGATTCCTCATCTTGCGAGCGTGCTCTACACGTGGACGTTCATTCTGCCGGGAATGAACATGTTCGAGCGTGTCGTGTGCGCCGCGCACCTCGAATTCGTGATCTTTTTGATGACGCTCGTGAGCGTCACAGTGCTCGTACGCAAGCTCGTCCCAAAGGCAAAAGCGGGACTTTCGTGGGCTGCGTTTTTCTTGTTCCCCGGTCTGCTCGTTTATGATTCAGCCTTGTCCGCAGCAGCCGATCACATCAATGCATTCTGGGCGATTCCCATTTTCCTGATGATGCTTCGGTCGCTCCGGTCGCTCGACGTGGACAAGAGCGGCGGTGCATTTGCCGCCCGCAATTTTGGCCTATTGGCGACATTTTTGGCGGCCGCGATGCTGACGAAATATCAAGCGATGTACCTCGCGGCATTTCCGCTGATGGCCATTGCTTTCGCCGTCGTGTGGTTTTTTGGCCGTGCGCTCGTGCGTCGTCGCGATTTGCTGAGGCCCACGTTCCGTGCGATTTTCGCGGGCCTCGGCACGGCGCTCGTCGTGGGCCTCTTGGTCACGACGCCCCATTGGCTCAAGAATTGGTTTTTTTATGGGGATCCATTGTTCCCGTATCTGAGCCGCTTCATGTTGTCGCCGAAGTGGGTGCCGGACACGAGCGCGCTATTTGCCGGCTGGGACGGCACGCAGCATCAAAATTGGCGACCCAAAGGCACCCTGCCCGAAAAACTCGCCGAAACAGCCCAAGCCGTCGTGATGTTCTCCTTTCAGCCGCACGACTGGGCGAAGTTCCACGGGAAAGTACCCATTTTCGGTTCGCTCTTCACCCTGAGCGCGCTCATTTTGCCATTTTTGAAGAAGACCAAGCGCATTTGGGCGCTCTTCGTCGCGACACACGTCGGCGTCGTCGTTTGGTACTGGACGCTGCATCAAGATCGCTATCTGCAAGCGCTTTTGCCGTGGATGGTCTGCACTGTCGCCGCGACGTTGCTGCTCTTGTGGCGACAGGCGCACTGGAGCGCCAAACCCCTCGCGTGTATGCTCGTGGGCGTTCAAATCGTTTGGGGTGGCGACGCGTACTTCATTCCTGCCCATGCAATGACGGGCAATAGCGCTGCCCCCGTCACGGCAGAGCTATTGGCGCAGGGAATGAAGGGAAAACACAAAGAACGTTACGGCTTTGGCGACAGACTTTTCGAAATGGGTCGCGACCCAGCGCTGCCCCAGGATGCGCGCGTGCTTTTGCACGAACACGAAACGCGCCTCGGCTTGTGGCGTACGGTGGTTTCCGACCAACCGGGCCTCGCGTATGCCTATCGTTATGAAATGCTGAAGGGCCCCGCCGAGGTGTACGAGCGCATTCGCGGGCTCGGGGTGACCCACATCATTGCCCGTGTGGAAAAGAGCACCCATCACGACAGTCTTGGCGCGGACATTCAGTTTTTCGCGTTCATGGAGCGCGAGCCGAAGCTCATCAAGAAGTTTGGCGAATGGGCGCTGTATTCGATGCCGACGGCCCCCTCGAAACGAACGCCGAACAACATCGTTGCCTATCTCGGCTGCGGCGCTCAATACGAGCGTGGTCTGCACAAGCTATCGAGTTTGTCGGTGCGTGAGCGGCAAGTCGTCAAGCGGCCTCCGCGCGTGAAGGCGACGCAGCCGATGCCGACGCAGCCGCAGGAATTTCCAGCGTTCATCGCGCAGGCCGATTACATCGTCACCGACAGCAAGTGCAAGCCGCCAGCGCCGCTGGAAGCGACGCAAGGGTTCGTTCAGATTGCAACGCGGGACCCCGAGCAGCTTTGGATGCGGGCGCGGTAAAGCGTCGATCGGTTTGATCCGAGCCTGGATTTGGACGCTCGCGCGTCACCCCCTGGCGCGGGTCGCGCTTTCAGATTTCGGGAATCGCCGCGCAAATGAAACGACTTTGGGGGTTGCCGAGTTTTTATGGCGTGCCATTGCCATCGGGCGGATTTCCCTCCGCCGCCTTGGATTCGGCATTCTTTCGTCGCGTTTGCGCGGCTTTTTCAGCAATCTGTGAATTGTATCGAATGGTTTTTTCGAAGGGCGCGAGGATGCTCTTGTCGCCAGTGCGGTGCGCGGTCGATTTGGCCGCGTCGGCCATTTGGGCAATCGTATTTTCGCGCTCGTGCACCTTTCTCGCTCGGCTTTCGCGTACGACTTCGAGGAGCTTTTCGAGCTCGCTCTCGCCCGCCTCGAGCTTTTCGATGATCGCCGTATCGTCCACGAAGCTTTGATAGACCTTGGACGTGATGCCGGCATCCTCGCCATGCAATGGGACGCTTTGTGCAAGCTCGGTGATGACGTCGTCAATGCCGTCTTGTGCTGAACGAAGACGTTGCATTGCGTTTTTGGGTAGGTCGATCAAGTGTCCGTCGAGATCCTTCAATGAGATTTCCAGCGGTCCCCCGTAGGCTGCACCGGTGACTTTGCTCATGATTTACCTCCTCCTCCAAGGTGCTTTGGACGTTTGCATGCCGGGAAACGGGCGTCAACATGTATCTGCCAACAGTGCGAATCCTTGGTGAGTGGCGACGAAGTCGTCGAGGGGCTTGGTGAAGTCGTCGAGGGTGGTCGACGATTGCGTCGCGTTGGTTGGTGAGATCGTCGAGTGGGTCGACGAAGTCGTCGCGTTCGTTGGTGAAATCGTCGAGTGGTTTGGCGATGTGGTCGGGATGATCGGTGAGCTCGTCGATGGCCTAGGCGAAGTCGTCGCGTTGGCTGACGAAATCGTCGAGGGTGGTCGACGATTCCGTCGCGCTCGTTGGTGAGCTCGCCGAGTGGCTTGGCGATGTCGTCGTGTTGGCTGACGAACTCGTCGAAGGGGGTCGGCGAGGTCGTCGCGCGTAAGGCTGACGGCCCCGGGTAAGCACCTGTATCCTCGCACGCCGGCAGGTGCGCATGCCTTGCATAGGTTTTCGCTTGCTATGCCGACGTGGTTGTGCATGCGGGCGGTGCAGCGCCACCAGTTGCGCGTGAAGGTTGGTCGAGGCGGACCCTCGGTGAGCAAACGGAAATGCGGCAGGAAGTTGGATTCGTGGTTGATCTGCGTATCAGCGTACGCACAAGCAGACGCCGGATGGTTGTACCCAGAACACATGCGGGTTTCACCTTGACCACAAAGGACTGCATCGGGTGCAATCGCACCATGGTTCCCACCATCAAAAGACTCACATTGTCGTTGAGCCTTGCCATGGGATTGGGTTTTGCGTTCCTGCCTCAAGGATGCGGGGGAGCTCATCCTGTCGCGGACATTCCCGAGCACGTTGCAGCGCCGATCAAAGCGTGCGCTTTCGAGCACACGCATCACGTCAGAGATGCGGACCAAATCGTCAAGTATGACGTGACGCTCGATAGCAACGGCCAAGTTGACTCCATAACGCTCATGGATTCCAGCGTCGGCGATGAAGAGCTCGAGCAATGCATAGCTGCCTCGATCCGCTCGCTGACCCAGGACGATCTTCTGCGCCACCGCTCGGAGAATTTCGATCGGGAGCTTGCACAGCCGGAATCGCGCATGCTGCTGGGTAATCCGGCCATACCGCTTGCGGCTTGCGTTGCGTCGCCACCTTGTTTGCTCGCGCTGACCGTCCTCGTGGGTGCTTCCGCGATCACCGTGCAGCTCATGGTGCACGCGGCGACCACGACCGCCAAACCCACCACGACGACGACCGCGCCGCCGATCACCGCGGAGGAGGCTGAGAGGGAACGCTGTCGTAAAGTGAATGAAGCGTGCCCAACAACTTGTCTTCCGAAATTGAAGCACTCAGATTTCGGTAACCTATTTCATAGGTGTATGAGGCAATGCCGTGAAGCTGCGGGATGCTGGAAAGCGATGTAGTCATGGACAAAGAATTAGCTCGACAGTTGGCGTACATTTATCAACAGGCTTCAGGCCTACTCGTGCACACGATTTGGTTGATGGAGCACCATGGCACGGAGGCACAACTTCAAGAGCACAGGAAGGCGGTCGCGCAGGTTCTCACCGAGCTCGGGGCGGAGCTTCTGTATCCCATTTACCATGAATACCCTGACCTGGAACCACCGTCTCCGACGCCCAGCGACGATCACGAGGGCGACGCCTGAGGCTACGGTGGACAAGGACATGGCCGAAGACGCCCTTCTCGATGCCATTCAGACTCGCGACGTCGACCGCGTGGCGGCGCTTCTTGCCGCCGGCGCGGATCCAAATGAAGATGGCAAGTCTCGATATGCCAACTACGGCAGCGGCCGAGAACTCCCATTGCAGGCTGCGATCGGCGAACTCCAGGCGTTCGAAGCCATCGGCCCGTACGGCCCGGAGCCTGCCGGACCAATCGACTCCATCGTGCTGCTCCTGCGCCATGGCGCAAAAGTCAAGGGTTGGGACGTGGACAACGAAGGGGATCCGCTCTTTCTTGCCGTAGGGATGAATCACATCGAAGCGGTGCGGCTGCTGCTCGCTCACGGCGCAGACCCCAACGTGCGCGATAACGAGGGTGATTCACCGCTTCGTTTCTGCATAGAGAAAGAGTATCTGGAGATGGCCCGGCTCCTCCTCCTCTGCGGTGCGAACAAAAACATCAACAAGACCGTGGGCGGTGGCATGACTGCGCTGGGGCTGGCCGCGTACTGGCTCAATGTCGAGATGGTGAAGCTGCTGCTCGCGCACGGAGCAGATCCGCATGTTGAAGACATTGACCGCATGACGGTGTTCGAGCATCTCCGGCACATGGATCTGCCCGAGGATCCCGCCGACCAGGACCGTCTTCGGGAGACGCCCATCCTGGACGATGGCCTGGTGGGTGATCCGGGCGTCCCTGGGTCCACCAACCCCAACCCCTAAAGAAATCCAATGGAGAACGATCCCGGCCTTCGACGCCCATCGAACCCGATATTAAAAATTCCCAATTTGTTTGCCGCGATTGTCGCGTATACGGGCGAAGTCGCGAGACACGTGACGGGAGGCCATTGGCATTTGAATGAAGTGCACGGGGGCATCTGGGAACCGTACGTCATGTACGACGACGACTCCGATTACGTGATCCTTTCCTCGAACCGTACAAGAGCATCGCGGAACGTAGACGCGGCGGGCTGCTGCTGCGGGTGCTGATTCCCGTTCCGGGCCATCAGGGCTTGAAATTCAAAAAGGCGGATTGGGAATAGGGATGCCTCGCGACTCCAAAGCCGAGCATTGGGTTGTCACGGTAGCAAGCGGCATGAGTTTTATTGCTGGGCGTCCCACTCTTCCATTGACAAGCACTTGTCCCCGCGCGCTTGTTCCTGGAGGCAATAGGTCAGGTAGTGACTTTCTTTCCGTTGGCGTTCCTCTTTCGCGTCATCGTTGACGGGTTGTCGTGGGGGTGGTGTTTGTTGTTCTGCACCCGCACACGCGACATGGGTGAGCGCAGGGGCGACCAGCAAAGCGAATGGGAGTGCGGTTGCTTGGAGGTAACTCGAGATTTTGGCGGACTTCATGACCGTAGCCGAGCACTGGTTTGTCGCGGTGTCAAGGGCTTCCGGTTCTTCCGGCGCAACCTCGGGAACGATAGTTGGCTGCAAACTTGCCGCTTGCGTCGTGGTCGTTTGTGGGATGCTGTACGGCGTCAAACCCACGGGCATGGCTGAAGGGGGGGTCGCCGACGAACTCGTGGGCAAAAGCGCGCCGCAAACGACGGTCACCGCCATGGCGCCACTGACGTGCGTTGCGTGCACCAGCACATGCGGGGCCTGCTGCGTGACGTGTGCGACAAACGCGCGCGCGCGCTTCGGCACCAGTACCAACGCGGCAATCGTCGCGCGAATGGCCGCACGTAGCAATACCAAGAGCCGCCTCTTGCGTGAGTCCACCGTAGACCAGGGTTCGTCTTGTTCTCGAGCAATGTCGGCAATGGTGCTTTCTTCAGCGTACAGCGCATGAAGAAAGGCTCGATCCTCTGGATCGAGCGCCATGATGGCGGAATCCAGCATCTTGTGCGCCTCCACGGCCTCGGCGGCCGGTGGAACCCCAGCCAGTTCGGCGATATCCGTGCCGGCAGCAATCTCGCGTTCCGCTCGACGACGCTGGGCGGCGCGGATCGTCAGGGCCTCGTACTTCACGAGCTCGCACATCTTTGCGACAAACCTTTTGTCATTTTGGATTGACGGCAGTTCGTTGCTGGGCTTGAGTAATGCCTTGACGAACGCCTGCTGCACGGCGTCTTCAGGAGAAGCACCGGAATGACGAGTCACCCGTCGCGCGACGGACAACATCGTTCGCGTGAGCTTGGCAAATTGATCGGCCGACAAACCAAAAGGGAAATCCGGAGGTCGTTTGCCCATGCAGGTACAGGGCGCGAGCGTACCCGTTTCACTCAACATTTTTTCACTTTTTGTCATGCCCTGGCGATGACCTTGCTGGGCGTGGTTTTTTCCGCTCAACCCGCGTTCGGTCATGAGCCACCCGTGATCCTTCCCACGCAGCTCGACTTCGATGCCTCACGCGCTCCCAAGGTGTGCAACGACGCCGACGGGTTTGCGTCGCTTCTGGGCGGATGGGTCCCCAAGGGCGTGTTGCGGGAGAATGCCGAGCGTCGGTTGGTGGTGCGTATTCGCTGGACGCCGACGGGCGGCAAACGAGCAGAGGTGTCGCTCGTCGATGCCCAAGGCGCCGTTGTGGCGGAGCGGCACGCGGAATATGAAGCCGCGGCCGAGTGCCACTTCGTGCTGCATGACGCCGCGCGGAGTGCAGCACAGCTTTTGGGCGCCTTCGAACCACCGCCGCCGAAGGAACCGGTCATCTGTCCCGTGTGCCCACCATCCGCTCCGTCGCCGCCCACACGTCCCTTGCCAACGTCCCCACCGCCTGCGCCGCCCGTGCCAACCATCACGCATGCACCAACGCTTCATCGCTCCTCTTTCGGCATTGGCGCACTCATTGGGTCGGGCATTCATTCGGGGCTCGGCGGCGGACCGTATATGCTCCTCAGCTACGCCCCATGGCGCCAATGGTCCCATGTGCACGTCGAATTCGAGGGGTCGTGGACATCGCAGACGTCGGAATCCATTCGCACACACGCCATCCCGCTCGTGGGTTCGTTGTGTTTGGTCCGCGGTGTCGTTCGATTCTGCGGCGGATTGGCGACGACGGTATTTTATTCGAAACAATCACCTATTCATGACGAATTGCATTTGATGGTCGGCGGTAATGTTCGTATTGGAACCGAATTGTTCGTCCGCGGCCCGTTTGCCATTCGTGCCGACGTTTTCGGACGACTCGCATTTGCAAGGTTTGGCAATGCTACGATGGCAATCGACGACCCAAATCGCTTTGCGGCAGGCTTGGCGGTGATGGGCGCGTGGTTGTGCGATTGAGTCCTTTCGAGATGCGGGAGCTCGTCAACGCTGGCGCCGTTGTCTCAATCCGCGTTCGGTAAATCGATCTTGTGCGTGAGTTTCTTTTCGAGCACGTGGTACTTGCCGCCATGCGCGTACATGAGGCTCCGCCACAATTCGAGCCGCGTCACTTTTTCCTGCTGCTTGTATTCTTTTCCGCGAATCCCGACCCAAAGATGATGCGGGGCGCCCAGCATCGAAATCCAATCGTACGGGCGACCGTTACGATTGATGTTCCCGAATAGGCGCTTCATGTAATCGTCGAACACCGCGCGCTGCTTTGGATTGCTGCACATCCGACCGCGGCGGTGGAGCGCCAGCGCTTGCTTGGGATCGGTGAACTCGTTGAGCTGCTTCATCACTTCGTAGCTGCCCGTCGTCCCATAAATATGCGTGATGGCTCGCTCGTTGTCCGTCGCGTAGCAGAATGCCCCCTGCACGAAATGCATGTCTTGCGGAGCAAAATAATTCGGATCCACGACGTACTTCTCGCCGCTCTTGCCCACCACCATGATGTCGTATTGCTCGAGGAATTGCGTATCGTACCAAACGACGTGCGTCTGCGGATTGTACCAAATCCGATTGCCCGAATAAAACACCGTCGCGACCCCGAGCATCAGGGCGAGCTTGTGGCTGTAAAATTTATCGAGAATGGGCGTACCCGTTCGCCCCGTCCAGTAGATGAATACCCAATTGACGAGCATCCACTTCCAGAAGCAGACGCCGGTCAGTGTAAAGATGCCGAAATTCAGGCAGAAACACAGGAAAAACCAGAGCCGTGCAACTTTCCGGTGCAGAAAGAACGCAACGAGTGCGCCAAACTCGACGATGAGCGTGAACACGGAGAGCGACACGTCATACGGTCGAAAACGCCCGATCAACCCATTGAAGGTTTCATCGCTGATGAATGGTAGCCACCCGCGCATGTGCGACGCGAGCGCGAGGTTCGTCAATCGATCCTCGAGCAGCCAGCTATACTGCGGCCCGTAAATCCACTTCGCCACGCCCGCGATGTAATAATACGAAGCCCACGATCCGATCCCGACGACGAGCACGTGCCACGGTTGAAATGAACGCCTGGCCGATGCCCAGATGAACACCGAAAAAATCGTCAAAAGCTCCGTGACCGTACGGAATTCGAAATCATCCAAATTGATGGGCACGTACGCTTCGCGCACGAGCAGGATCCCGAGGCGTGTTGCGAACGGCACGGCCAGCGGCGTACGCCAGCTCAATGCCAAAAAGCCCACGAGCAGCAATCGATCGAAGACGTGCCCGCGTTGCAAATAATTGTTGTATTCGAACGTCGCCCCTGACCACGTCACGATAGCGAGCACACCGATGACCAGGACACGGAAAGATTCCCCGTGCGTCCAATCCGACCATCGCAATTTACGCTTCGAGAAAACGAAAAAGAGCGTCGGAACCAGGAGAAATAAGATTTCGGGAATCGCCGCTCGATTGCGCGTTGCCGCTTGCTGAATCAGAGCAATGTCCGATTTGACGAGACTCAGAACGATGGAGCTCGCTTCGTAATGCTGCGTCCCAATCGGTGCAGAAAACAAAGGTCTTACGGCCGTAACGAGCGCGAGCAGCACGAGCACGTGCAGCACTGCCGACAACGATTCCCGGCTGAACTGGCGGGTTATCGCATCGCGGACACGACCGAGTGAGCTTTGAAGTCGAGACACGGGTTTCCTCTGTGAGCAGATCGTGCGAATTCCAAGCCGAGCCGCCTGCTTATACTCTTTCGGACGTGACGCGCGCCCGAAAAAATGACAGGCCTCGTCCGTTTCTCGCACCCGTCGCAACGCCTGTTTCGATGAGGAGTTCGTCTTCCTCGAACCACGTAACGTAACTGTGCTGATAGGAGCTTTCGCGTGTCAAGCTACGAGGATTTGTTGGGCAGCTCGAACGATGCTGGCCGCGATTATTTCGACGGCGAAGAATTCGCGCTGCGTGCGGGAATCGAAGAGACCCATTACTGGCACGTGCATCGACGCGGCATCATCCTCGACCAACTCAGGCGATTCGCTTCTCCCGAAACATGCGGCCCGCTCGTCGAGCTCGGATGCGGCATCGGCACCGTCGCCACGCACCTCAACGAACACGGCTACCGCGTCGACTACTCGGACGTCTACGGCGCAGCGCTCGATATCGCGGCCAAGCGAGCGCACGACAAGCTTGGTAGCGTCGCTCGAGAACGGCGCTTTCTGCGCATGGACGTGACGCGCGGCCTGCCCTTGAAAAGCTGGTCCGGCATCATGCTCTTCGACGTCATCGAACACCTGCCCGATGATTACGGCACGCTCGAACACGTGCGCGATGCGCTCGCCGAAGCCGATGGCGGCTTCGTGATGGTCACGGTGCCCGCGTTCCAACTGCTCTGGTCACCGTGGGATGACGTCGAGAAGCACAAGCGTCGTTACACGCGTGAAGGTCTTACGGATTTGCTTCATCGCACCGGATTCGAAGTCGTTCAGTCGACGTATTTTTTCGGTCCGCTCTTCTTCGCAGCGCTCGGCATGAAAGGCGTTCGCACGTTGAAGGATGCGATCGCAGGCGGCGAAAAAGCTCGTGGAATCGCGGACTTGACAGAATCGAAGAACATCGAGCCGCTCAACCGCGTGATGCTCGGCGTGCTCTCTGCCGAGCGTCTTTGGCTCGAACGCGCACCCCTCCCGCTCGGCACGTCGATCCTCGCGATCGCCAGGCGTCGCTGAACGTCCCGCATGTGCTTGGAACGGCATTGACGACCTCGAACCTGACGCGCTATCTACCCGAGCCCGGCGCACTTTGGCGTTTCGGGCTGGGTTCCCTTCTGCATTTGCACTGTTCGCAGCACCCTGCGGACAATCTCGGAGCGTATCATGTGCGGCATCTTCGGCGGCTCCCCTGACCTCGTCAGCGAGGACGCGGCGAAGCTGCTTCGCCATCGTGGGCCCAACCAGACCGGCCAAGTGCTGCTCTACGCATCCGACGGCGCGCCCATCCTCATCGGCCAAACTCGCTTGTCGGTCGTCTGCAAGGACGACATCCCCACGCCTTTTCAGCGCGATGGCGCGACGATCACGTTCAACGGCGAGATCTACAACTGGCGACAGATCCGCAGCGAGCTCGAAGCCAAAGGCCAAACGTTCACGACCGAGACGGACACCGAGGTCGTGCTTTGCGCGTACTTGACGTGGGGACCGGCGTGTCTTCAGCGCTTCAACGGCATGTTTGCCCTGGCGATTTGGCACGACGACCAACTCTTCTTGGCGCGTGATCGCGTGGGCAAAAAGCCGCTTTTCTACTCGCATGGCCCAAGGGGACTCGGCTTCGCGTCCGAGCTGAAGGCCATCCGCGATCTCGACTTCGGCGAAGTTCCCATCTGCCGCGCACTCGAGTTCTACTTCGACGAACACACGCCTTTCCGCAACGTGAAGAGCGTTCGTCCCGGCGAGTACCTTCGGTACCGTCCCGCGACAAACCAGCTCGAACACAAGACGTGGTGGTCGTTCCCGGTGACTGCACCGGAAATCGTCGATGAACGAGCGGCCATCCGTCAGTTCCTCGAGCTGTTCGAGGATGCTTGCAAGATTCGCAAGGTGGCCGATGTGCCCGTGACGATCTTTCTGTCCGGCGGCATCGACTCGTCGCTGATCCAAGCGGTCTTGGGGCTCGACGTGACGTACACGGTGCAGTTCGAGGAGTTCATCGACAAGATCAACGAGCGGGACTTGGTGTTCGAGTTTGCGAAGAAGCGCGGCTTCGAGGCGCGCATCATCACGCCCACGCGCGATGACTTTCTCGAGACGTTCTCGGATCTTGCCCGGCACATCGAGTTTCCGGTGGGCAGCTTCAGCGTGTTGCCGCTCTTCTGTTTGGCGAGACAAGCGCGTCGTGATGGGTTTGTCGTAGCGATTTCGGGTGAAGGTTCGGACGAGCTCTTCAACGGGTATTACCGTAACGAGCTGCTGCTTCGCGAAGTCGCGGCGCTCGAAGGTGACTTCAAAGGGCCGTACGGTACGCTTTGCAAGCGTTACTTTGGCACGGATGTCGAGCGTTTTTGTCGTATGGCAAGTCGTCAAGGTTTGTCTGGCGTGCACGAGCTCATCGAATTTTTCACGCCTCTTTGGCGCGAGGATCGTTCGTTCGGCCAGAACTTGAGCGCCATCGAAACGATGGTGTTCATGCAGCCTTTGCTCGTGATGGCCGATCGGTTGAGCATGGGAAATTCGCTCGAAGTGCGAAATCCCTTCCTCGATTACCGCATCATCGAGTTTTCGACGAAATTGTCGGATGGTCTGAAGTACCGCGATGGTCACGGAAAATGGTTATTGCGGCAGACCTTGAAAGAGCTCGTCGGACCGGACCTCGGCATTACCAAGCGTACGATCAAGCATGGTCTTCCGGCTCCGGTGAATCAGTGGCTCTTCAACAGCAACGCCTTCGATCGCAAAGATTGGAACCACGTCCTTTTGGGCGAATGCTTGAAGCAATTGGCCCAAGCGCATCATCCCTCACACAGGTAATGGAATCTCATGAAGCGAAGCCTCGTTTCGTTCTTGCGTGACCCCGACTCGGGCGAGCGCCTCAGCTTGACGAATGCGCCCGATGGCGATGAAATCGATGCCGGCATTTTGAAGTCCGAATCGGGGGCGGAATACCGGATTTCCGGTGGCGTTCCCGGCATGGTGCGCGAAGACAAGTTTGCCGAGGGGCAAAAGGAGACGGTCGAGAGTTTTTCCTGGAAATGGGAAAAGGCGAAACATTACCGCAAGACGACCGAAGGCCATTACGTCAAGTGGTATCTCGATCGTTATGGATTCGGCACCGAGGAAAACCTGGCGAAGCTGCTCGAGGGCAAAAAGAACATTCTCGACGCGGGCACGGCGCATGGTCGTGACGCAGAGATGTACGTACGCAATTCGAAAGCCACGGTGTTCGGCATCGACATCAGTTACGGCATTCGCAATGCGTATCGGGACATCGGGCATTTGCCGTCGCTGCACCTGGTCCAGGCCGACTTGACGCGCCTGCCTTTCCCCGAAAACTTCTTCGATTTCATCGGCTGCGATCAAGTCATTCACCACACGCCGAATACGCGCACGTCGCTCGGGCATCTCGTGACGCGCCTCGCTCCGGGTGGTCATATTGCGTTTTACGTGTACAAGAAAAAAGGCCCCGTGCGTGAATTCTGCGACGATCACATTCGCGCCCAAACGGTGCACATGTCGCCCGAAGAATGCATGAAGGTTTCCGAGGCCATCACGAAACTCGGCAAAGCCCTTTCGGACCTCAAGGTCACCGTGGACGTGCCCGAAGACATTCCGATTTTGGGCATCAAAGCCGGCAAGCAGGACATCCAGCGTTTCATTTACTGGAACATGTTCAAGTGCTACTGGAACGACACGATGGATTGGGACGCCAACGTGATCACCAATTTCGATTGGTATCACCCGCTGCACGCGCACCGGCATACGCTGGAAGAAGTGAAGCAATGGTGTGCCGAGCTTGGCCTCGAAATTCAGCACGTCGACGTGCAGGAATCGGGCATCAGCACGCTGGCAAAGAAATCCGCGTAAGCCAATCGATGGACGAGCGCATCAACCTTGGAATGAATCATGGCAGACGTCGAGTTATCGGTCATTGCACCTTGCTACAATGAAGAGGGCAACGTCGATGTCCTCGTGCGCCGAGCTTTGGCGACGTTTGCCAGCATGGGCATTCGTGGCGAGCTCGTATTGATCGACGACGGCAGCAAGGACCGCACGTGGGATTGCATCAGCGAAGCCATGAAGGCGCATCCCGAGGTGCGGGGCGTGCGCCACGTGAAGAACCGCGGCATCGAAGGCGGCTGGCGAAGCGGCCTCGACCATGCGAGGGCCGACGTCATTTGCCTCATCGATTCCGACTTGCAAAACCGCCCGGAAGACATTCAGCGATTATGGGAGACGTACAAGCGCGAGCAGGTGGACATCGTGCAGGCCGTTCGGCATCCGGATGGGCTCGAAAAACACCGGTTGCTTTTCAGCCGCGGGCTCAACTTGATGCTCAACGTGACATTCGGGACGCACCTCAAGGACAGCAAATCGGGCTTCATCCTTTGTCGCAAGGAAGTATTTCGCTCGATATTGGATCACAAGTATCGTTATCGATACTTTCAAAGCTTCATTGGGGCAGCCGCAGGCGTGCGTAAATTCACGATTGCCGAGGTCGATACGCCGTTCGAGCAGCGCCACGCTGGGCAATCGTTTCTCGCTGATTTTCCCGTGCGCGTAGTCACGCGCATCGTATGGGAACTAGCCAAATTCCGCGTGGAAACGTTGACCGATCCCCGCCATCGCCGTCGTTCGTAAACTTCCAAGCGTAGCTACCCATGGCCGATCCGGTCGGCAATCCCCAGGCACCGAATTCCGACCGCGAGGCCGGATTTACGGTTTGCTCGGCCGAATTCGCCATTTTCACGACCTGGCTCGTCGTCGCCGCGATGCAGATCTTCGACGTAGCCTTCTACATTCCCCTTCCCCCGCGTATCGAAACCCGCATCTTGCAGCACGTCTTCGAGACGGGGCACTTTGTGCTTCTCGCGCTCGTATCCGTGGGTCTTCGTGGCGTTTTTCGACGTTTTCGTACGCGTCGATTCATTGCTTCATTCAGCGCGGTATTTCTTGCTGCATGTGCCGTAGGTGCGTTCGTCCTGCCCCAGGATGTATCGAATTTCAGTGGTCGAATGGCCGGAATGCATGGCGCGGCGGCAATGAAAGCGCTCGTCATGGCATTGATTGCGGCTTCGGCCCTGGGCATCGCCATTACGTGGGCGCTCGGGCGCGTGCTTGCGAGGCCATACTTGCGCTGGGTAGGTATACTGGCTGGAGGCAGCATCGTCGCGACGCATCAGCTCGTTCTGCTGCGTGATTATCACGGCGTGCATTTCTTTTTGGTGCTCGCAGGAACGACACTCGTTGCGGCATCGCTCACGGGAGCAGTTTTCCCGAAAAAGATTGGACAAACCATCGCACGCGTGGGTCGCCCGTCGCTCGAGCGAGCTTTGCTTGCCGTCGTTGCTCTTTGGTCGAGCATTTCGCTGGTCGTGGCTCCATCGCCCTCGGTCGCCATGGAGCTCGTGCGCACCGATGGGAATTTGCTGGCGCATTTTCTTCTTGGTTTTTTCCACGAGCCGACGCCATTACGAAAAGCAGACATTCCTGCAAACATGCGCCCGTTTTTTGAGGATCGAAAGGACAAGCAGGCGGTTTTACCAACGGAACCGCGGGTCTTCTCGATGAATCCGCTCGTCATACTCGTGACGATCGATTGCTTGCGGGCCGATGTGATCATGTCGGCGAATCATGACAAGTCGTTGCCAACGCTTTCGTTGCTGCGCCAAACGGGTCTTTCTTTTGCCAATGCACGCTCGGCGGCATCGAGCACGGTCCCGAGCCTGTCGGCCATCTTTTCGAGTGCGTATTATTCGCAGCAATACTGGACGGTTCACAAAGGTTCGATTGTTCCGCCCGAGGACGATACGCCGCGTTTGCAAGAAGAATTGACGCGCGCGGGGGTCATCACGACGACGTTCATCGGCGGCGAAGGGCTCATGCCCGAATACGGCGTGCTGCGTGGTTTCTCCGAAGCGACGCGCGTACGGACGGGACGCATGCAATACACGCCCGCCGCATTGCTCATGGACGCAGCGCTCGACCGGCTATCGAATGCGAAGGCTGACCCGCTTTTCTTGTACGTCCACTTTTTCGATGCTCACGCGCCCTACGACCGGGGTCGTCAAACTGAATCGAGATACGAAAATTACATTGGCGAGCTCGAATTGGTGGATGCGCAGCTCGGCCGCTTGTTACGTCATTTGCATTTGTCGGGACTGTGGCGCCGCGCAATGGTGATCGTCACGGCAGATCACGGCGAAGCATTCGGCGAACATGGCATGCTGATGCATGCAGCGACGGTGTATGACGAGCTCTTGCGCGTGCCGCTTTTGATATGGCGTCCGGGTTTGGCGGTACGAACCGTCGAAGAACCGGTTTCGCTCGTGGACTTGGCGCCGACGATCCTCGACCTTTTCGGACTTCCGACGCCTGGGCGTTACATGGGACAGAGTCTCGTGCCGTTCATTTGGGGACAAACCCCAAAGCTCGACAGGCCCATTCTTGCGGAAGCGCGACTGAAACAAGCGCTGATATTGCCCGACGGACGCAAGGTCATCGTGGACAATCGGAAGCACACGGTGGAGCTTTTCGATTTACGGGCCGATCCAGCGGAAGAATACACATTGGCGGATGATCCGGAACGGCTTTCGGAGCCGCTATCGCTATTGCGACAATTTTACGAAGTGCATACGTTCAGGAAGACGGGGTATGCAACGCCGTATCGCCGTTAGCTCCTCCGCGCCAAATGCCACGCCACTTGCAGCCCCAATCCTTCGCGCAAGGGCACACGCGGCGCGTAACCGAATGCATTCTGCGCCGCGCTCACGTCCGCCCACGTATGCGTCACGTCGCCCGCTTCGTTCGGCCGGCGATCGATACGCACGGTGCCCGCGAGGTCCCCGATCACCTTCAATACCTCGTTCAGCGTCACGCGCGACCCACCACCCACGTTGAACACGCCTTCCGCTTTCCCGAATCCCGCATCGACGTTCGCTTGAACGATGTCGTCAATGAACGTAAAATCCCTCGTTTGCTCACCATCACCGAAGACGGGAATGCTTTTTCCATCGAGCGTCGCTTCGATGAATTTGTGAAATGCCATGTCGGGACGTTGCCTCGGCCCATACACGGTAAAATACCGCAACGATACCGTGGGCAAACCAAAATTGCGCCGATAAAGCTCGCACAAATGCTCCGCCGCGAGCTTCGTCACTCCATACGGAGAATGCGGATGCGTCCCGCTCGTCTCGCGCATCGGCAAGTCATTCGTGTCGCCATACACGGACGACGACGACGCATAAACGACTTTTCGCACCGTCCGATGCCCTCGAGCCGCTTCCAAAAGACGCTGCGTCGATAATACATTGTCCTGCAAATACGATTCGAACGTTTTCCCCCAGCTCGCGCGTACGCCCGCCTGCGCCGCCTGATGAAAAACGATTTCACATCCATCGAGCAGCGCTGCAATGTCGTACGTAGCCAAATCCCGCTCTTCCAATTGGAATTTGGGACTATCGAGCAAATTCGAGAGATTGGACTCTTTGTAGGATCGCGGATAATAATCGCTGAATCGATCCACGCCGACGACGTCGTGCCCAAGCGAAACGAGCCGCTCGGAAAGATGCGAACCGACAAACCCCGCTGCGCCCGTGACGAGACATCGCATGATGGCGCGTGTTTAGCATGAACGATGGCCCAGTGCCTCAAGTCGACGGACCAGCCTCGATCGCGCGGCGATAACGCTCGCGCCGATGCGCATCCTTCAGAATTTCGTACGCTTCGTCGAGCACTTCGAGGACCGTGCGCACGTCCGCCGACAGATCCGCGGTCTCGGCCGTGAGCAGACGCGATGGCTCGAAAGACCTTCGCAAATCGATGAATGCGCGCCGAATTTCGTAACTCGTCGCGCCCCGAGGCACCCCGAGCACCGCGAAATAATCACCCTCTTCCACGAGCGCCAAGCGCGCTCGCACGCGCATGCGAATCGCTTCCTGATCGAGCGGGTCGTGCTGCGTTGGGGTCGATTTCTCAATCCGTTTCGACGGTACGAGCACCGAGAGTACTTCTAGACAAACCAGCGCATACAGTAGCGTCGCGAGGTCTGCACCACCGCGCTCGGCAAGCTCGCCAATCGTCGCGCCTTGCGCGCCATGAACGAGAGCCTGTTCGTCCGGGCCAAGCGCACACTCGACCAAGAGCGATATGCGAGGACCACTGTCCATGCGCGCAGCCGGACCACCAAGGCGACGCAGTGCAACGTCGGGGGAAACGACGCGCCTGACGGAGTCGACGAAGACTTCGGCACCCATCGAGCCACCAAACACGCTTGGCTCGGTCTTGAGGCGCCCAGGAGGTTCGGGCTCGAGCTCGAGCGTGCCCGTTTCAACGGACAAAAAGCCTCCAATGATCCACTCGGCATGCGCCCTCAGCACCGACCACAACGCATCTTGTCCGAGGTACCCGTGCGCAATGAGAGCCGCACCTGCGTGTCTGCCTCCCGGTGGAAGTTTGCCCGAAAGGCGCGCGGCCACGTCACGCTCGATGTCGCCACGCGCCGCAAGGAACGACAGGAGCGTTTCTTCCGCGACGCCGGATCCCGCCGTGACGACGTCGCCTTCGTGCAGAACGATGCGCCGCACCGAACCTTGGCTGTGCAGCGCGAGCGATCCTGTCACGCGACTCGCGATGGCTCGAGCAAGCGCGCGCGGTGCATCGGCGGGACCAAGCACGGTGGGTTTGTCCGTCTGCAACGATGGTCCAGCGTCGGCGTCGGACGATGCACCGGTGATGAGCGGCGCGGGCGGCGGAGGAACGGGCGGCGCAAGTCGCACCGAAGGCGGCGAATCGGCGGCTCCGCGACGCACGTTGGGCGGCGGAAGGAGCGGCGTCGGCTTCGTAGGACGCGGCGACGATGGTACGGACGACGGAGGGTTTGGCTTGGATGATGATGACGGTCGAGACGGCGACGGCGCGGGCGGCGAAAGCGGCGTGGACGAGGACGGATTGGCTTCACGATGCGGCGATTGCGGCTTCACCGTGGGTGGGGCGATGGTCGCGGGCCTTGCCGGCGTTGGGTTTGTCCGCGGAGGGCTCGCCAGCGGAGGACTCATCGGCGGTGGACTCGTTTGCGGTGGATCCACCGTCGACGGATACACCGTCGATGGCGCCGGCATCGATGGCATCGACGGTTGCGTGGTCGGCGAAGACAACGACGTGAGCGGTGCGACGTCGATCTTGGGCACCGGCGGGGGCATGCGTCCCGGAAAAACCGTGGGCGGTTGCATGTCGTTCGGCGCATCGATGACGATCGGCGCTACGGGACGTTTCACCGAAGCCATGACTCCGGCGGGAGCAGCTTGATCGAGGCGCCGCGTGGGAAGTTGAGCATCGTCACCGCGGCTCGGACGCAGCGACTCCACGACGGTGATCGCCGTACTCGACGTCGTCGGGCGATGCTCGGTCACGACGGGCGGTTGCTTTGGAGTGGATGCCTCGGCAGATGTTTCATCCGCGTACGAAATCGGGAGTTTGTCCAGAACGACATCGCGCACTTTGATCGGCTCGCGCACGGCAACGTGGCCGAGCACGGCGCGCGGCAAAGGCGGTGAGGTGTCCACTGGTGGCGATCCACCGACGCTCGAGACGTTCGCAGTCGTCGCAGGAGGGATCGTCTCCGGTTTGTCTGGAATGGCACTCGCCAGAGCAGCACTCGGACTCGTTTGCATCGCGGACAACGCTGCGATCGGAATCGGTCCCGTCGCTGCGTCGAGCGCGCCGGTTTGTGCCATCTCCGGACCCGTCCCAGGCTCGTCGTCGGCGTCGAGGGGGTCGTCGAGCAGCGAGAGGTAATCGTCTCCGAGCACGATGTCGGAGTCGTCATCGACGTGTGGGGCTGGAGGAAGCGAGACGAATGCGTCGGCAAGCATCACCTTCTGCTCTGCGGCAGCGAGCAACTCCGTGAGCTCGGGTGAGAGCTGCATCGGGTGCGCTGCCAAGAGCGCGTTCGGTGATTGTCCTTCGGTTTCGTCGGGTGGGAAGATGGACGAATGCATTTCGGACGCGTCGCCGCCGCCCGGAAAAACCGACTGAAACACCGCTGAAAATGCACCGCTGCCGTCCTCGACGAACGGCGGAACGCTCTCGCCCGAACGTCTTGGATTCGTGTCGTGGATGCCGTCGCCGATGAGCTCTTCGTCGAGAGGTGCGGGATCTGCAAGCGCGCCGATTTGCGCGATGATCGCGTGAATGTCGACAGGCCGTGCGAACGCACGCCCCGACGCCGTCGTCGCTCCAACCTCGGCCGCCCGCATCGGACTGCCCAGACAAACCAGCTCCGCCCGTTCGCCCTCGGAAAGCTCCCGAATGCGCTCGATCGCGTCGCGAGCACCAGGTTGGTCGATGTCCACGATGAGCACGCGGGGAGACTCGTCGAGCACGCTCACTTCGAGCCTCTCCACGGTCGATATGGCCACGGCAAACCCTTGCGCACGCAGGGCGACCGCAATCGCTTGTCCCTCAGCCGATGCATCGGCCATCAGGATCACGTCGCGGTGCACGGTGTTCGGGGCATCATCCAGCGCGGACACGCCGTAATCCTTCGACTCTAGAGGCCAGAGTGTCAACGCGTGCGCCCCGCTCGTTCGGTCGTTGTCCCCGAAGCTGTTCGGAAGCAATATACGCCAGTCGCCCCGGAAGACGCGCGAGATGGTAAGGAAAGCACGGGAGCTCGATGTTCAGTTTTGCCACACCCAACGAACTCGCATTGGTCGCTTTTCTCATCGGCCTCGTCATCATTCACTCGGTCGTGCCGAAAATGGGTGAAGCCGTCGGCCGGCTCTTCGAACGGGACGAAGAGAAACCCAAAACCGATGCATAAACGCCGCTGATTTCCCGCACCACACGCTTGCATTCTGCATTTGCAGAACATATCGTCGTCTTGATGGACGGCCCCGACGAGCAGCATGAGCGGCCGGAACGTCGCGCGCAAATCGTGGCGCACATGCCCGCGCGCTACAACCCATCGCTACACCTGGCGATCCCTACCGCCATTGGGCTCGGCGTGCTCGTCACCGCGCTTGCTCGACTTCAAGCGAACACGCTGCGTCCCATCGAACTGCTTGCAATTCCAGTCACGCTTCTTGCTGCGTTCGGGTTCGAATGGCGAGCGCACAAGAGCATCCTGCATCGGCGTCTCCCGCTTCTCGGCGTGCTCTATGAACGCCATGAGCTCCAACATCACGTGATTTACACCGATCAGGACATGGCCATGCGCAGCAAGCGCGAATGGTGGTTTGTCCTGATGCCACCCTACGCAATCGTCCTCGTTTTTCTGACACTCGTGCTTCCGCTCGCGATCGTCATCGAACGGTACGTGACGACCAACGTTGCGATGCTCGTGACGGCCACTTCGATGGTGTTTTTTCTATCTTACGAATGGCTCCACCTCGCGTATCACTTGCCAACGGATCATCCGGTCGGGCGGCTGCCGCTCATCGCGAAACTGCGCGAGCATCATCGTCGGCATCACGAACCGCGGCTCATGAAACGCTGGAATTTCAACGTGACGGTGCCGGTTTTCGATTGGCTTTACGGCACGACTTGGTCCCCCGCTCGCGAAGAGAAGTTCCGCGCGGCGAGGCAGTTGCGACGCGCAACGCCGAAACGAGCGAACTGAAGCACAGGACTTGTGGTACGGGTTCGGCGTGCGAACGAGTGCGCGCAAAGCGCTCGCAGCTCTAGCCATCGCCGTCGCTTGTGCGATCGGATATTTCGTTTGGGCAAAAACGAAATCACCCTCGTTCGTGTCGTCGCTCGATGCGATCCCGGACGGTGCGCTGCTCGTGGCCACGGCGGACGTCGGCGTGCTTCGGCGGTCGAGCGTCATGGCGCCGCTCTTTTCGGAAGGTGAAGTGCCGGGCATTGGGAAAGTGCGCGATGTATGCGGCTTCGACCCGCTCGAAGGGATCACCGAGGTGGCGATGGGCATTCCGGCCGCCGGCGCGGATGGTGACTTCGGTCTCGTCGCTTCGGGGCTCGTGGATGCCGAATCGCTGCTTTCATGCGCGAGCAAAGTGATCGAAGCACGAGGCGGCAGGCCGGTGGTGAACCCGATCGGAGGGTTTCGCACGGTACGTGACTCGGCGTCTCGGACGAGCAGCGCCGAGATTGCGGTGCGCGATGGCGGGCCGATTCTGCTCGGAGCAGGCTCGTATTTGCGCGCGATGATCGATGCAGCCGAAGGGCGTTTGCCGCGCGTATCGGCGGATCTGCTCCACGAACGTTTGTCGAGAGAGATCGGATCGGGAGCCGTGCGCGTGACGGTGGTTCTCACGCCGGAGCAGCGACGCACGCTCAACGAAGAGCTTACGCGTGGAGGCGCGCAGGGATCGCCTGCGGCATCGATGATCGGGCTTGGTCTCGCGGTTTCGGTCGACGCGCGCGTGGGTTTGTCCGGGGTGGTCGTCTGCGACGCAGCGCCATCCTGCGGCGAGCTCGGGAAAGTCTTCGATGCTCGTCGAACGTCACAAGTGGACGACTTGGTCGTGCGATTCGTCGGCGCCGCGCCGATTTTGGAGCGCATGAAGATCAGCTCGGAGGGGACCAGGGTTTCAGCACGCGTGGACATGTCCGCCGAGGAAGCGACGGGGCTCGTGGAGCGGCTTCTGCTTCTGCGGCGGGCGCTGGAGCGTCAAGAGGCGCTGGATTCGTTGGAGGACAAAAGGCCAGCGCCTGCCCCGGAATCGAGCGCCGCGCCGCCAGCTTCGGCATCGTCCGCCGCACCTTCAGCCGCTGCGCCGACATCGGCTTCGTCGGCAACACCATCGAAGAAGCCTACGCCCTAGGACGAACTTCGATTATCCTGTGCGGCCCATATGGCTACACCGATCGATTCGATACCTCGACGACTCTTCAACCAAGCCGAGCGGCGACCGGACGCGGCAGCCCATCACATCAAGAAGGGCGGTGTGTATCGCGCGAAGAGCTATCACGAGCTCGCGAACGAAGTGAAACGACTCGGCAAGGCATTCATCGCGCTCGATCAAAAGCCGGGTTTTACTGTGTGTATTCTCGGATTCAATCGAAGCGAGTGGGTTGCTTTCGACGTGGCCGCGATGAGTGTCGGCGGCGTTCCCGCGGGGATTTACACGACGTGTTCACCCGAGGAAGTGCAATACATCATCAACCACGCCGAATCGCAGGTCGTGCTGCTCGAGAACAAGGCGCAGTTCGAGAAGGTCGCGCAGAAACTCGCCGAGCTGCCCAAATTGAAGCACATCGTGATGATGTCGGGCGCCGAGCCCATCGATCATCCGATGGTGATCACGTACGAGGCATTTCTCGAGAAGGGCGCAAACGTCACGGAAAAGGCGTTTTTCGAGCGTCTCGATGCACTCGAACCCCAGGGCCTCGCGACACTCATTTACACCTCGGGCACGACCGGTCCGCCGAAGGGCGTGATGCTTTCGCACAAAAACCTCACGTGGACGGCGGATAGCGCCCGAGAGCTCGTGGGTGGCAACGCAAACGACGTCATGCTTTCGTATTTGCCTCTGTCGCACATTGCGGAGCAGATGTTCTCGATACACGCTGCACTTACGATCGGTGGAGGGGTATACTTTGCCGAAAGTATCGAAAAAGTGCCGGAAAACCTGAAGGAAGTCCAACCGACGCTGTTTTTCGGAGTACCCCGTATTTGGGAAAAGTTTTACGCGGGTGTTACGGGAAAACTGAAGGACGCCAAAGGTGCAAAAAAGGCGCTCGTCGAGTGGGCCATGGATGTCGCGCGCGACGCGAACGCGCTCAAGATGCGTGGCCAAGAGCCGAGCGGAGTGCTCGCGCTCCAATACAAACTTGCGCAAAAGCTCGTCTTCCAAAAACTCAAAACCGCCATTGGCATGTCGCGCGCGCGCGTATGCGTGAGTGGAGCGGCACCCATTGCCAAAGACGTGCTCGAGTTTTTCCTGGGTCTGGACATCATCGTCAGCGAAGTGTACGGACAATCGGAAGACACGGGGCCGACATCGTTCGGCGTGCCGGGCAACATCAGGCTCGGAAGTGTCGGTACGAAGCTCAAGGGAATCGAAGTCAAAATTGCCGAGGACGGCGAAATCCTCGTCAAAGGTCCCAATGTGTTTCTGGGCTATTACAAGGAGCCCGAAGCGACGGCCGAGACGCTACAAGACGGCTGGCTGCATTCGGGCGACCTTGGGAAATTCGACTCCGATGGATTCCTTTGGATCACCGGGCGCAAGAAGGAAATCATCATCACGGCAGGTGGGAAAAACATCACGCCGAAAAACATCGAAGAATCGCTGAAGAGCAATCCGCCCATCGTCGATGCGGTCGTGATTGGTGATCGACGCAAGTTCCTCACGGCGCTCATCGTCATCGATCCTGTTCGTGCAGCAGAAATCGCGGGCACGCCGGACGCGAATTTGACGACGCTCAGGGAAAACCCCGCCGTCATTGCCGCGGTTCAAAAAGGTGTCGACGACGCCAACAAGACGCTTGCACGCGTGGAAACGGTGAAGAAGTTTCACGTGACGCACCGTGCATTCACGATCGAAGACGGGGAACTGACGCCCACGCTCAAGATCAAGCGCCGCGTCGTGTACCAGAACTTTGCGGCGGAAATCGATAAGCTGTACGAGGGGGCGAACAACGCGGATTGACACGTCGAAAACGGCCACATCCATCCCGCCCTCCTACGGAACCCTTTGCACCCCGCGCGGGGTTGAAGAGGCTGTCTCAAAACTCGGAACGCGTATCCTCGCCCAGCCCCGCGCGGGGTTGAAACCCCGCGCTACACGACAAGAAGTCCTCGCGCTACCGCGCTCGGACTGACGTCATGGCTGCATGGCGAGGCCTGCAATCTATGCAAAATCGTTGAGGATTCTCGATGACGATCCGAAATTCCACAAGGCCAGTCCCGAACGGTAGTGAGGGACTTTTGAATGTGTAGCGCGAGATTTCAATCCCGCGCGGGCGTTCGGTGACACACTACGGCTCGAATTTTGAGACAGCCTCTTTAACCTGGGGCGGCGTAACAAGCGCGTTATGCGCCAGATTTGCACCCTTCGAATGACACCATCATGCTGAGCTCAATGCCACCGCTCGCCGTCACATTCGACTTCGGACAAACCCTCGCGAAGCTCGATACATCACTCACGTCCGCCCGTCTCGCAGAACGAGGTTTGCACGTTGATCCGAATCACATAGAGCACGCACTGCCCATTGCGTGGAAAGCCTACAACGACGCCGTTCATCAGGGCCTCGGCGGCCATCCTTGGAAAATCCTGATGCGCAAGCTGCTCGACTGCGCAGCTAAAGGTGCGGACGCTCGCGACATATCACAAGCGGTCGATTTTCTCTGGGAACAACAGCCAGTCAAAAACTTGTGGCGAAAACCAATTCCAGGAATGCTCGAATTGATCGATGATCTTCGTGCTGCAAAAGTCCCGATCGGTGTGGTGTCGAATTCAGAGGGACGTTTGGCCGAGCTGATTGAAGAGCTGGGGTGGTCGAATCGGTTCGAGGTGGTTGCCGATAGCGGAAAATTGGGACTGGAAAAACCTCATCGGGCGATTTTCGACTGGACCGCCGAACGGCTCGGTGTGCCCGTCGAACGTATCGTACACGTCGGTGATTCACTCGCCGCCGACGTCGAAGGAGCGCTCGGTGCGGGAATGAGCGCCATCTGGTTCGATAGCGCCGCAAAAAACCACACGCACCCGCGATGCCGCATTGCTCACGATGCGAGCACGACGAGAAGCGCGCTCGAATCGCTGGGGCTTTTCATTTCTTGACGGTGACTTTGCCCGGCTCGCACGTAATGGTGTACGGCGCGGCGATTTGGCCAGCGCTGGCCGCGATGTTCATGCACATTGCATCGTACGAGGTTCCGGGGACCGACAACTTCGGCATGGCATTGGTGTCGGCGGGGACCATACCACCGAGCATGAATTGCGGCGACGAAACGAGCACACCGCAATAAGCTCGGACGCGGACGTCCAAGAATGCCAGCGACTTGTCGTCCAGGTTGGAGCCCACGAGATCGGCAATGAGCGGTTTTTCTTTGGTGTTCTCGATCCACGGCTCGCCCACGAGTCTATCTTTGAGGGCAATGATGACATCACCCAGCGTCGTGCCCGGCGTAGCTTGAGCAACCCCGACGAGTTTCGTTACAAAATCGCTGGCACCTTGCGGCTTGCATGCGCCATAGTTGGCTTCCCAGGACAAACGGCCTTGGAAATCCAAACCACGGAATCCAGGCTCGCCATCCTTCAGGAAAAACCCTGTGGCGACTTGAAAAACCTGCTCGTTTCCGCCCGGATATTCGGGGTATTCGGGCCATTCCATCGCGCGATGCAAGCTTCGCCGGAGCGGTCGAGACGACAAGGCGAATACGCTGTCGCCGGGGCTGTTGTTGCGAAGCGTGGCGTCATTTTCGGCGCTGCTCCACGGATTGAGGATGAGGGGCACTTCGTAGGCAGATACGCCGCATCCTTCTTCCGGTGCTTTCAAATTGAACAGCGGATGCGAAAGAATGTCGAGCAGCAGTGTTTTCAGCGAAAAGTGCGATGCAACGAAGTGCTCCGTCAGCTCCTGCAAAATGTCGCGCTGCATCTGCGTGCGCGGGAAGTAATTCGCAATCGTGAGCCGATTGCCCATGACTTCAGCCCACACCTGATCGACGATGTTTTGCGCAACGAGGTACGCAAACGCTTCGTCGGGATCGGCGAGCACGTCCCCGGGCAAACGCGTCAGGCCATGCTCGGCAAGCAGTGTCACGCCGCGCGCGAGCGATCGCTCGAGGTCCCATACGCTGGCGCGCCGTCCGAGGTTCGGCTCGTTGGGGGTCGAACGAATGGAGCCGAAATAGGTGTCGACGCCGAGCGGATCGTCTTGGGTGGGAACGCGGAATCGTCCACATGCGTTGCCATTCCAGCCATAAGGCGAGGTGCCATTCGACGCAGCGACGCCGCTATAACGCAGCATCGAAACGGCGCGCAATTCGTCGGTGCCCTTCGTTTCTTGCTCCTCGGGCGGATGCTGGGCGCTCGATGATCCGTACAGCGCCTGCTCGAACAAGCCCGGAATTTGCCAATGACGATTTTTTGCCGGGTCTGCATCATACGTGACGGCATATTCGCTGTTATGGCAAACCAAACAGACGCGATCCCGATGGATATAAGCGCGCTCGAAGATCGCTCCAAAGTTTTGCCGTCGCGCCCGCTCGAGCTCCAGCGGCCCGACATTGGCCGCATCGTAAGGTCTCGACATCATTGCGAACAAGTGCGCTCGGTACACCGGCGAAATGTCATCGAGCTCGATGGCCGAATCGAGCAATTCATTCATGGTGAAGCCCGGCGTCGGCGGATTCGTCGCCGTGGCGGCATTGTCACGCACCCACGCGGCAAGCGTTCCGCCGTCGAACGACGTCGAGTTTGGCGAACCGTAACATTCTTCGAGCGACTTCGTTTCGATGCGGACGACGCGAAGCGCATCCATGAAGAAATCCGCCCAGCGCTGGCGGAAGGCGTCTTCGCGCATGATGACACGAGCCACGATTTTGCGCGCATTCACGAGTTTTTTCCCCGTGGGAGGAAGCACGCCGCCGAGGTCGCCGAACTGCCCGGTTTCTTCTAGATCCGCTTGGCGAATGGCCGCAATGGTATCCGTCAGCGCCTTGACTTCGCCTTGTCCCCACGGTTTTCGTCCCGCGAGCGCCACGATGGCCCGACGAACCCACGCTTGATCGCTCGCTTGGCATTCGGTCCATTCGTGTTTTGCCGTATGCGGCGGAGGCGGCGGCGCGGCATCTTCGGTCGGACCCGCATCGGCGGCATCTTCGGTACCAGCATCGACGACGGGCTTGGGCAAATCGAGCGGCTCGACGTCCGAAGTGCAAGCAGGTGCGGCCGCAGCGAGCAGCGCACAGGGCAGAACAATGGCAAAAAGCCGGGCGTTACCATTCGTGTTCATACCGTCACCCCGAGCTGCCTTTGCTGCACCAAGAGCGCGGCATTGAGCTCATTTCCTGCACCGGGCACGTCCGATACGTTGTAGCTTTCTTGGGCAAACGGCCAAATGCCCATGGCAAGCAGCGCCGCGATTCGATTCTCTTGCGGCGACGACGCCAGCGTCGCATACCCATTTTCACCACAAGCACCGAAGACTCCCTTGTTTTCGGAGCGCACCGGGCCCCCGATGAAAACAATCGGGAATCCATACGGCCAGTGATTTCGCCCCTTGGATCCTTGCTTGAACGGCGATCTGCCGAATTCCGTCGTCAGGACGATCATGGTCTTGTCGAGGTCGATCTTCATCGGGTCGTTTTCGCCCGGTTGATTGACGATCGATAACAAGCTCTTCAGCGTATGGGACAGGTTTCGCGATTGCGTGAAGGTGTTTTCGAAGTGCGTGTCGTACCCTCCACCGCCGTCCGCTCCAAGGAGGCCCGTATCGATGATGCACACGTATTTTGCAGGCGTCGTCGGGTGCGTGATCAAGTGCGATGCGAGCTTCAGATTCATGGTCATCGCATCGGTATCGGCCGTATCGGCGCATTGCGATCCGCCAATCTTTTGGAAGAATTGCGACTCGAGCACGCCCGAAATGGCGGATGCATTCGCAATGGAGCTCGACGCCGCTTGCATATCTCCGAGCCGCGGAGCTCGCAAGGACAAGCCTTGACCCTTCCAGCGCAAGCGAGCGTTGTATTCGTCGATGTAATGCTGCATCAGCGCATCGTATTGCGGACGAACGGCAGCGATGTTTTGCCTGCCGAGCAATTCCGTCAAATCACCAGCGCCATCGACTTGGATCATGAGCGGCCGGGCAGCTCCGGGATGCATGCCAATCGATGCGACACTGCGAATGTTGTCCGTGGGCAAACCATTGGCTCCGGCGGAAAACAACGCGTACGAATACGGCGCGCGACCTGGTTCGGGGAATTGATCGAGGAAATACCGCTGCACGTGCGCGCCGAGCCCGGACAATGCAGGATGCCCGAGACCTCGGCCCGCTAGCACCATGGGAATGGCACCTTCATGCGGTTCGAGGTCGTGCGCGGTCACGGAGACGCGCATGCGCGAAGCGACATCGGGACGTTCACGCAAAGGCATGACGAATGGGCCGAGGTGCACCATGGCCCCGTTTGCGTCGGGGGCGAACGGTTCCGTCAAAGGCGCTTGCCAGCCGCATTTGTCGACGGCCGCTTGGATATCGCCGTCATTGAGGAACGAATACCATTGGGTCCCGGATGCTTGTCCAAGCGTTGGAACGCAATAGAACGACTCGTACTGGCTCACGCCGCCGTACAGGAAAATTTCAAGGATACTTTGCGCGCGCCGCTCGGGCGGAATCAGAATGCTCTCCGCCTCCTTTGGAATTTCACCGAACGCCAGCGCGCGCTTCATGCCCCAAAGGGACACGCCAAGGCCGCTCGCTGCCACGATCCCTGTACTCTTGAGAAAGTCGCGACGTTTCACCGGACCTCCACGACGTGCCCACGAAACCAGACAACTGGGTGTTCACGTAAGCGGGAGGATCGCCCCTTTGGGCGCTGGGGTCAATGGATTTTTTGTGCATTGTACAGACTTCGGTCGACTCGAGGCGTGCGTGGATTTTGATGTCATCCACCTTTCCATGCCCTGACTGCCAACAGGATGTTGTGATTTTGGCCCACGCTGCCTGAGCGCCATTTCCACTCAGCCTCGAAGTGCCACCGCACTGCCTCGAAACCTTTTTGCGAATCATTGGTGCGAAAAACGTGCGCCATGCTCCAATGACTCCGCGCGCAAACACGCCACGAAGACTTGCTTTCTCGCCGCAACTAGAGCATGAGCGTCCGATGTTATCCAAGTTCTTGCTCGTTGGCATACTCGGCGCACCCTACTTCGTAGCTGGCTGCGGTGGCGAGAACGTGACGGCGCCGCCTCCGGAATCCGCATCCACTGTGGCTCCGCCGGAATCCATGCGCGACGCGCCGGACGCCGAATGCAGTGGAGCCGATTGTCCTGGTAAACCCTCGCCCGTCGAAGCCGAAGCGCCACGCGCGCCTGAAGGCAACGCTCCGAGCGAGCCTGTTGTCAAGGAAGCGCCCAGCAACAAGCCGGCTGCGAATGCACGAGCTTCCGACGTGCCTGGGGCAAATATTTCAATCGGGCGGCTCGAAGCGGATGGGCTCGTGACGAAAGACATCGAGTGCAAAAGCGAAGGCGGCGGAGGGCTCGGGCTTCTGGGAATGGTGCTCGTAACAGCGTGGATGTCCCAGCAAAAAAGCGCGCTCGATGGGTGCGCTCCCGCCGGATCCGAAACGCGCGTCGTATGGCGAGCACGTGGCGGCAAAGTTACGGAAATTGCGGCCAAAGGCGACGCCAAAGCTTGCGTCGAGCGAGCACTCCGCCCGGGCAAACCAGCATTCGATGGCCATTGCGCTGCGACCATCGAACACGGGAAGAAGTGAGGGGATGTTCGGCCAAACATCACTTGGCCGAACATCGAGGGATCGAGCCGGGCTGGATTATCTCACGCGCGCTGCGCCAGCACGCCGTCGTGCAATCGCAAACGCGAGCGCCATGAAGAACGCCGCATGCGGCGTGTTCTTGGTGGATGCACCCATGTCACATGTGCAGCCTCCTCCTTCAACCTCGGGGCCAATGCCGCCGCCACCGCTGCCGCCTGCACCACCGGCGCCGCCGCCGCCGCCTGCACCGCCTGCACCGCCTGCACCACCGGCACCACCTGCACCGCCGCCGCCTGCACCACCCGCACCGCCTGCACCGCCTTCACCCAAGCACGCGCCATCAATGCAGGTACCACTCGGGCACATCGTGCCGTCGGGCGCATTCTCATCGACCGGGCATTCATCCATTGCACCGTCGCAGCTCTCCGCTGCGTCGCATACTCCCGCTGCCGCGCGACATTCCGTACCAGCCGCCATCTTCGCATCCGCCGGGCATTCATCCATTGCACCGTCGCAGCTCTCCGCTGCATCGCATACCCCCGCTGCCGCGCGACATTCCACGCCGGCCGCAACCTTCGCATCGCCCGGGCATTCATCCATTGCACCGTCGCAGCTCTCCGCTGCATCGCATACCCCCGCTGCCGCGCGGCATTCCACGCCGGCCGCCATCTTCGCATCGCCCGGGCAATCATTCATTGCACCGTCGCAGCTCTCTGCTGCATCGCATACCCCCGCTGCCGCGCGGCATTCAACGCCCGCCGCCACTTTCGCATCGCCCGGGCATTCATTCATTGCACCGTCACAGCTCTCCGCTGCGTCGCATACCCCCGCTGCCGCGCGGCATTCCACGCCGGCCGCCACTTTCGCATCGCCCGGGCATTCATTCATTGCACCGTCGCAGCTCTCTGCTGCGTCGCATACCCCCGCTGCCGCGCGACATTCCACGCCCGCCGCCATCTTCGCATCGCCCGGGCATTCATTCATTGCACCGTCACAGCTCTCCGCTGCATCGCATACCCCCGCTGCCGCGCGGCATTCCACGCCCGCCGCCACTTTCGCATCGCTCGGGCAATCATTCATTGCACCGTCACAGCTCTCCGCTGCATCGCATACCCCCGCTGCCGCGCGGCATTCCACGCCGGCCACCACTTTCGCATCGCCCGGGCAATCATTCATTGCACCGTCACAGCTCTCTGCTGCGTCGCATACCCCCGCTGCCGCGCGACACTCCGTGCCCGCTGCCATTTTCACATCGTCTGGGCACGTCGTCTCAACGCCGTCGCACGATTCGGCCGCATCGCACGCACCTGCCGCAGAACGACAAACCGTCCCCATGACCGCAGGCCCGCACGTGCCATCCATTGCAGCACCCGCTGCGACGCTGCACGCCTGACAATCCGTCGAATCCCCATCACCACACGCGCTATCGCAACACACCCCGTCCACGCAAAATCCGCTCGCACATTCCGATGCCGTGACGCACGTGTCTCCTGCCGCATTCCGCAGCACCAATACATAAGCCGACCCCGAATCGACACCCTTGTCGTCGTCGTACCGCGCCCCAACCAGCGCCGTGTCTCCAGACAACGATACCGAATACGTGAACCAATCGGTCTGCGATCCATCACTCGGCACGAGTTTCTGGTAATGGCTCCACGTTCCCCCAACACGCTCGAACACATGCCCAGTACCCGAATTCACGCCCAATTCGTCATCGAATACGGCCCCCACGAGCGCCCTGTCGCCAGACACCGATACCGTCACGCCAAATACGTCGCCAGCCGCTCCATCGGGCGCCACGAGCTTCGCTTGCTGCGTCCAAACGCCTCCGCTACGCTCGAAGATGTACGCCGAACCCGAGTCCGCGCCCAGGTCGTCATCACCATACGCCCCAATGAGCGCCGTGTCCCCGGACAGCGACACCGCCCAGCCAAAGTAATCGTTGGCCGCGCCATCCATGGCCAAAAGCTTCGCCTGCGGCGTCCAAATTCCACCACTATGCTCGAAGACGAACGCTGCACCCGCGTACGTGCCATTGTCGTCGTCTCCGTCGGCTCCGATAAGCGCCGTGTCCCCAGACAGCGATACCGAAACGCCAAATTCACCAAAACTCAACCCATTGCTATCCGATATCTTGGCTTGCTCCGTCCATACCCCACCATTACGCACGAAAGCATAAACCGCTCCCGCACTGCTGATCGAACCGTCACCATAAGGGGCTCCCACGAGCGCCATGTCCCCTGACAGCGAAACCGAAAGCCCGAACGATGCGAATGCCCCGCCATCGCTCGCCACCAATTTCGCTTGCTCGGTCCATATTCCCCCATTGCGTGCGAATACATAGGCCGAACCCGAGCCCTCGCCATTGTCGTCGTCATTGAATGCTCCCACGACCACCGTGTCCCCGGACAATGACACCGATTGCCCAAAATTGTCGCCCGCCGCCCCGTCACTCGCCACGAGCTTCGCTTGCTCGGTCCACACCCCACCATTGCGCACGAATACATACGCCGCACCAGAACCATCGCCTTTGTCGTCGTCGTTGAATGCCCCCACGACCGCCGTATCGCCGGAGAGCGACGCCGACTGCCCAAAGTTGTCGCCCGCTGCACCATCACTCGCGACCAGCTTCTGCTGCTCTACCCATATCAATGGGTCGATCGTCAATGGATATTGCGCCCCCACGTCATCCACGACAATCGAAATATCCTCGCCACGCACCTCGAGCCACGCCGATATCGCTCGTCCCGTCGCATCCGTCACGAAAAGATCCGTATACGAAAGCTTCTCGCGACCGTCGGAATCGACGAACTTCAACGCTTCCCCGCGACCATCTCCATCGGCATCGTCGAGCGTCGCCACGATGTCTCCATTCGTCGCCATCTGAATCGTCTTCGGCCCGTCGCATGCCGGCGGCTCGAGCAAAACAAAACCTTGTTCGACTCCAAGCGGCCCGTTCACATACCACTCGTGCAGCGCGTCTCGATGAAGCTCGACCCGGTTTCCTCGCACGTCGATCGATGCATCCGTCATCGGCACCATCGCGCCCGCACATCCCACCGCCACCGTGCGCATGGCAAGCTGCCAATCTCGATCATTCGGCTCCAAGCTGATGCCGTCGACGTTCACGGTTGCAACGAACCGTTGCGCTGGGTTTTCGAGTCGCAAACTGCCATCTTGCATCACCGCCGCATACGACTCCGATGCCCCCGTTTGCACCGCCGTTATGTATGCCGCTCGCAAGCTTTTGGGCACCGATTGCGACGACCTCGAAGGCTCGTGCATCGCCCCGCTACTCGAAGACGGTTCGCCGACGCAGCTCGGCGCGAGCAGCGATGCGGCTACGATCATGGCATAGGCATGTGTATTTCTCGAGTATCGCATGGGCAATCATCCTGGCGTTGGACGTTAAGGACAAACAATCGTCACGTTGCCAGAACCGAGAACGAAGCGCAAGAGGTGTGCGGACAAATCGAGCGCTTCGAATGGGTGCTCGAACCGACCTCAAAGACGCGAACCACGTTTCGTCCCTTCACCAAGCACGTTTTCAACTTTCCACTCGAGGCCCCTTCCCTGCGGCTCCGATCCGGCGTACTTTGTGTTTATGATCATGCTGTTTGCGGGCGTTTTCTTGGGCCTCTTCGCTTGGTCGATTTTCGAGTACGGCTTGCATCGGTTCTTCGGACACGCGCGGTTCGTCGGAAAGGTCGTCCGGCGCGAGCACACGCAGCACCACGTAAATCCGAACTACTTCACGCCTCTTGCCCGCAAGTCGCTCGGTATGGTCCCTGTCTTCGGGGGCCTTTCGGCGCTCGTGCATCCATGGGCGGGCGTGATGGGTGCCGTCGGCGCCGCTTTGGGAATGGCTGCAGGTTGGTTGACATATGAAATTTTGCACCAGGCCATTCATCGGCGCGCGCCTCGCAATGTGTATGACGCGTGGGCACGGCGTCACCACTTGTATCATCATTTCGGCGACACGAAGGTCAATCATGGCGTCACGACGCCGCTATGGGATTGGGTATTTGGTACGTACGAGCGCGCTGACGTCGTCGTCATTCCGCGCCGGTACGCCGATAAGTTTCCATGGCTCGTCGACGACACGAGCGTCGAGCGCCCCGCATGGGCCGATTCGTATCGCGTCGGCTGACGGTTTTACCACCGCGGCAAACCGGGTTTATCTTTATTCCAATCCATTGGTTGGCCCCTTTCGCTCCCGCGCAAGTTTGGCAAGACCGTCAACTCGAGCATACTGCGGTGGTAGATTTGCGCATGCACCAGGAGTTGCCCGATCGGCTTTACCTGGTATAACCTTTCCCTATGCCCAATCGATCAACGCCGAGCCGAACTGCCACGAAGATCGCCCGTTTCATGCTGCTGCTCGATGCCGTCCCGCGATTGCGCGACGTGCTGCCCAAAGGTGCAGCGGCCACCGTGGAGGGCATCCTGAGAAATTCGGGTGCGGTCCCCGCGCGGCTCATCGATATGATGCGAGCGCCGTCCACGCGGCGTCTTTATGAATTGGTCGAGCAGTTCACCGGCAAAGGGCAACTGCTTTGGTTCGGCATTCGCAAGCGCTGGGTCGCCGAATGCGTCGAAGAAGCGCTTCGAGATGGCGCGCGCCAGCTCTTGGTGCTCGGCTCGGGGCTCGATCCGCTCGCTGCAATGGTCGCCGAACGTCATCCGGACGTGCTTTGCGTGGAAATCGATGCACCAGCCACCGCAAATCCGAAAGCCGCGGGCATCCAAGGCGCGGGGCTCGAGCGGCCGAATCTCGCGGTGATTCCGGTTGATCTATCACAAAGGCCGCTCGCCGACGCTTTGCAAACGACGCAATGGCGTAAGGATGTGCCGAGCATCGTGGTTGCCGAGGGTCTATTGATGTATCTCACGCCGGCCGATGTGGATGTTTTTTTTCGCGCGTTATCGAATTGCACGGCTCCGGGCACGCGCGTCGCGTTCACGGTCATGGACATGGACGAAGAAGGGCGGCCCTATTTGGGGCCACTCAGCGGAATGATGCGCCCGCTTTTGCGTTTGGTTGGCGAGCCGCTGCAATGGGCATTGCGGCCGCGCGACGTGCCGACATATTTGGAGGCGCGAGGGTTTCGGCTACGTGACCAGCCATCGATGGATGTTTTGCGGCAGCGGTTCCTCGAGCCGATCGGCGGCAAGGACGAGCCATTGAGCCATTACGATTACCCGGTGCTCGCCGAGTTGCATGAGAGAGCCGCGGACGGGCGCGCATCGGATCACTGATTTGCTTGGCGAAACATCACTTCCAAATGCAATGACTTCGCCATTCAATACGGCGGCAGCATCCGGCGGAAACCATGTGCGAGCGCCACGGCGAGAAAGACCATGTTGCGCACCGGAATGGCCGGCCAAAACAGCGGCAATGGGCCTTCCCCTTCATGAGCATCTCCGTGCGGATTACCTCCAAACCTTGCAGCTAGTCGCGCACCGAGTTTCCTCATCCATGCAATCGATCGAGGCCAATCGGTGATGCCGTCGAGCCACACAGCAGGAATCGCGCTCGCGCCTGCGGTGGCTCCCGCAAGTGCTCCGACGATGGCGCCTGTGCTATCGGCATCGCCGCCAAGAAGGATGACGTCTTCCACGCAGCGTTCGATGTCGAAAGGATTGGATAACCAGCAAAAAAGGGCAGCCGGGACCGTGTGGAGCATGTAGCCACTTACGCCTTTGGCAAATCCAAACGATTGCGCGAATTCAGCCGCGGATGCGCCGCGCGCAACGAGCTCGGCCACCTGCTCGAGCGCTCGGCAAAGCTCGACGTCGTGCACATGCGGCCGGATTTCGTCGAACAATACGCCCGGCGTTACGCCACGAGGACCATTTCGGATACCATGGGCCGCCGCAAGCGCAATGACGAGCGCTCCCTCTTCCGCACGTGGATCGGTATGCGTCATGCGCGTCGAAAGACGCACGAGCGTTTTGATGCGCGCAATATCGTCCGCACAACAAGCACCGATGACGGGAGCCCTCATCGCGGGACCATTGCCTGCCGAATAGACGCCGCTGGTCATGGGAGAAAAACCAATCCACAATTTTACGATGGCCCTCAGCGTCGCCCACCCCACAGCGGCCGGCATTGCAGCAAACCAGCCTCGAAGGCGCCATGCCAATGAACGCGAGAAACGATGCGTATCGTCGGGTGCCGCAAGAAGCGCCTGCGCCGTCAAACAAGCATGCTCCGCATCGTCGCTCGTCATTCCGCGACCGAACAAGAATCGATGACGTAGCGGACGCAATCCGTACATTCGAGCCGCACGCGTCGGCGAAAGCCCCTCGCGGGGCAATCCGAGCGCATCACCGACGGCCGCACCGAGAAGGACACCCTGAAGTCGATCCAGACGATCGATTGAATTGACATGCATGAGCTCGCTAAGAGCAATGGCCATGCCCGAACGTTGCACGCCAAGAAACAGCGGATTTCGCGAGGCGCCGCGCGTCGATTCACGATTGCATTGCGTCAACGTGGCATGAACAGGCATTCAACGTTGACAACGTGACAGAGCATTGCGCGAGAGGGGTCACGAGCGTCGCGCAACACGGACACATCCATCGCTCTCGGCGAAGCGTAGCGCCCTCGCTTGACATCCCGCCGCACACCTCATACAACCGAGCACCCGTGAAGAGGCGGAAGACACGCGCGACGCGACCATCGGTGCCGAATGCTCCGGCGCTGGGCCTGCGCGCGCGTTTCGTCGCGATGATGGGCGTGTTGCAGTGCCTCGTCGCTGCGCCGACGCTGCGCGCCCGCAGGTGGCCTCGACGAACCATGCGTCTCGTGCACGTCTTCGTCGTCGCGATGCGCCTCGTCGTCGCGATGACGGCGGTGCAAATCACCGGCATCCCGCACGTCGTGGCAGACGTCGCCGCCATCGCGCAAGGCAGTAACCACGCCGAAGATTGCCCGAATGACGAAGACGGACGCGAATGTCCACCGGGCTGTCCAAGCTGCCATTGCACGCATGCAATGAATGCGCTGCCGTCCGTCGCGCCACCCACGTTGCTCGATTTATTGGCGCCCATCGAAGTCGCCATTGCGCTGTACGACCCGGCGGAGCCATCCGGGCCAGATCCTGCCGCCTTGTATCGACCTCCTAGACCAGGCCGCGTTTCCTCGTAACTGGTTCACGCGAAATGAGTTTGTCACGGCGCATGCGCGTCGTGCATCCGCATCTGCAACCGCTGCCGCGCGTGCGCGTGCAGCGGAAGGAGCATCGGTCGTGAAGCGTATTCGTGTCGTCGCGGTGGCCGCGCTCGTCGCCGCATCATTGTGTCCTGTCGCCGAAGCATTCGCGGCACCTTCCTGCACACCCATCAATCGACAGAATTTGATCCGTTGCGCGCTCGAAGGAAGCCTTACGGCAAAAGCCGAACGTCAGAGCCTGGAAGCTGCGGACGCTCGGCAAGAGGCCGCGCGTCCGGTTTTACCAGCCAATCCAATCGTCACGCTGTCGGGGGCTCGTCGAAGTGCGCCGGGCGTCGCGCCGGTCATCAATTGGTATGCGACGCTGTCGCAAGAAATCGAAATTGGCGGCCAGCGTGATGCGCGGCAACGTGCGGCAAGTGCGGAACGTGAAGCGCAAGCCAAAGCCGTGACGAAGACCGAGCGTGACGTGGCAGCCGCTGCATGGCGCGCGTATTTCGAGGCGCTTGCGGGGCGGGAAGAAGTGCGTTTGGGCGAAGCGCTGGAATCGTTGACCGCGAAAGTTGCAATGGCGACGCGAGCGGCCGCGGACAAGGGCGTCGTGTCGGGCGTGGATGCGGACGTGGCGGAGACGGCGCATTTGCGCGTTGCACAGGAACGCATTGCCGCAGCGCGACGCGCACAAATTGCCAAAAGCGCGCTCGTCGTATCGCTGGGACTCGATCCGAGCGCCAACGTGGATATCGAAGGCACGCTGTTGCCGCTCGCCGATGTTGAAACCTACGCGGCCAACCAAGAGAGACAGGCCCCCATTGATCGCCCCGAAGTGCAGGCCCTCGAAGCGACAGGACGCGCGTACGAAGCTCGAGCGTCGGTGTTTCGCCGTTCGCGGGTTCCAAACCCGACGATTGGCGTATTCGTTCAAAACGATGGTTTTAATGAACAAGTATTCGGTGCGCAGATATCGGTACCGATACCGCTACCGCAACCGGTGGGTCGGACGTATGCGGGAGAAATTGCGGAGGCCGAGGCATTGTCTCGCCGAGCGAAGACCGAAGTGGAGCAAGCTCGGCGCGAAATCAAGCGCGATCTGGCGCATGCATTGGCGACATTTGCTGCGGCGCGCGCTCAAAGCGAGCTTTATACGGCCACGCGTCTGGAGCGCGCCGATCAAAGCTTGCGTGCGATTGCATCGGAAATCGAGGCGGGACGCCTTGCCATACGGGACGCGATCGTATCGCAACAAGCTCTCGTGGAAATGCTCCGCGCGGGGCTCGAAACGAAGAAAAACCTTGCGCTCGCCTCGGTGGACCTGGCCGTCGCCGCGGGTTATCCGCTGGAACGAGGTGCGCCGTGATTCGGAGATTGTTGATATGCGGCACGGCGCTGCTCTTCGCGATGGCTGGCTGCGATAAAAAGGGCCACGAAGACGAGCACGCGAAAGAAACGGCTCCCAAAGCTGCGGAATCCGCGCATGGGCACGACGAGCACGACGAGCTGCCTCGCCGAATCAAGCTGACGCCCGAAGTCATTGCCGACGCAAACATCCGCACCGCGGCGGTTCGTCGAGGAACGTTGGCGATGACGATTTCGCTACCGGGTGAGATTGCGGCGGACCCGGATCGATCGGCACGCATTGCATCGCCGGCTCCGGGCAAAATTGAAGAAGTGCGCTTCAAGGAAGGGGCTCTTGTCAAAAAGGGCGACGTGCTCGTGGTGATTCGCGTGCCCGAGCTTGGCAAAGTGCGTGGCGCGCACGCGGCTGCACTGGCGAAGGCAAAAGCGGCGCGCGCGAATGCAGAGCGATTGCGGGCACTATTGGAAAAACGTCTCACGTCGGAGCAATCGGTCGTCGAAGCGGAAGCGGAAGCGCGAGCACTTTCGGCTGAAGCGCAAGCGCTGGGAGCTGAGCTATCGGCGCTTGGCGCAGGCGCACAAGAAGGATCGCCATTCAAGCTGGCATTACGCGCGCCGATGGATGGAACGGTGGTCGCACGGGACGCGGTGATGGGGCAGCCGGTGACGGCAGAGCATACGCTCGGGAGCATTGCGGATTTGCGCGAAGTATGGTTTCTCGGGCGGGTATTCGAAAAGGACCTCGGGCGCCTCGCGGTGGGTGCGAGCGTCGAGGTGCAGCTCAATGCGTATCCGAACGAGCGATTTCAAGGGAAAGTCGATTACATTGGGCAAAAAATCGACCCCGTCGGGCGCACGGTCACGGCGCGCATTACGCTACCCAATCGCAATGATTTGCTCCGCATTGGTCTATTCGGCATGGCGCACGTGGCCACGGGGGAATCCGAGACACGTGAAGCTCGGCTGCTCGTCCCGCGATCGGCGGTGACCGAAGTGGGGCAAAAGCCGGTCGTATTCGTCAAGCAAAGCGAAAACGAATTCGAATTGCACGACGTCGTCCTCGGAGATGCAGCGCTCGGAAACGTCGAAGTCGTCTCGGGATTGCGCGAGGGTGAAGAGGTCGTCGTCGATGGTGTCTTTACGCTGAAGAGCGCGGTGCTCAAAGGCACGATTGCGGAGGATCATCACTGATGGCGCTCCTCTCTGCAATCCTCTCGTGGTCGTTGCGCAATCGGCCCATCGTCCTGATATTGACGATGCTTTTTGCATTCTTCGGCCTTCGTTCTGCGACGACATTGCCCATTGATGCCGTTCCCGACGTCACGAGTGTGCAGGTGCAGGTGATAACATCAGCGCCCGCGCTTTCGCCGGTCGAGGTGGAGCAATACGTGACGGTGCCGGTCGAGCGGGCGATGGCGGGGATTCCGAAAACGACCGAAATCCGCTCGATATCGAAATACGGTTTGTCGGTGGTCACGGTCGTCTTTCATGATGGAACGGACATTTATTTTGCTCGGCAGCTCGTGAACGAACGAATGCGTGAAGCGTCCGATGCGGTTCCCACGCAATACGGTAAGCCCGAAATGGGGCCCATATCCACGGGGTTGGGCGAGATTTTCCAATTCACGGTCCAAAACGATCGACTGAGCTTGATGCAGCTCGAAGAGGTGCTCGATTGGCAAATCGCACCACAATTGCGCACGGTCCCCGGCGTCATCGAAGTGAACAGCTTTGGCGGCGAGGACAAACAGTATCAGATTACGCTGGATCCAAAACGATTGCAGGCCGCAGGTGTTTCGGTCGCCCAGGTCGTGGAGGCGCTGGAAAAGTCGAATGCAAATGCGGGTGGTGGGTACATCGAGCACGCGCGCGAGCATTTTGTCATTGGCACCGACGGGCTCGTGAAGGGATTGGATGATTTGCGGCGCGTCGTGATAGGCGCTACGCCCGACGGCGTGCCCATTACGGTAGCAACGGTGGGGGACGCGCAATTCGGCCCGCGGCTGCGGCGCGGAGCCGCAACGAAGGACGGAAAAGGCGAAGTCGTCGTCGGCGTGACGCTGATGCTGATGGGCGAAAATTCCCGCACGGTGACGCAGGCTGTCAAAGATCGTATTGCGACCATTTTGCCATCGCTCCCCGAAGGTACTCGAATCGAGCCATTTTACGATCGTTCGGAGTTGGTCGGTCGCACCATTGCTACGGTCGGGAAAAACCTCGTCGAAGGTGCGCTGCTCGTCATTCTCGTGCTTCTATTTTTGCTCGGTGACATTCGAGCGGGCCTCGTCGTGGCCACGGTCATTCCGCTTTCGCTGCTTTTTGCGATTACGGTGATGAACGTCGTGGGGCTGTCGGGCAATCTCATGAGCCTCGGGGCCATTGACTTCGGGCTCATCGTGGATGGCTCGGTCATCATCGTCGAAAATGCCGTGCGACGCTTGTCCGAGCGGCAACATGCGCTGGGGCGAATCATGACCGCGGACGAACGAATCGATACCGTTCGAGGCGCTGCGCTCGAGGTTCGTTCTGCAAGCGTGTTTGGCGAGGCGATCATTGCGATCGTCTATTTGCCCATTCTGGCGCTCACGGGTACCGAGGGGAAGCTATTTCGCCCCATGGCAACGACGGTGCTCTTGGCGCTGCTCGGGGCATTCATTTTATCGCTCACGTTCGTACCGGTTTTGGCGAGCTACGTGGTGCGTCCGGGGAAAAACGAGCACGAAACGTGGCTCCTTCGGAAAGCGCGAAAGCTCTACGTACAGGTGCTCGAACGCGTCATGCGACGGCGGTGGATTCCCGTGACCGCGGCGGTACTTTCGCTAGCGGCTGCGCTGGGCGTGTTCACGCGCATTGGAGCTGAATTCGTGCCACAGCTCGATGAGGGCGATCTATTGATAGAAGCGCGACGATTGCCGGGCGTGGCGCTCTCCGAATCGATTGCGACGGACTTGCGGCTCGAACGGGCGCTCATGAAGGTTCCCGAAGTCGCGCACGTCGTCGGAAAGATTGGTGCACCCGAATTGGCGACCGATCCCATGGGCATCGAGCAATCCGACGTATATGTCGATCTGAAGCCACGAAGCGAGTGGCGCAGCGGGTACACGAAAGAAATGATTGCGGACGAGCTCTCCGAAGCTGTCGAAACCGCCGTGCCCGAGATCGCTGGAGGCGTATCGCAGCCCATTCAAATGCGCACGAACGAGCTGATTGCCGGCGTGCGTTCGGACGTCGCCGTCTTGCTTTATGGTCCGGATCTCGAGGTGCTGCGCACTTTGGGGGATAAGGCTGCAGAAGCGATTCGTGCGGTCCCGGGAGCTGAAGACGTACGCGTCGAACAAGTGGCGGGGCTATCGTATTTGCGTGTCGTCCCGGATCGAGCGAAGCTTGCGCGGTATGGGCTGACCATTTCCGACATCAATCAGCTCACGGAGACGATGGCCGTCGGCCACGTCGCGGGCGAAGTGCTGGAAGGCGAGCGTCGATTCAGCATGGTCGTGAAAACGAATCATGGTTTTGCGGGCGAGCTCGACGTTTTGCGCGCATTGCCGCTGAAATCGGTCAGCGGGCAGGTCGTGCCGCTTGGTGACGTTGCGGAGCTGAAATTCGTGACGGGTCCTGCGGCGGTCAATCGTGAGGGGCAATCGCGCAGGTTGACGGTCGAATTCAACGTGCGAGGCCGGGACATGCTCTCCGTGGTGAAGGATGCGAAGAAGGCTGTTTCGAGCGCCATTCAGCCACCGACGGGCTATCGCGCCGAATGGGGCGGGCAATTTCAGCATTACGAGGAAGCGCGCCAGCGCCTTGCCGTGGTCGTACCGCTGGCGCTCGCGCTGATTCTGTTTTTGCTCTGGCTTGCATTCCATTCGATTCGAGCGGCATTGCTCATTTTCTTGGGCGTGCCCTTCGCGACCGTGGGAGGCATCTTGGCGCTTTGGATTCGAGACATCCCATTTTCGATTTCAGCCGGGATCGGGTTCATTGCGCTGTTCGGCGTGGCGGTTCTGAACGGGCTCGTGCTCGTATCGTTCGCTCGGCACTTGCAAGCAGAGGGGCAGGATCACGTCGCCGCCATTCGTCACGCCGCTGAATTGCGCTTGCGCCCGGTCCTCATGACGGCCCTCGTCGCATCGCTCGGATTCTTGCCAATGGCGATATCGACCGAACCGGGCAGCGAAGTGCAAAGGCCGCTCGCAACGGTCGTCATCGGCGGGCTCATCACGGCGACGATGCTGACGATGCTCGTTCTACCAGCCGTTTACGCTTGGTTCGGCAAAGATTCGAAGCACGTCTCGGGCAATCCTAGCGATTGAATTCCATACATCGCAGCTTCGGTCGCATTGCGGATTCTGCTTCCGCCCACTTCGATCTTCCATCTCATCGCGGCCGAGCGATGCGAATGATTGGTGCAAATCGAATAGCCGAGTAAGCTAGGTGAAGTGGCGCAGCGATGCTTGGCTGAACGCTCGTCAACGGAAAAAATTTACGCAAAGGAGCAAAGACGCCAAGGCGCAAAGACGTAGTCTCTGCACCGCCCACGAGAAGTGTGGTCGAAATTTTGGTATATGGGATGAGTGGCTTTGCGCCTTTCTCCTATCTTCTTGTATTGGCTTCGGTGAAACGAGGGGGGGAATATGCGATCCGTCTTGCATGCATTGGTATTGGCCATGAGCCTCGCGGTATTGCCTGCATGCCAGGATTCGGCAAAAACGGATTCATCGACGGATGCGCAAGATCGCCCCACGGGCACGGGAACGCCCATCTGGAGTCACGCAATCACGGGTAAATACGTGATTGGCCATGCGGTGACCGTGGCCCCCTCCGGAGATATCGCCGCAGCAGGATATGCTTCAGGCCCAATCGGTGTTGCGGGCGGATTGACGGTCCCGCCTGCCATCGCAGAGGATGGCCTATTCGTCGTCGGGCTCGGACCAGAAGCGAAATTCCGCTTCGGCGTGCACTTCGGCGAATCGCGAATATGGGACAAAGGCGGCATTGCCTCCGATTCTCAGGGCAATGTTCTGGTCGCTGGAACCGTGATCGGCTGGAGCGATTTTGGCGCGGGGCCGATTGCGCCAGTGGGATCGAACGATGTTTTGGTCGTCAAGCTTTCCCCCACCGGGCAGGTTCTGTGGGTGCGCACCTTCCCGGGTGCACCCAAGGCGGATGGGCGCGCCGTCGCCGTCGACGATGCAAACAATATTTATGTAGCGGGGGAATTCATTGGATCGATCGATTTTGGCACGGACGCTCACGTCGGGGCGGGCAACGTCTTTTTGCTCAAGCTGAGCTCGGGCGGCGATGTCCTTTGGAGCAAGACGTTTCCAGGAATGAACCCGCAGCATGTCCGCAGCATTGCGGTGGATGATACCGGAGACGTGGTGATTGCCGGTTCCTTCTACGATAGCATCGATTTTGGCTCGACCGTGCTGAACAGCGCGGGTGATACGGACACGTTCATTGCAAAAATCAGCAAGAACGGTGAACCCCGGTTTGCCCTGCGCTTTGGCAGCAAACTCCACGAGGAGGCCCCGGATCTTGCCATCGACGATCGTGGCAACATTTTTCTTACTGCCGCCTTCTCGGGCGATCTGGATTTTGGCGGGGAATTGCTCTCCGCACCAGGCGGCTTTTACCTCGCAAAGTTCGACCCTCACGGCCAACCCCTCTTCGCTCGCAAATATGTCGGCGAGGTATCGCCGCGCATAACGGTGGATTCTGCGGGGCACGTTTTGCTCGGAGGCGCCCTCGACGGTGTTTTTCTCGCGAAATTTGCTCCCGACGGACAACTGCTTTGGAATCATCGCTGGGGCAAAGCATTTCAGGCGGCCCATGGTATTGCCGTGGACGCACATGGCAATGGTTTCGTGACGGGTTCCTTTATCGAAGAGCTCGAATTCGATGGAAATGCGCTCGCTGGCGGTCCCGGTCGAACCGGATTCATTTTGAAAGTGTCCCCATGACGATTTCTGCCTCGTCGAAGGAGAACCCAATGCGACGACGATTCATGACACTCATCGTGATGGGAAAGATGGCGTTTGTCATGGGCGCGTGCTCGGAACCGAAGCAGGCGCGGGACACGGGCGAAATTGAAGTGCCGCCATTGCTTTGCCCCGAGGTCGGACCTGCCACGGGCGAGCACGTGCAAACGCGCACGTTCGTCGTCGATACAAAATGGCGGACAGCGCAGCTCCAAGTGGGCGTGGACGCGTCCGGCAATACCATTGTCGCGGGGTCGTTCCGAGGTTCCGTCGATCCAGGTAATGGTGTTCTCCCTTCGGCAGGCGGCTACGATGTATTCGCCGCAAAGCTCGATCGGGCCGGCAACGTGCTATGGAGCAAACGATTCGGCAACTTCAATGATGAAATGCTTCGTGGCCTGGGCGTGACCACAAGCGGAGACGTTTACCTCGCGATTGATTCGCTCGAGTCGTTTTTCATCGTGAAGCTCGATGCCGATGGCGTCGAGGGCTTCGCGCACAAATACATCGGCGGCGAATACCAGTATTTGACTGCTGCAGCGGTCGATTGGGAAGGCAACTTGCTCATTGCAGGCCGTTACGAAGGGAGAAATCTCAACCTGGGCCTCGGACCCATCGGCGCAGTTGGCAATATTTTCCTCGCGAAAATCGACAATGCTGGCAATACCCTATTTGCAAAAGCGATAACAAAATCAGTCGATAGCATCGTGAATGATCTCGCGGCCGCACCGGATGGCGATATTTTGCTCACCGGCGATTTGAAAGGTGCCATCAATGTCGACGGCGTCGCAGCCGCGAGCGATGGAGGCACCGATGCGCTCCTTGCGCGATTCGACCCTCATGGACGCGCACGCTGGATGAGGCGGTTCGGAAGCCATGAATGGGATTCGGGATTGCAGGTCGCCGTCGATGGTTTGGGAAAAATATGGCATGTGGGATCTTACGAGGATATCGTCGACGTCGGAACGGGTCCGCTCGTCATTGAGTCGGGCAGCGAGCATTTGTTACTCGAGCTCGATGCGGCGGGTCGGCATAGGCGCCACTTTTTCGCAGCGCCGCACGTCGAAGCCGATGGTGCAGGCAATGTGATCCTCGCTGGGCAATTCAAAGATGTGCTCGAACCTTGGGGGGCGGGACTCACGAGCGCAGGCGAAGACGATGTATACTTGGTAAAACTCGGCGCCAATGGCAACGAAACTTGGGCGCGGAGCATTGGGGGACCAACGTCGGAGATGCTGCATGACGTTGCGGTGGCTTGCACCGGGCAAATTGCGGTCGTTGGCTCCGTCGTGGATCCGAGCGATCCCAATTGGAATGATTGGAACCACGAGGGGCCGCTCGAGGTATTCGTATCGACGTTCGCCCCCTAAATGATGTCGTCTGGCCTCAAAATCGCAATCAATTCATCCCATAATTCGCGCACCGAACCAAAACGCTCTTGCGGGTGAATGGCAAGCGCACGCGCCACCCAAGGATCCATAATCTTCGGCAAATCAGGACGTTTCGCATGCAAACTGGGCCTCGGTCCCCGAGCAACCTGACGAATGACGTCCACCAAATCGGCACCATGAAACGGCACCCGGCCCGATAACATTCGAAACACGAGCGCGCCCAGCGCGTACACGTCAGCGGAATGCGTGATCATGCCCGGCTTTCCGTGCCATCCTTCAGGCGGGATGTACGACGGCGATCCCACGACGACCCCTTCTTGCGTGAGCTGCGCGGGCGACGAAAGGTCCTTCGCCATTCCAAAATCGACCAAGCGAACACGACCACGAATGCCAGAATCGAGCACGAAAATGTTGGCCGGTTTGATATCTCGATGCACGATACCGCGCCCATGCGCCACTTCGAGCGTCTCGACGACCGGCGATAATACCTCCAGCATCATGCGCACCGGAATGAACATCCCACGCGCTTCGAACTGGTTGATGTAACGCTCGAGATCCTGCCCACGCAAAAGCTCCATCACGAGATAGAGCTGGCCACTCTTGGCATGATTCAAGGCAAGAATTTGGACGGCTGCCGTGCCCGTGAGCATTCCCATCGCGCGAGCTTCGCGCCGCAAGCGCCTCACGCACTCCACATCCATCGCGAATTCTCGATTGAGGACTTTGATGGCAAACGGCGCCCCGATTTCCAAGTCCTCAGCCTCGAATACCGAACCTTGACCGCCTGCGCCAATGAGTCGTACGAGTCGATATTGGTCGTCGATGACGTCGCCGACGTCGAACATGAGAGCCTCCTCGGGCGCCAAGCGCCAAATTCAGCCCTGCCATGACCGAACCAAGGCGTCAAGCTTGATCACGCGAGCGACTCTCACGCGCGGGAACTACTGCCTGACACCAGGCCCTTCGCGCTGCTCGCATACGGGCCATGCGAATACGCGGGCCAGATCCGCCAATGCCTGAGGATTGATTCGCTGCGTAATCACCGCTTCGACAGCCACGAGCAGCCCTCGCGCCGTCATTTCAGCAACGGCTTTGGCACAAGCCTCGGAAGATACCGCGCAAAGGGCGCCGCAACTCGTTGCATATCGTCCCTCGCACGCGGGCCAGCAAAGCGGCCCGACACCAGTTTTTCCCGGCGGACATGCGTCATAACAGAGGCCGGCATCGCGTTCGTTACGGCATTCGGGCAATTTCCCAACTCCCCGCCCCTGCGATTTCTTGGGCGTAACGCGCGCGCCGCGACGACAAAAAAGCCCAATGTCTTCCGTGCCGGCGGGACATTTCGACCAGCAAACGGGGCCTTCGCCGGCATAACCGGATTTACAGATTGGATAACACAAACCGCTGCTGAGCTCTTCACCCGCCGCGCATATCGTGGGAAGTGTGCCCACGCCGCGACTTTGGGCCGGTTTCCAGCATACCGGCGCCGATGTCGTAGCTGCAACGGGCGTAATGGGCTGCGCCTGCGAAACGCCTCCCGCCAAAATGATTGGAAGCCCAATCGCGATCGCCGAAATGACGAATTGCGACGCCATGGCACACCCCCTCCCAGGTCGGCCAACCCGATCCTTCGATTCATTGGGGACATGATACAGCGAGCGGCCGCTGGCAAGCGCTCGGGAACGTCATGCTTTCGGCTCTGCAAAGGAAGAGCCCCAAAGCATGGCAATTTTGGCGATGACGACTTTATCGGCAGGAAATCGTGTCGAGCTCTAGAGAATGAGCCCGTCCCCCATCAAAGCGATGCGGGCATCAGCATGATCGCGGCGTCATCGTCGCCCATTCCCGCGGCATTTCCGCTGGCGCCCACGATGGCGACGGTCTTCTTGTCTGGAGACATGGAAACGCCCCAGAAAAAGTCGGATGCGCCCCCGAGGTCGTACGTCTTGACCCCCTTGGCGTCGAAGGTGGTATCGATTTTGCCATCGGCCATCAGCACGCCGACCGTTGCATTGGAATCGTCCATCGTCGACCTGCCGCCGCCCACGAGCAAAAGTCGATTGTCCGGCAGCGTGACGAGCGAACGGGCATTGTCGTTGAATCCCGCCACGTCGACTTTGGCGACGCCGCTTTCGCCATACGTCGTATCGAGCGTTCCGTTTGCCCCAATGCGCAATGAGATCCAATCCAGCGAATCCGCCGCGCTGTTTCTGCCATACCCCGCGGTGACGAAATTCGTCCCTTGCAAGGCTACCGCATACGCTTCGGTCACTGCACCGAGCACGATTTGATTGAAAATGCCGCCCGCGCCGAATGTCGGATCGAGCTGTCCCGCCGGCGTGAGCTTGAAGAGGACGGGGCTCACGATGCTATCCATGTCGCGCGTGTATCCCGCCATGACGATGCTTCCATCGCCGAGAATGGTCGCGCTCTTCGGACTCGCGCCTTGCAGGGCGATATCGACCAGCGTCACGCCATTCGTTCCAAACGTGGTATCCAACTTGCCGTCCGCGTCGAGTTGCACGACGGCGAAATCGAGGTCCGTGCGTCCGGGCGCTTTTTGCGCACCAGTAATGACGAGTTTGTCGTTGGCTGCGAGATTGAGGCCCCATTGCGTATCAGCAACGTACGTGGTCCCCACGAGCTCTCCGTCGCTCAGATCGAGAATGGCGACGCCGTTCGTGCCGAACGTCGTATCGAGCGTCCCGTCGGTATTGAAGCGAAGCGCGGCAACGTCGCGATCTCGTTCATCGGCCGCACCATCATGCTCTACGGTGCCCGCGACGACGATTTTGCCGGTCGATTGCACGACGATGCCGCGAGCGATTTCGCCGCCTTTGCCGACGATGATGTTATGCGTGGCAATACCCTTGGTGCCAAACGCCTCATCGAGCTCGCCAGCGGGGGTGAATTTCGCAACGATCGTCGCAAAATCCGCGGCAGCGTCGGCGCCATCGGAGACGATACCCGTTGTATAGATATTTCCTTGCGAATCATGCGTGACGCCCAAGAAGCGGTCGTGTCCATTTTCGGAAAGGGCGACGATAACGGGCTTTGCCTCGGATGAGCCGCCGCCCATTCCTCCTCCACCGCCCATTCCACCGCCGCCCATTCCTCCTCCACCGCCCATTCCACCGCCGCCCATTCCGCCTTCGCCGCCCATACCTCCAGTGCTGCCACTGCTCGAGCTGCTGGATGATTGCCCGCTGGATGTTGTGGTGGTGGTCGTTCCGTCATCGCATCCGGCGGCGAAACTGAGTCCGGCGATGCCAAGGACGGTTGCAAGAACGCGGCTCGATCGAGCGCCGCGGGGGCCAACGAGGAAGACATGTCCGCTCATGTAGGTGTACCTATGCTTTCGTGTGTTTGAGTATGTTTTTGTAGCTTTGTCGGTGACGTTATCGAAAAGGAAAATGAAAGGCATTTTCAACAAGCGCAGGGAATACCTTTCGCTTGGACAGTTGTCAAGCAAGAAACTGAAATTTGAACTTGAAAGTAGTTTTCAAGTTCGTTAAGACTCGTCCCACGATTCGAACGCCCTGAGGGCAGTGGAGTGGATGTGACAAAAAGCACCGTTGTCGATCGCAAGGCCGCCTGGGTACTCGTCCCGTTGTTTGCGGGCGTTGGCGCCATCACAAGTTGCGAGCGAATCGCTTATTACTCGACGGGCCGCAACGATCCCCCTCCCTCGACTTCGACCAGCAGCGGAACGTCATCCAGCGGAGGACCCTCTCTCACGCGAGGCGCGCTGCTCCAATCCGTCGCCGCCTGTCAACTCGACCTGCTCGCATCCTTCCGCAAAGCCGCCGAGGAATTCGACACGGCTGCAATCGCCGCAAAAAACGACCCGACTGCACGAGAAGCAGCGCGTTTGGCCTGGACGAAAGCCATTGATGTCTGGCAACAGGCCGAATTGTTTCAATTTGGCCCCGCGGCTCCAAGCAATACGCCAGGAGGTCAATCTCTCCGCGATCAAATTTATTCGTGGCCTCTCGTCAGCCGCTGCTTGGTCGAGCAAAACATCGTTTCGAAGTCCTACGAAAATCCGGATTTCGGCACGGCTGTGCTGGTCAACATGCGAGGTCTCGCCGCAGCCGAATATCTTCTCTATTATGGCGGCAGCGACAATGCGTGCAGCCCATCGACGAACATCAATGCATCCGGAGATTGGGCGGCGCTCGGCACCGACGAGCTCGCTTTGCGCAAGGCGCATTATGCCTCCGCCATCGCCACGTCGGTCGCGAATTCGGCGCGTGCGCTCGAACAAGCATGGCGCGCGGACGGCGGTAACTTCATTGGAAAGTTCCTGGGCGCTGGGTCGAGTGGTTCGGTCTACACGACCGAACAAATGGCCCTCAATGCAGTGAGCGACGCCATGTTTTACATGGAAAAGCCATTGAAGGACTTGAAGCTAGCACGACCTCTCGGGATCATGGATTGCGACGCTGCGTCGTGCCCCGAGGCCGTCGAATCTCGTTATGCCGGGCGATCGAGGACGCACATTCGCAATAACCTCGTCGGGTTTCGCATGCTCCTGAGCGGGTGCGATGCGGGCGGCAACATTGGTTTTGACGATTTGCTCACGGCCTCGGGCGCGGGGTCCCTTGCGACAAAGTTGACAACCAACGTCGACCTGGCCATTGCAGCGGCGGACGCCGTGCCTCAGGACGATTTGGCCGTAGCGCTCGCCAACGACCCCTCGAGCGTTTTGGCGCTGCACGCGGCCGTCAAGAGCATCACGGATTTGTTGAAAACTGAATTCGTATCGATCCTGGACCTCGAACCGCCACAACACGTGGAGGGCGACAATGATTGAAGCGCAAACTTCGGCTCCCGAGGGACGTTTCGACAAGCTTGCGCGCATTTTGCTTCGTCCCACGGACGCGGCAGCGCTCGCAGCGTTTCGCTTCTGCTTTGGAATGCTCGGATTCGTGAGCGCCCTGCGATTCATGGCGTATGGTTGGGTGGACCAACTCTTCACGCAGCCGCATCATTTCTTGCAGTATTGGGGATTCGACTGGATCACTCCCCTCTCCTCTCGAGGTATGCACGCGCTATTCGTCACGCTGGCCGTGACGAGCGCCTGCGTGGCGATGGGATTTCTTTACCGCGCGGCCATCGTCACCTTCTTCGTGGCATTCACGTTCGTCCAGCTCATCGATGTCACGAACTACCTCAATCACTACTACCTCGTGAGTCTCGTCGCGTTTCTCATGAGTTTCATGCCGCTCCATCGTGCGTATTCGGTGGACGCGCTGCTTTTCCCCAAGCATAAAACTCTGACGTTTCCAGCGTGGTGCACGTACCTCCTGCGTTTTCAAGTGGGCACGGTGTATTTCTTCGCCGGGCTCGCCAAAGTGAATTCGGATTGGCTCCTTCATGCGCAGCCGCTCAATCTATGGCTTTCGTCGCGCACATATCTTCCCGTCGTGGGACCGCTGCTCGGTGAACGCTGGGTTGCTTATGCAATGAGCTGGGCCGGATGCCTCTTCGATCTGAGCATCGTCTTCTTCCTGCTCGTGCCCAAAACGCGCTTCTTTGCGTATTTGGTCGTCATTTTCTTCCACATCGCGACGAAGACGCTCTTTCCGATCGGCATGTTCCCGTTCATCATGGTCGTCTCGGCGCTGGTGTTTTTCTCGCCGAGCTGGCCGCGCAAGGTGCTCGCCGTATTCGGCCGCAAGGTGCAAATTCCCGAAGTCGCTCTGCCAAACGTTCCGCGCTTTACGATTTTCGGAAAAGCGCTGGTCGCAGTTGCTGCTTGTTATTGTGCATTCCAGGTCGCATGGCCCTTGCGAACGCACCTTTATGGAGGCAACGTCCTTTGGCACGAGCAAGGAATGCGTTTTTCCTGGCGCGTGATGTTGCGCGAGAAAAACGGCAGCGTCACTTATTCGGTAACGAACCCGCAGACGGGCCGAACGCGCGAAGTGAGCCCGCGGCAATACTTGAACAGCCGCCAGGAGCGTGATTACTCGACGCAGCCCGACCTCATTTTGCGCGTCGCTCATTGGATTGCGCGTGATTTCGAGGCGCGTGAAGGCGTGCGCCCCATCGTTCGCGTGCACGCGCTCGTATCTCTCAATGGGCGACCTGCTCAATTGCTCATCGACCCCAATGTCGATCTCGCTCGCATCGAAGACGGACTTGCCAAGGCATCGTGGATCTTGCCCAGTCCCGTCGATCCCCCCATTCACCTCGAGGCCGTCGCATGGCACCATCGTTGATTCGACGTTCGATTCTTCCCACGCTGGCTCTTCTTGCGCTCGCCGAATTGGCGTCGGCTGCGGAAGACGCGTCGCCAAAACCCGAGGGCGAAGCAGCGCCCGAAGCAGCAATCGACGTTTCCGCTGCGCCTGCACCGCCGGCGGATGCTGCTGCGACAGAAGCGGCACCGCCGGAAGAGCCGAAATCCGCGCCTGAAGTGCCGCTCGACGTTTCCGTCGTTGGAACTCGAGTCAAACAGACCAGCGGTTCGGCGCACGTCATTTCGCCAAAACAGCTTGGCCGATTCAAGAACGACGATCCTCACAAGGTATTGAATTCGGTCCCCGGCGTGTACGTTCGTGGTGAAGATGGATTCGGATTGCGTCCGAACATTGGCATTCGCGGCGCCCTGTCCGATCGAAGCAAAAAGATCACACTGATGGAGGACGGTGTTCTTTTTGGTCCTGCACCTTATTCGGCCCCGGCGGCATATTTCTTCCCCCTGATGATGCGCATGCAATCGGTGCGGGTCATCAAAGGTCCCTCCGCAATCACGTATGGGCCGCACACCGTCGGCGGCGCCATTGACCTCGTCACGGCGCCCATTCCTTCCGAACGCCGCGGCTTCGTGGATATTTCCGTGGGTCAATTCATGCATCGCAAGGTGCACTTGCAGCAAGGGCTCGCCGACGACCATTACGGTATTCTCATCGAAGCGGCACATTTGGCCAACGACGGCTTCAAACAGCTCGATGGCGGCGGCGATACGGGGTTTGCCCGCAATGAAATCATGCTGAAAGGCCGATACGTCCTCGGCCCCGTCTTTGCTCCCATCAGCGAATTCGAGATCAAGCTGGGTTATTCCGGCGAAATCTCCAACGAAACGTACCTCGGGCTCACGGACGAAGACTTTCGCGCCAGCCCATATCGTCGTTATGGTGCAAGCCAGCTCGATCGCATGGAATATCATCGGACGCAATTCCAGCTCACGCATCGCGCGAAGCTCAGTCGAGACGTCGATATCGTCAGCACGGCTTACCGCCATGATTTGCATCGCAGTTGGCGCAAGGTGAATGGTTTTCGCGGCGCGTCGATCGTCGACGTATTGCGCAATCCGGACGATCCTCGAAACGCAGTTTTCTATGGCGTTCTCACCGGCGGCATTGCCCCGAGCACCGATGCGGAAACGTTGCTCGTCGGGCCAAACGATAGGCGTTTCGTTTCGCAGGGCATTCAAAGCGCCATCACGATGCGCAAAAAAACCGGCCCCATCAAACACCGCATCGAATACGGGCTGCGTTTTCATTACGATTCCATCAGGCGCCTCCACACACAGGACGGTTTTCTCGTCCAAGGCAACGAGCTCGTTCCGGAAGGGCGGCCGACGGAGACGACCGCCGACAATGACGCGAACACCATTGCCTATTCGATGCATGCCATCGACGCAATGACCTGGGGCCCGCTCACCGTCACCGCAGGCGCACGATTGGAATCCATTCGAAGCGAAATGGACAATCGCACGACCGGCGTAAAGGACTTGACCATCCAGCAGGTCATCGTTCCGGGTGCGGGAGCATTTCTTGCATTGCCGCGAGACATCGGCCTTTTTGCAGGCGTGCACCAAGGGTTTTCCCCCGTCCCGCCGGGGCAAAACGACATCGTCAGACCGGAAAAGAGCACCAATTACGAAGCGGGCGTCCGTTATTCGCCGCGCCGCTTCCGGGCCGAAATCGTTGGATTTTACAATGATTACCGGAACCTGACGAACATTTGCACGTTCTCCACCGGATGCGTGCTCGACAATTTGGATCAGCAATCCGATGGCGGCACGGCGCGCGTCCTGGGCTTCGAAGCGTATGCAGAAAGCGAGCTCGAAGTCAAAAAGGGTCTCTTCGTTCCGGGACGGCTTTCGTACACCTTTACGGATGCGCGATTTCTGACCGATTTTCAATCGGCGGATCCCATTTTCGGCAACGTCCGAGCAGGAGACGAGCTTCCGTACGTGCCAGCGCATCAACTGACCGCTTCCATCGGCGTCGAAATGAAGAAATGGGGCGTCAACGTTTCCGGTACGTACACGGGCAAAATGCGTGAAGTCGCCGGCCAAGGCGACATCCCCGAAGGATACGCCACCGACGACTTCTTCTTGCTCGACGCATCCGCAAATGTCCGCATCCTGCGTTGGCTCACGCTGTACGGCGTCGGTCGCAACCTACTCGACGCGGCCTATATCGTTTCGCGACGTCCCTATGGCGCACGCCCCGGCGCGCCTCGATGGATACAAATCGGCGCCAAAGCCGAATTTTGAGCACATTTCTGCGTAACGCAACTTACACAACCCAGCGGAACAAAAAACTCACCTGCAAAAAATTTGCCCCCGAGCGTCGGAGCATGCGACCCCCTCTCGACCATGACGACTCTCCGCTCGCAAACCGGCTCGCAGGCCGACCTCGTCACGTTGCGCAAGCTTGCGCAAGACCTCGCAGCATCGCGCAAGGAACGGCCGACGAGCGTGCATCTGCTTGCGGCCATCGCATCGCGCGAGGGTCAAGCGGGCGAGCTGCTTCGCGAGCGGAGGCTCGATGCGGAAACGCTGCTCAAGGCAGGTCGATCTTTCGATGAAGACAGTCCCGATCCGCTGGCGCGAGCCACCGTTGCGGCGCGGGATCTCGGCAAGCGAGCGCCGTTTGGCGAGCCAAACGCGCTGCATCTGTTGCTCGCGCTCTTGGCGGACCGCTCGTCCGCGGCGTATCGAGCGCTCATGCAAGCAGGCGTGGACACCGCGAGGCTGCGCACCGCCGCGATGCAACTTTCGCTCGGCGTCGTCGCTGCACGGCGTGGATTGAACGCTGGAGCGTCGACCGGAAAAACCTCGAAAACGGAACCTTCGTCATTGTCGACGCGCCTGTCTCAGCGCGTTGAGCTGGACAAACCGGCTGCAATGTCGCCCCCGAAACGGCCTTTGGGCGCTGGCGTGACCGTGCCGCTGTTTCCGCCGCCTTCACGAGCGCCAGAACGAACGACCGCGAAAACGCCTTCCGTGCCGCCTGCGGCCTCGACAAACCCGGCCCCGACGCATCCTGCATCGGCGAGCCCAACTCCGCCTGTCGCAACGGCCGTCCCCGTTCCGTTGTCCGCGCTTGCAAAACCGGTCGACAAGGATCGTCTCCTTGGACAAACCTTGGCGCCGCTTGCAGCACGCGCAGGTGGCGTGCATCCGCTGGCGCTCGATCGAGCCAAAGCGCCGACGCTTTCGACGCTCGGAAAAAACCTCACGCTCATGGCGGCGCTCGGTGAAATCGATCCGGTCATTGGGCGCGAGCTCGAAATTGACGAAACGCTCGATGCATTGGCCAAGAAAAACCAAAACAGTTGCTTGCTCATCGGCCCCGCCGGCGTTGGGAAAACTTCGGTCGTGCGGGGTCTTGCTTTGCGATTGGCGGAAGAGGGCAATCGCGAACCGGAGACGGCGCGCCTGCTCGTCGAATTGACCGTATCCGAGCTCGTCGCGGGCACGGGCACGCGCGGAGCCCTTGCGGAACGAATGACGACGATTTTGCGCGAAACTCGAGATTGCGGGCGCAAGGTCGTGCTTTTCTTCGATGAAATTCACGAGCTCTTCACGGGCGGCCTCGACGAAGCAACGGCCGAAATGAAACTGGCGCTCGCTCGCGGGGAGCTTCGTATCGTTGGAGCAACGACGCCCGAGGAATACCGCAAGAACATCGAAACGGATCTTGCGCTGGCCAGGCGATTTTCCGTGCAATTCATCGAAGAGCCGGACGAGGATTCGGCGTTCTTGCTATGCAAGCAGGTGACGCGAACGCTGGGCGCGCATCATCAATTGACGTACACCGACGAAGGCATTGCTTCGGCCATTTCGTGGTCGATGCGTTATTTGCCCGGCCGAGCCTTGCCGGACAAAGCCATTTCCATTCTGGACTCCGCGGGCGCTCGCGTGCGCCGGCGTGCGGGGCGCAATCGCGTTTCGCCCGTGGGTCCGGCGGAAATTGCAGCGGTCGTCGCGAGCTTGGCGGACATTCCGGAAGAACGCCTTTTGGAAACCGACCGCGACCGCATGCTCAATATGGAAAAACACTTGGCGGAATCGGTCGTGGGGCATACGGCAGCGCTTGGCAAAATCGCCCGCGTTCTTCGACGAAATGCGGCCGGCATTCGAGCCGAAAGGCCGCTCGGCACGTTTTTGCTGCTGGGTCCTACGGGCGTCGGAAAAACCGAAACGGCCAAAGCCATTGCGCACACGCTATTTCATTCGGCCGATGCAATGACGCGCCTGGATTTGTCCGAATACAGCGAAGCGCACGCGACGGCTCGATTGATCGGCGCTCCACCGGGGTACGTGGGCCATGAAGCGGGCGGACAATTGACGGAAGCCGTGCGACGCAGGTCGTACCAGGTCATCTTGCTCGACGAAATTGAAAAGGCTCATCGCGACGTGCTCGAAGCATTCCTGCAGGTATTCGACGAGGGGCGAATGACCGATGGACGCGGGCGCCGAGTCGATTTCACGAATACGGTCATCGTCATGACGAGCAACATTGGCGCCGCGGAAGCAATGGCGCTGAAGACCGAACGGGCCGTGGGTTTTTCTCGAACGACGAACAAGGTTTCTGGGGAAAAACTCGAATCAGCCATGCTGAATGCTGCAAGGTCGGCGCTTCCTCCGGAGCTGTACAATCGTATCGACGAAGTGCTGGTGTTCGGGCCGCTCGGAAAGACCGAAGTGGAAGAAGTTGCGCGGCGCTTGCTCGGAAAATTGGGCCGATCGCTCTTCGAACGGGGCATTCGGCTGGACGTCGAGCCAGCCGTGATCGACGTGCTCCTTTCGGAAGGTGGATTCGACGAGGGGCTTGGAGCACGCCCCATGAAACGAGCAATCATGAGGCACGTCGAAGCGCCCATTGCGGAGATGATTCTCCGTGGTGAATTGCCGTCGGGTTCGGTTGCTCTCTTGTCGGTAGAAGATGGGCAAATCGTCGTCGACGCAATCGACGACGTTCAGGATGCCGCCGAAGCGAGTTGAGGGGCCCCATGGACGCCATGAATCTCGTCGGAAAAGTCAAACACACATTGTCGGCTGCCACGTTCGAGGTAGGAGCGCTCGGTTACGCGCTCATGACCCGCGCGCCTTCGTGGCGAGCGCATTGTGCGGATTTGGCCGATCGTGCCGCCGTCAAACCTGGCCATCGGGTTCTCGACCTGGGTTGCGGTCCCGGAATAAGCGCATTCGGCATGCTGGACCGAGTGCCCGATGTCGATATCGTGGGGCTCGACCTCAGCCGCATGATGCTTTTTCTCGCGGAGCAATGGCAAAAGGTGGAGCCCAACGGTCATCGCATCGAGTTTGTCCGGGCCGATGCCACGCAATTACCCTTTGGTGATCACTCGTTCGATGCGGTCACGGGGCATAGCTTTTTGTATTTGTTGCCGGAGCCGGAGCGCGTGCTGGCGGAGGTGCGACGAGTGCTGCGCCCCGGAGGGCGATGCGCTTTTCTCGAGCCGAACGTCGACACGTTCGATACGTTGATTCCAATGGAAGTGCTCGGAAAAGTCACCGAAGACCCTCGGTTTGTCTTAGCAATGACATTGTGGCGGTTTTACTCGCGCACGTATGGGCGATTCGACGAAAATCGGTTCAGGTCCGTGTATGCCAACGCCGGACTCACGCCCCTTGCGTGTGAAACGACGCTTTCGGGGCTGGGGCTCTACGGAATTGCCGAGTCGGCTTGATTTGGGGATTGAAGCTCGCAGCCGGCCCCTCGTGTCGATGCGCATCCTACGCTTCGTGGATACACGCGTGCTGTGGGGGCAGAGACCGCTGGCGGGTTGACTTCAAGGGCACGCTGCGTGGTATTCGTTGTACCCTTTTGTCCAATCGGCGTCGTTGAAGTTTCCGTCGCCATTCGGGTCGCAGTATCCGCCCGGGTGCGTCATGGCGCAATTGGTGGTTTTGGGTGGGTATAGGCAGAAGTTGTCCACATCGGTTCGGCATTCACACTGTCCCGGCGGAGGCGGCGGTGGTGGATTGTCCGGACAATTGGCGTGGTATTCGTTGTACCCTTTTACCCAATCAGCATCGTTGAAGTTCCCGTCGCCATTCGGATCACAATACCCACCGGGCGCAGTCATGGCGCAATTCGGCGTCGATTTGGGGTAAAGGCAATAATTGTCGACGTCCGTGCGACATTCGCACGTTCCAGGCGGCGGTGGAGGCGGTGGAGGCGGCGGCGGTGGTGGTGGTGGCGGTGGAGGCGACGAGCCGTCGGATTTGCCGACGACTGCGCAAATGCTTCCTTGTTGAAATCCTGCACACGAAGACGTCGGGAGGACGGTATTCGATACCTTGTGCGTCGCTACGCGGTCGTTGAATCCGATCCAGCCTTGCCCGCGCGCATAAAAATATTGCTCGCCCGCCCCGGGTCCCGACAATACCGTCAAGTGCACGACGTCGGTAAAACCTTTCCAATTCGCATACCGGCGCGCCTGGACCCGGCGCGATACGCTCTGACCGGGCTTGGTGCCGAAGTTGACCGCGCACGAATTGCATGTATTGCGCTCGGCCCCTTTGATTTCCATTTGCGTCGTGAATTCGGTCGTTCCACCAACCGCCAGCGAAAGCTTTCGCTGAATCCAACGAGCGCCCACCCCGGTTTTTCCTGGCTCCTGATAAATCGTATATGCCCACGGCGATGTTGGATTCAGCCCATTGCGCGGGTCGTTTGGATTCGTGTTCCAGCGCTGCTGGCACGTTCCCGGCGCATTGTCACCACATTTGACGTCACACCACGCTCCGCCCGGCGTTTCCTCGTATGCCCACGTCGTGTCGGTGCGGATGCGTAACCAATCCTTTTCAATCGACCACTCTTCGAAGCCATCGCCGCTCGTGCTTTTCACGATGACGAATCGTCCGACGCCGTTCTGGATGCCCATGGGAATCACGCGGAACTGCTCGGAACCAATCTGCCACCCGCCCGCGGGGGCATCGCACTTCGAAATGACGTAATCGGCCATGTCGATGTTGGATTGTGCAAGCGGGTCCACGTTCGTATCGACACCATCGAGCGTTTCGGTGTCCGCAACGCAACCGCCCGTGGCGAAGGACATGCCCGCAAAGCCTGCAATGACCAAAGATAAAATCGTGTGGCGCATGGAAGATGCGTACATGCATTCCAAGCGTTGGGTCAACCATTATTTTATCTGTTTCCTCAACGATTTCATGTACTCTCGATCAATGAAACGTCTTCTTTTTGGCACTGGATGCCTCGTTGCTGCTGGAGTCGTATCGTTCGCATGTTCGGATGGCACGCAACAGAACGGCTCGGGCGCTTTTGCCGGAAGCGGTGGTGCAGGCGGAGCGCAAAGTTCCAGCATGTCAGCATCGTCGAGCAGCGGGGCGGGAGGCAATGCGGAGCCTCCGGGGCCGTCCGCCGCGTGCGTCGTGTCCGATGTCGACAGTGCAGTCACGTCGATGAGCGTCGAGCCTACGGTATTGACGACGATCGATGCATTGACCATTCGTGTCGCGGACGCGCAGACGGGGCATACGAACGTGGGCGTCGATCTGTGTACGCCAAATGGGCTCGTGCAAGCTACGTTCGGTGGAGTCGATAGTGCAATGGCGCCGTTTGCATGGCATTGGAATGCGCCGCCACTGCCGCTCGGTACGACTCAATTGATATTCAGAGCGGATCCATCGAATACCGTTTATCGCACATTGATGGTCGACGTGAAAGGTGGCGAGATGCCGATGGATGGTGGAGTCGATGCGCCACCCGATGCTCCGATGGGTCCAACGGATCTTTGCAATCCATTGCCGGGCAACATCCTCGCGCATACGACATTCGAAGAAGGAATGAATGGTCAGGCTCCCGCTTATTGGCAGGTGCGCGATCCTGGGGCGCCGGGCGCATGCCTCGGATCGGGTGCGCCCGACAGCCACGTCTTTTTGACGACGGCAGCGCCTGGTTGTGGTGGCAATGCGCTTGCCGTGGATGCTCGCGGGCAATGGGATTGTTACGCCGTGCAAATTTTCAGCGATTACAATACGATTCAGGAGGGAGCGACGTACCGCATCAGCACGGCTGCGCGCTCGCAAGGCAATACGGTAAATCCTGCCGCGTGGTTTCACATCGGCGCGCAATGGCTCGACGGCAATGACAGCGTATTCGGCGATGTGAAAAATCCCAAACCGGCGAGCGCCGACCTGAACGATTACGATTGGCAAGTCGTCTGGTGGGACGTCGTGGCCCCGCCCGGAGCACGGCGCATCGTCGTTTGGCTCAGCGCCCACTACCCAGGGCGCGTCGATTTCGACAACATTTCGGTGGTCAAACTGAATTGACGCGTCGTCCGAATGTCAACGAGAACCCCAATGGTGCTCAATTCCCTTTTCGAAACCGCGGCACGAATATTTTTGCTCCAAATGGAGTAATGATCTTGGCTATCTCGGTGGGTATGATGCCGTAAACTTCGACGGTCATGCTGGAGAGCTTCAAGAGCTCGGCAAGATGGCCACCCAAGTGGCCGAGATGTTGCAAAAGTGCCGCCGATCCCGAATACCGTTCGATGGCGACGCTGGTCGAGCCGTCGTCATCGAAAAACCAATCGTATGCCAGCGTTTCCGGTTCTTTTTCCCGAACGATGGCCATTGCTTCGCCGACAATACGTTTGAATTCGTCGAGGTTGCCGTCCTTGATGGCGAATTTCGCAACGACTTGGATTTCGCTCATGATCCTACCCCCCGGTCGGATGCCTGCTCGGCGCCTATGCTACTCGCGGTTTCGCGGCACTGCCGGAAGTGACCATGGCCGTGTCCGCTCGCCGTCGACTCGCATCGTCAGCGTTCATGTAGCATTTCTTTCGGCGCTGCAAACGCGGCCGCGTACCGGACGACAGATCTCGATGCGCCTCAGGCGCCCGGCGTCGCCGCAGATTTGTCGTCGACAGGTGCGGCGTTTCGGCCGCTCTCTTCAGCCTGATCCTTCGCTCGCCGAATTTTCTTGAATGAACGCAGCGAACGCTTATCTGCCGAACGCATCGCAAGACACGCTCGCAAACCGTCGCGCAACGTGCGAAGCGTCATGAGACCACCGAGATGCACGCCAATCTCGACGAGCGTCCGCGCCACTTCGGGACGCACACCCGTGAGCACACAACGCGCTCCAAGAAGCTTTGCAGCATGCGTGAGACGCACGAGGTGCGCGGCGGTCATCGTATCCACGATGTCGACACCCGTGAGGTCGATCAAAACATAATCCGCACCGCGTTCCGAGATGCGTTGCAGCAGTTTTTCGGTCATCTCCGAGGCGCGTGCACTGTCGATCGCGCCCACGAGCGGCAGCGTGATGATGTCGTCCCACACGTCGATGATGGGCACGCTGAGCTCGCGGATCGCGATGCGCTGACGCTCGATCGTCTGAAGCTGCACTTCGAGATCCTGGCGCGATGCCTCGAGATCGCTCATCGCCTTGTCGTGCTCTTCGCGCGTTTGCTTGAGCTCGCGAAGGAGCACCAGAAGGCTTTCTTCGAGCGCACCGAAACGGTCCTCGGAGAGCGCGCCGGAGAGAGCGATCGCTTCTTCGAACGCCCCTACGGATGCCAACGACAACGCCTCGAGCACTCGCTCGACCCGCGTTTCATCTACCGCGACTCCGGGTTCCTCCGGGGTTTCCGTCATTCGATCTGCTCCAAGACGCTACATACGGTGACTGCTCGCGAGTTTCAAGCGCGACGTTCGCACGTTCGTGAAGTATCGGTCAATCGGCGCGATTTGGTCAACGGCAAGGCAACTTTCCGACGCTTACGGGATGAGCGCAGGACAGAGATTGATCATGCGAGCAAATCGCATGCATGAGGCGGCTTTTTCACGGTCGCAAGGCCGATACGTTCGAGGTGCGCGAGGACAGACAGGACGGTGGGTTCGTCCCACGCATCACCGATGATTTGAAGGCCGATGGGCAAACCTTTTGAGTCCAAACCAATGGGCGCAGTTGCCGCAGGCAAACCCGTGAGGTTACCGAGAAAATTGAAACGACAGAGTCCATCGATGGCCGTGGGGTCGCTGAAAGGCAAACGCTCTTCGGCCTCGGTGTAGCGCGGTGCCGTGATGGCGGTCGTGGGAAGCGCAATGACGTCGACGTCATGAAACAGCTCGGCGACGGCGATGCGCAGCCCCGAACGGAGGCGCTGCGCGTCGAGGTATTCGCCGCAAGAAAACCCTTCGACAATGGCAAACATGAGGCGAAGGTCATCGGGCAATTCCGAACGCCTACTTCGCAAAATGTCGCGCTTGATGGCAACTTCCTCGGGCGAAATGGTCATGTAGCCCATCGCGGGGGCATATTTCGCCATGGGGATCTCGATACGAACGATTTCCGCCCCCTCCTTTTCGAGCGCCGAAATGGCTCGTTCGAAGGCCCGAACGATATCGGGCTCGGCCTGGCGCATTTCGAGCTCGTCGACGCCGATGCGTAATCCGCGCACGCCAGAGCCGAGATATGCGCCGAATCCGCCTTCGGGAGGCGCGGGGGCCCACGAGGTCATGGGATCTCTCGGATCGGGCTCGGACGCGACGATATCCAAAAACGTCGCGAGGTCGCGGGTCGATGCAGCAATGGGGCCGGTATGCGCGACGGAGCTGGAAGACGTGGGCGATCGTGGAACTCGGCCGAACGTTGGTTTGATACCAAAAATCCCGTTGAGCGCTGCTGGAATGCGGATGGACCCGCCCCCGTCCGTACCAATGGCAATCGGAGCCATCCCCAGCGCGACACCGACGGCGGATCCCGTGGAAGAACCACCCGCGGCGCGCGTCGGATCGTGCGCATTATGAGGCATGGCGTAATCGGTGCTATTGCCAATGGGCGACATGCCCCAGATGGTGAGCACGGTTTTTCCGCAAAATACGGCGCCTGCTTGGCGCAAGCGAGCAACGATGGTGGAATCACAAGAAATGGGTGCGTCACTTTCGCAAATGGATCCATCGCGCGTGGACAAACCATTGACGTCGCATTGGTCCTTGACGAGAAATGGGACGCCATCGAGGGGGCCGATGGGGCGGCCGCGAACAAAACGGTCCGCGGATACCTCGGCGTCGCGCAGGGTCATGGCGGGATCCTTGGCAGCAAGAATGTTCATGCATGGGCGACGCGTGGCGAGCTCGTCGAGACGCGTGAGCACGCGGTCGGCGACGTCACGCGGGGATAGTTTTCCGTCTCGATAGGCGGACGCGAAAGAATCGACTGTGTTGGGCCACGCGCCGATTTCGGGCAAAGGCAAACCTGCGCTCGGACGTGATCTCGACGGGCGAGCTCGAATCGGCCGCAATTGCATGGGAAGTGGCCCGCGAAAGCGTTCGGGTAGCTCCGTAAGACGATCGATGCCCATGGTCGTTTTCAGGTAAGCCCGCAAAGCGACATCGGCGCCTGGAGTTTCCGCGATACGCCGGATTGCGGCAAGGGTTGGTCCAGACAACCGAGGCGTCTTGAAAGCAGGACCAGGCAAGCGAGGAATTTTCATGAGGGGCGGAAAGATATCGATGACGCCGATTCGTGGCAACCGTTCCCAAAATATAGGTACGCTAGCCGAGGTTGCGCATAGGGAGGCATCCAATGGAAATTTCTTCGTTCGTCGTGGGGCTTTGCATTTCGGGTAGCGCGGTTTGTTTCGTCGGTTGCGGAGGCACCGTGAGCGAAGGGGGACAGGCGGGAGGTTCGTCGAGCAGCTCGAGCTCGAGCAGTTCGGCGTCTTCGAGCAGCTCGGCGAGCAGTTCCTCGAGTGGTTCGACGTCGTCGAGCAGTTCGTCGTCGACTAGCTCGTCGTCGAGCAGCGGTGGAGGGTCGAGCTCCAGCAGCAGCAGCAGCGGCGGAAGCAATTACGCGACATGCGACGAATGCTTGGGGAAAACAGGGGCCGTCGCGAATGAGTGCGAAGCCGAGTGGACGGCATGTTTGGAATGGAAAACGTGCAATTCTTTGATGTTCTGCAATGACTCGGGGCTGCCGGGTGGTCCTGGCCCGTGCGACAAGAAAACCGTCGACGGGGCATGTTGTTCACTGCAATGCGACACGAATACCCCCGATCCTGAAGGCATCAAGCGTTACCGGGCCCTCGACGCGTGCATCCATTGCAAAACCTGCGCGAGCGTGTGCGCGTCGGATCCGTACTGCTCGGTTTTCGCGCCGGATGGCGAAGCGCTTTGCACCCCCCTGTAAACATTCGATTTTTTCTTGCCTGACAAACCTCCACATCGAGTAAGCTCGCCGCGAACTAAAATCGCTCATGGGTGAGCCGACTTGCGACGGTGCGGTCCACGAGCGCGAGAGCTTCTCGGAGGTGGAACGTCTTCATGCAATCACGAAAATACCTTCTTTCGGCAGCGATGCTCGCCGGACTGGTCATGGGATCGACTGGATGTGAAGTGATCTCTTCCGTCGATCGAAGCCAGATTGGGAATACCGGCGGCAGCGGCGGCATGGGGGGCTCCGGTGGTTCCGGCGGCTCGATGATGTGCGTCCCCGAAGACGACCAGAACGAGTGCACGGATGACGTGTGCAACGCCGACAATACGACAGCGCACAACCCGAAAGCCGCGGGTGAACCGTGTACGACGGGCGGCAGCCAATGCGATGGCAATGGGCAATGTGTCGAGTGCATCGTGGCAACGGACTGTCCCGGCATGGATGACGCCTGCCAAACGCGCACGTGTACCGCAGGCGTTTGCGGCATGGACTTCACCGCCGCCGACACGCCGACACCGACGCAAACCGCGGGCGATTGCAAGATCGAAGTGTGCGATGGCAGCGGCTTGGCCATCCAAAACAACGACGACACCGACGTTCCCGACGACAGCGAGGCCTGCACGACGGACACGTGTGACATGGGCACGCCGTCACACACGAACGTGGCGCAAGGCAGCGATTGCACGCCTCCTGGAGGACCCGACCCGCTCGTGTGCAACGACATGGGCCAGTGCGTCGGATGCAACGTCGCAGCAGATTGTCCCGGCACCGACGACGAGTGCTCGACGCGAACGTGCGACATGGGCGTGTGCGGCGTGTCGTTCACCGCGAAGGATACACCCGTCGCGGCGCAGACGCCGAACGACTGCCTCGTGCATGTCTGCGACGGCGCAGGCAACTTCGTCGACATTGCCGACGACGCGGACGTACCGCTCGACGATGGTAACGCGTGCACGACGGAAGCGTGTGCCGGTGGGATGCCGATGCATCCGAACGCGGCCGACGGGGCGCTGTGCAGCGACGGCGATGGCTGCACGCAAACCGATACGTGTCAGATGGGCGTCTGCACCGGGGCAAACCCCGTCGTCTGCGCAGCTTCCGATCAGTGTCACGACGCTGGCATGTGCGATCCGATGACCGGCATGTGCTCCGATCCTGCGAAGATGGACGGCACCGCGTGCGACGACAGCGACGCGTGCACGCAGGCGGATACGTGTCAAGCAGGCGCTTGTACCGGGGCGGATCCCATCGTTTGCATGGCGTCCGACCAGTGTCACGACGTCGGCACGTGCGACCCGATGACCGGCATGTGCTCCGATCCTGCCAAGATGGACGGCTCGATGTGCGACGACAGCGACGCGTGCACGCAGACCGATGCGTGCCAAGCTGGCGTGTGCACCGGGGCAAACCCCGTCGTCTGCATGGCATCCGACCAGTGTCACGACGTCGGCTCCTGCGATCCGGGCACCGGCACGTGCTCCGATCCGGTCAAGATGGACGGCTCGATGTGCGACGACAGCGATGCATGCACGCAGGCCGATTCGTGCCAAGCTGGCGTGTGCACCGGGGCAAACCCGGTCGTCTGCATGGCATCCGATCAGTGTCACGTCGCGGGCACATGCGATCCGATGACCGGTACATGCGATGATCCGAATGCGCCCGATGGCACGATGTGCACCCTTGGCGGCTCGGGCGGCGTGTGCTCCGTCGGCGTTTGCTCGCTCTGCGGCAACGGCTCGCTCGATGCAGGCGAGCAATGCGACGATAGCAATACGACCGGCGGCGACGGCTGCAGCTCGATGTGCCAAATCGAAGAGATCGAGCCGAATGCCATGTGCGCCGAGGCCACTGCGATCGCGCTATCCGGCTCGCCCCTCAGCGGCTCGGTCGTCGGTGCCATCACGCCACTCGGCGACCACGACTGGTACTCGTTCACGCTTCCTGCTGGACCTCCCAGGAGCGTGCGTATCGAGACGTTCGTGGGCGGCTCGGGCATGTGCACCGAACCCAATGGAACTGCCGACACCGAGATCTTCTTCTACGCATCCGATTGCACGACCGAGCTCGGTAGCGACGATCAAGACGGCATCGGCAACTGCTCGCTCATCGATCCGGCTGTCGACAACTTCGCGCAAAACCTTGCGCCCAACACGTATTACGTCCAAACGATCCGGTGGCTCGACAATGCCGTGATCGACCAGTACCAGCTCGTCGTGACGGTCGTCGGGGAATGCAGCAACGGTGTGGTGGAACCGGGCGAAGCGTGCGACGACGGCGATCTCATGGGCGGCGACGGCTGCAGCGCGACCTGCACCGTCGAACCTGGTTACACGTGCTCGGGTTCGCCGAGCGTCTGCGCTCCGCCGGAAATCCTCTGCAACGACGGCATGGACAACAACGGCGACGGTTCGATCGACGCAGCCGATCCTTCGTGCGCGGTGCCCGCTTACTTCACGCCATGCGGAGGCGGCGAGAGCATGCTCGTCTACCAGGTGCCCGTAGGAACGGATATCCCTGAAGACCCCACCGTGCTCGACAGCAGCGTCAACGTGGCAGCAGGCGGCAACATCGCTCGCACGGCGATCGCCTTCGACATCACGCACGAGTATGCCGCAGACGTGGACGTGTACCTCACGCCGCCCGGTGGCGCGCCGCTCGATGCATCCACGGGCAACGGGAGCTTTGGCGTGGACTTCACGGACACGCTGCTCGATTCGACGTGCGCCGTGCCCATCGACACCGCGACCGATGCAGACGCGCCATTCAGTGCGTGCTACTCGCCGGAGACGTCTTTCGCGACGCTCAACGGAACGCCCGCCAACGGCCTGTGGACGTTCACGGTGACCGATAACTACGCATTCGCCGACTACGGCACGTTGAACAACTGGCGTCTCATCCTCTGCACGACGCCGTAATGCTCTAAAGCCGAGCCTCGAGTCATGCGCTCGCTTCTCGAGACCAGTCACGATAGAGGCTCGGCCCCCCATACCCCATAAACGCAAACTCGCAGGTGTTCGCAGCTTCGAATCAAAGTGGGCGAATAAGCTCGACGTCCATCAATCGACCGCGAGCGACATCGGATATCCCATCCATAACGACTTTGGCATGGTCCGTGTCCACCAGGCACATTGGTTGGCACGTTTCTCACGACTTTGGCGAAAGCAACTCCAGGGCGAGGTCATACTTCTCGGCGTTCTCCTCGGTGCGCTCGGGGAGCCGTTCACGTGCAGTGCGACGATCTATGTCCCACGCGGTGATGGAAGCGCCCCAGGCGAGCAGCAGCCGGATCATCTCGATGTCGAGGAGAGCCGCGGCATGGCCGAGGGCATTACAGCCCGTCCCGTCGCCGGGACACTCCTCGATTGTCTTTGCCGCCCCCGCACGCAAGAGCGTCGCGGCCATTTTCAGGTCCCCGCGCACCACGCACATGGAGATTGGAACATCTCCCACGTCGCTCCTGACGTTTGGGTCGGCTCCCGCGGCCAGAAGCATGAGTGCGGCGTCACGATGCCCATCCCAGAGAGCCCGCAGCAGTGGCGTCGCGTCGCGGTTACCCTCCCAGGCATTGCAGTTAGCCCCATGCCGCAGAAGGAGTGCGACAGCTTCAATGTCCCCGCCCTCCGTAACCTCATAAATTGCGGCGGAAAGGGGGCTCCATTGCGGCTGCTCCGTGCTGCGTTCGTTCGGGTCGTCTCCAGCAGCAAGCAACCGGGCGAGGGTGTCGAGGTCGTGGGCCTTGATCGCACGATGCACTTTTTCGCTCATGACTACAGTCCTGACATCGGGTGACCGGGCGCGCAATTTACCACCTTGAGTGCCTCACACAATTTGACCCCCTTGGTGAGATCGTCAATCTGCTGCGGATGTCCCGAATCGGGTGAGTTCTTGAAGCACTCGTCTTGCACCTTCTGTCGCGCCGCGATGCACGCCAGCATCGCCGGGATGCGAGCCTTGATCAAGGAGCAGGGATACTCGGGCAGAAAACGCGCGTTTTTGCCCTTATCACTACAGCTCTTCCCAGGAAATGTCAGCGGATGTTCTGGACAAACCTTGTCCTTGTCGGCTTCCAGGCGAATGCGCTCCACTTCCTCACACGTCTGGTTCGGATACTTTCGCGGCAGGGCGATCGGGATCGGCGGGGCCGTCGTCGTTGCGGTGGGTTTGGCGGTCGCCATCGGCCAGCCCGTCGTTATCGCGGTAGGTTTGGCCGTAGTCGCCGCGTGCACGATAATCTGCACGGTGTACACAGAACCAGCCACGACCATGCCCAGCGCGAGCAAACAAGGTGGCGACGCAACGCAAACCGCAAGCGGTACTGCCGGATTGCCCAGCAGCATGCGCGATTCCGGCTGTGCAAGCTCGCGATCGAAATTCTCCGAGCGAGGGCGCAGAAGATCGTATTGGGTGAGCGAGCGGATCGATGCAGCTATGCATTGCTCGAGCTCTTCATCGCCAATGGTGGAATCGACCAGCGTAATGGTCTCGACTTGACCGTTGCTATCGAGCGTCACGTCATACTTGACGATATGGTCCGCATCTCGGACGTGATGCGTGTGCTCGAAAGCGCAGCCTTTGATCGGCGCTGCAACGTGCTCGGGAATGTCCGCAACAGGATGCTGAACGCCCCCGCATCCCTGAGGCACGAACGCAAAACCCAAGCACACGGTAAAGCCCAATGACAAAGTAAGTCGTTTGATGGTTGGAACCATGGTACGATTGCACCCGATGCGGTGCGCCGTGGTCAAGGTGAAACCCGCGCCACCGTTCGCTCCGATCGACATCCGAAGATGCCACGTTGTGCCACCGATCGCTCCGATCGACATCCGCACGAGCCCATTCGAGCGAACGATCGCTCCGATTGACATCCGCACGAGCCCATTCGAGCGAACATTCGCTCGGATCGACATCCGCTTGAACCCACGTCGAACGACCGTTCACTCGAACCGACACCCACGTGAGCCAAATCGAATCATCGTTCACTCGAACCGACATCCACACGAACCACATCGATCAAACGTTCACTCGAAAGCGCAAACCGATTGAGCCACACTGTGCCATAGTTCGACCAAAGTGACATCCACACGAGCCCCATTGAACCAACGTTGGCCCTTCGCGCCTTCCCACCATGCTCGTGCACATGCGGTACACAATTAGCGCGTCAATCACTTGCGCCGGCGGATCAAACCTTCCTGGACGGCGCTCGCGACGAGCCGCCCTTTGCTGTCGAAGAATTGCCCGCGCACGAGACCTCGAGCCCCCGAGGCCGACGGGCTGTCCACCGAATACAAAAGCCATTCGTCGACTCGAAATGGCCTGTGAAACCACATCGAATGATCGAGCGACGCCACGTGCATTCCTCCGGATAACCAACTCACGCCGTGCGGATCCATGGACGTGCCGAGAAACGCAAAATCGGATGCATATGCGAGAACATAACGATGTAGTGCTGGGCTATCGGGCAGCGCATCGATGGCACGATACCAAGCATATCGGCGCGGCTCGGTAACGACGGGTCGCAACGGATTGCGCGGTTCGACGGGACGAATTTCGATGGGCCGTTCGGCCGTGGCAATGGGCCGGAGCGATTCTGGCAATTTGTCGGCGATCGCAAGCGCCATTTGCCGTTCGGACAGGAGCGCTTCCGGCGCTGGAACATCGGGCATTTCGTCCTGATGCTCGAAACCGCCTTCGTCGACCTGAAACGAAGCCGCAAGGCTGAAAATGGCTACGCCTTCTTGCACCGCGACGACCCTGCGCGTCGAAAAACTTTTCCCGTCACGCAATCTGTCGACTTGATAAATAATGGGCCTGCGCACGTCCCCGGCGCGAAGGAAATATCCGTGCAAAGAATGGACGGGGCGATCCTCGGGTGCCGTTTGCGCCGCCGCAGAAAGCGCTTGACCAAGGACCTGGCCGCCGAAAATCGCACCCCAACCGAGGTCTTGGCTATGACCACGGAAAAGGTCACGATCGAGGCGTTCCAATGCGAGAAGGGCGATGAGATCAGAGAGGACGCGTTGCATTCGTATTGCGAGATATCATGAACCGAGCTTGCACGCCAAACGATCCGTGCGCCATCAAATATCCAGCTCACACGACGTAATCGATTCACGGCAACACGTCGACGGTCCGCACGACATGCTCGGGCTCGAGATACCCGTGCCGCACACGAATCCCGATTCACATTCGCAAGACGCATCTGCACAACAAATCGCGCCCACGTGAAATTGGAGCGCTCGCGTTTCGCCCTCGCAAAAATCGACCGAAACCTTCTGTGCATCACCCGTCGCGGCAGGCAACGTGACCGGACAAGCGAATTCTTTGCCCGGTTCCGCGGTATCTTGCCCCGCAATCACATCGAATGGCGTCACCTCGATCGATATGCGATCGCTCGCTGGTTTTCCCACGTCGCGACGCAAAACGAAAGTCGCCGTCGTCGTGCCTTGAACACCCTCGATGTTGATACACAGGCTCTCTATCAATGCGCCCGTCGATTCGTTTGCAATCACCACACGCACGGCAAGCGGAATCGTCGCAGCCGTAATCGCCGGCACGAGCTTGACCCGCAGATAGCTCGGATCCTGCGATGCATCCGACGAACACCCGGTCCACGCGAATGCCGGTAATGCGCAAAGGACAAACGGTGCTGCGATTCGAGCGAAATGCCGGCCGCTCATCAAAACCTCACGGTAAACGCCGCTGGAATGACACGACCCACGGTGCTCGGCGGTGGAGCCGCCACAGCCGGAGCATCCGCGGTCGTTACGACGGCGACGACGGCAATCGCGGCACCTGCAGCGACAACGCCACCCACGGTGCCCCAAAACCAGCCGCGCTTGTAGAAAGGCGGAGGTTCGGGCGGAGGCGCAATGTTGATTTTGGGCGCCGTGAGCACCACGACCGCCTCGGGCCCCGCAACCGACTGCGCGACCGTGACCGTCTCGTATCCCTCTTTGCGCATGATGAACACGTGCTTGCCCGGGTCGAGCTCGACACGACCATCCGCCGCGACGATGAACAACGTGCCATCGATCTCGACGCCGCCATCCGCTGGGTTTCTCCTCAGCTCGACGTGCACGATCTTCGGCGCAACTTCGTCCCGTAATTTCTCGACGTCTTTCTGCAATGCGGGCTTCAGAGGTTTGTCGTCGACTCCGCGGGCAAGCAGCTCCTCCGCGATCCGTTTGGCCTCGACGTACCTACCAAGAGCTCGAAGCGTGACCGCCATGTTGAACCGCACGGACGCGGAATGGACGAGCTTGTCGGACTTCTTGAACGCATCGAGCGCCTCGGACCACCGGCTCTCGTCGCTCAGCGCAAGACCTTGATCGAAGAGCGCACGCGCCTCTTGTTCTTCGGGCGAAAGCTTGCCACCTGCCGCAATTGCAGGTGTTTGTCCCAAGAGAAGGGCACACAGCGGAGCGAGGACAAACCACCGGAGGTGCGGCTGTCGCCTGGGCATACGACGAATCAATCGTAACTCCTGACGAGAGATCCACCCTTTCGCGAGGTGGTCGTGGGTTTCGGGATCGGCGTCGAACGTGGTGCAGCGACCGCCTTGGAGCTCGTCGTGGCAACGACGGTTGCGGGCGCAACGCTCGCAGAAGCCGCAGGAACTGCCTGCGCCGTCGCAACTGGAGTCGTCGGCTCCGCGATCGGAGCGACCGAAGCGGTCTGAACGGGAGGTGGCGACGGTGCGGCGGACGCTGGATCTTGCTGGGGTTTGTCGCGGGAAAGAAGCACCACGAGCAGCGCAAATGCGACCACGGCAAACGTCGAAGCGACACCGAGCAGCACGTGAACCGGCGATACCGTTTTCTTCGGCGGCGCCTGCACGGCGAGCGTCGGCCGAATGATCTGCGTGTCACCCCGCGCGACACCCGGAATGGAAACATCCGTCGTCGTGCTCGGTTCCGATAGCGGCGTCGACGACGACGGCGGAGGCGGACCAAACGGAGCGGGCGTCACGCCTTGCAGCATCGCCTGCGTCTTGTCGTAGGTCGCTGACACTTCCTCTCGCGGTTCTTCTTCAGTTTGTCCGGACGAATCTTGTTCCGAAACTGGCGGCGGAGGCGTTTGTCCCGACGACTTGAGCGTCGACGCATAGAGCGGTTGCGTCTTGTCGTACCCGGGCCCCGTTCGCGACGACGAGGGCTCAGCGATGATGTCGCTGACCGATCGGATCGACGAAGGCGAGCTAGACGAACGCGACGACGGGCCACTCGGAGAGCTTGCGATGCGCGCCAGAAGCGCTTTTCGTGCAGAGGAGCGCGCGGGGAAATTCTCGAGCACCCACGCCGATGCACTCGCAGCATCATGCTGAGCTGCGCACGCACGCGCCCACGCACGCAGATCCTGCTCGACCATCGCGGCGGTCTGGTAACGCTCAGCCCGCTCGCGCGCCATCGCCCGCAAAATGATGGGATCGAGCGACGCGCGCACGCTCATCGGCATCACGCGACTCGGAGGTTCCACGACCGCGCTCTGAAGCGCGGTGATCGTTTCGAGGTCGCTCGCGCGGGCAAACGGTGAAAGTCCCGTCGCCAATTCGTACAGCATCACGCCCAAACTAAAGATGTCGACGGTGCGATCCACCGGCGCACCTTTGAACGTCTCCGGCGCCATGTACGGGAGTTTCCCCTTCAGCTCGCCATGCGCCGTTTGATGCATGCGATGCGTGCCTTTGGCCACGCCGAAATCAAAAAGCATCGGGTGACCCGCATCGGACAAGAGCACGTTTGCGAGCGACACGTCGCGATGGATGATCTCGAGTGACTCGCCCGTCAGAGCCTTTGCTTCGTGCGCCGCGTGCAGAGCGGACGCCGTCTCCGCGCCGATCCATGCAACGAGCCAATCTGGAAAGGCGACACCACGCTTGCCCAGATCGCGCAAGAGACGCGCAAGCGAATCGCCGCTGACGTAGTCGAGCACCACGAAGTGGTTGCCCCCCTCGGAACCAACGTCGATCGTCGCGATGATGTTCGGGTGACGAATGGATGCCGCGACGTTCGCCTCGTCGTGCAGCATGTGGATGAAGTTTTCATCGCCTGCGAGATGCGGGTGGATGCGCTTGACGGCGACAGGCTTGATGAATCCGCCTGGCCCGACGAAACGCCCGACGAACACCTCGCCCATGCCGCCAGAAGCAAGGCGTTCGAGGATCTCGTAGCGTCCGAGTCTCTCGGGGATTTCCAGGGAGTCGGAGGACATGCTGCGCCCGAGGGTACACCGGGAGTGGTTGCGGGGGAAGAATCATGCGCGGTCGAAAAAGCGCTGGATGCTTGAACAGTTGCCTAGGTCCACGGCATGATGCGGGGCGTCTTCCAAGGGGATTGCGCGGAGGGCGCCACGATGGACATCGTCCTGTCGAAATCGACGTTACGTCTCCCATTTTTCGTGACGCTTTGCCTCGTCGTTTCTGCCGGAGTGCTCGTCGAAGTGCTGGGCGCTCTGTACGGTTTGCCCACGCAACACGGAATCGTGCCGCTTTTTTCGCTGAGTTACGAAGCCAATGTGCCGACGTTCTATTCGGCGGTCATTCTTTCCATTGCATCGCTGCTCCTGATGTTTGCCGCGGCGAGTGCCAAGAAATCCGGGGCCGGATTCGTACCTCATTGGTGGGTGCTTGCCTTGGGGTTTGCCTACATTGCGGTGGATGAAGTGTTTTCGATTCATGAAATGACCGGATTTCTCGATTTGTCAGGCGTATTTTATTTTAGCTGGGTCGTTCCTGCCTTCGTGGTGGTCCTCGTCGTGGCGCTTTCGTACCTGCGTTTTTTGCGCCATTTGCCCCGGCGCACGAGCATTCGATTTTTGATTGCGGGGGCCATTTTCGTGGGTGGAGCGGTGGCCATGGAATTGCCGCTCGGATATTGGACGGAAAAACACGGCTCGCACAACCTGGGTTATGGGCTCATCGATGCGGTGGAAGAGTCGCTCGAAATGCTCGGCATCAACCTTTTCATTTTGTGGCTCGTCGATCACCTGGCGGAGACGGGTGTCGTCGTACGTTTTGCGACGTCCGAACCGAGCCCAATACCTGAAAAAATGCCGTGACCACGACGATCGAAGCAACGCCCGAGCTGCAAAACGCAGCGCCTGCAAGGCGCTCGCCCTACATTGCGAGTCCTGTCTACGATTGGGTATTTTTTCTGCTCCCGCCTCTCGCATCGATGCTCGTGGGAGCGCTCGTCTCTGGAACGTCGCTCGATACGGATCGTTTTTGGCTCGCCAGCAGACGATTCACGTGGACGACGTTGCTTCTCGGCATCTTCGTGCACGCGCATCTCGTGGCAGTCCTTGTCCGTAGTCATCTCAATCCCGACGTATTTCCGCGCCACAAGATTCGCTTCATTGCCCTGCCGATTGCGCTGTTTGCCGCCATGATGTCGTCGATGTGGGCGGTCGTGATTGCCACGGTGGTCGTCACGTTTTGGGACGTGTGGCATTCCGCGCTGCAGACGTTCGGCCTCGGGCGTATTTACGATCGCAACCAAGGCAACGATCCCCTGGTGGGCCGAAGGCTCGATTTCTTTTTGAATTTGCTACTTTACATCGGCCCCATCGTCTCTGGCGCGACGATGCTTGCTCATTTTCAAAAATTCACGCTCTTCGAAGACGTCGGGGCCATGTTTTTCACGCAAATACCGACGGCAATGTTGTCACATCAACGATTCATTGCCTGGGGCCTTGTCTTCGGCGGCGGCATTTTTCTCACTTTTTATGTGCTGGCTTATGTGCGTCTTGCCAAACGCGGTTACAAGATTGGCGTTCAAAAAGTGTTTTTGTATGTGACGACGGGGCTTTGTTCCATCTGGGCCTGGGGGTTCAATCCATTCGGTCAAGCCTTTCTCATCATGAACCTTTTTCATGCGTTTCAATATTTTGGTCTGGTGTGGTGGTCCGAGCAGCGAGTGCTCGTAAAGCGGCTCCGGCTCGAGCGCGTGAGGTTTGCCAAACCCATTGCGGCCTTTGTTTTCATTACCGTGACCCTTGGGTACGGCGCAATGGCTGAAATCATCGCCGACGATTACCGCGCCTTGTGGAGCGTCGCACAGACCGTGGCCCTGATGCACTTTTTTTATGACGGGTTCATTTGGTCCGTGCGCAAGAAACAAATTTGACGTCATTGAAAAAGAACACGCGGCTGCACCCATCCGTTACCAGGTGCGGATTTCATTCCGCACGAAAAGGGGCACAAATTCGGCGTGATTGCGATAGCCACGTGGACGATTTTTGGGTACTCTCCGGTCAATGCGACTCGACAAACTTTTCCGCTCTGGTTTCGTGATGCTTGCTCTTGCTGCGGCATTTGCCCTGCCGGCGTGCAGCAAGAAGGACGAACAAGCCAAAGGTGGGGAGATCACGGCCGAAAGTGTCGCCGCCGAAGAAGAGATTACCGAGCAGCACGAGCCGGCGACGGTATCGTGGGTCGTCGCTCCGGAAGGCAAGCTGAAGGCTCGATTCAAGGCGCCCGATGGTGCGCCGCTCGGCAATAGCGTCACGGGCACGGTCACGGTGAAACCCGTGCAGGCGGATGCAAAACCCGTCACTGCAAAGCTCGTTTACGACACGGAAGCGGGTGTTCACACAGCCGAATTTCCGGCGCTCGATGCGGATCTGACCGAAGTGACGTACGACGTGTCGGTCAAGGGAAAACCCATCAATGGAGCGCTGCACGTGCCGCGCGGTGGCACGCGCGAGCTCGTGGCAACTGCGAAAGTAGCGGCCGAAGTGAAGATCCCCGAGGACAAGAAGGGGCCCAATGGGGGCATCATTCAAGTGGCCGGCGACGACGTGATCGAAGTCGTCGCAGACGCGAAATCGGGCGAAACGCGCGTCTACGTGCTCGATGACGATTTCAAACCGATTCCCGTCGGCAAGCGCAAAGTGAAGATCGCCGTCGTGGGAAGCGCTCCTGAAACCGTGGAGCTGCAAGCCGAGCCGAAGGGGCTTTACTTCACGGGCAAACTTGCGGTGGTCAAGACAAACCCGCACAAAGTGACCGTCGTGCTGCACGGCGAAAGCTCGCCGCAGCCTGTCGTGGTGCTTTGCCACCATCGGCCCGGCCGCGTGGTCGTGGTCGGTCATGGCGCGCCGGTCGTGGGCCTGTTCGTCGCAACCGCTTGGGCGCCCGTCGTGGTGGTGAATCCGACGCCCGCCGTGATCGTCGTGGGCAAAGGCAAAGGCAAAGGCAAAGGCAAGTGGGGCTGGAAAAAAGGCCGCGGCCACGGCGCGAAGGTGCACATCAAGTTTTGATTCGCCTGCGAAAAGTCTGACGACAGCGCTACGGCGTCTCGCAACGCCAACACGAAACTTGGCCCAGCCCTTCGCCCCATGAAAGGTCTGGGCCATGCTCATCCGGCTCGCCCGGCCATCGTCGCTTCTCGCCGCACTTCTGGCGCTCGGTTCCCTCGCCCTGCCCCGCTCTGCCTTGGCGTGGGTCGACGCTCGCGTTGCGGGCGACGACGTGCGCATCGACGTATCCAAAGACGGCTCGGCGCGCGTCGAGCACAAGATCACGCTGCGCATTTCGGGCGGCCCTTTGCGCGCGCTCGACCTGCGCGGCGTCGATGCCGACGCGATTCCGGAAACGGACGCGTACGTGGTCCCGGGACGCGATGCAGCCTCGGGATCGCTCGCTCAGGCCGAGCCAGTGAGCGTCGAGATGCTTCCGCCTTCGCATCGCACGCAGGACGACGGCTCGAAAGAGCCTTCGGTCATGCGTGTTCGCTTCGATGCCGACAAGGGTTTGTCCCGGGGCGTCTTCGTGGTGTTCGTCCGGTACAAGACCGAGCTTTTTCGGCGTGGGCTCATTCGTCGCGATGGATCGATGGCGCAGCTCCGTTGGTCTGGTTTGTCCTGGAACGATGGCTTCGATTCGGCCCGGGCAACGTTCATTCTTCCCGCGGGTCCAACCGAACCTCGGCCGGATGAATCGACGCCCGATGAAAGTGGGCAGCCCGGTGCAGAATCGCTACCAGCGTCGACGCTGTCGACATTGCGTCGAGGCACCGGGCGTGACGAGCTCGAGCTTTTGCGGCCGTACGCGCCCAAGGGTGAAGCGGTGCAATGGCTGGTTCGGTTCGATGCCCGAGCGCTCGAAGTGACGGCTGCAAAGCCGAAGACGGCCGATGCTCCCATGCCCCAGGCTCCTTCGTCGGTGACGCCGGCGCGAAGGGATTTCCTCTTTATTGGGGCAGGTCTCGTGTTTGTCCTGTATTCCCTCTTGGTTGCATTGAAGTCGCGCGAAGTCATCCGCACGACGGCTGCTGCAGGGGCAAAAGCGCGCCCATTGATTCCGCTTCCCGTGTACGTTCGTTCGGTGGCTGCGGGGCTTTCGCTGACGGGTGGGCTCCTTCTGGAGCTCTTCATGCGCACGGGCACGCTGGGGGCCATTTTCGTGGCTTTTGCGGCGGCATTATCGATGCACCGAGCGCCAACGATTGCGCCTTCGTCACGATTGCGAGGGCCCGGCATGTGGCTGCCCATCACGGAAGAGGAAGCGTTTGCCCGTCCGCCGCGAAGAGCGGGCACATGGCTCGATAGCTCGACGCGCGCAGGAAAGGCGCTTCTTTTCATGAGCCTCGTGCTGCTCGGCGTAGCGGTATGGTTCGTGTCCGACCGGTCGATGTATCACGCCTATTTGCTCGGATTCGATGCGGTCGCCATTTTTGCGATTTTCTGCACGGGTCGTTTGTCCGACGTGCCGCTGGATGCAGTTTCGTATGCAAAACCATTTCTGCAAAAGGTAGCGAAACGAATTCGCAAAGCAGCGCGCAAGACAGGCGACGATATTCGCATCATTCCACGCATTCGCGTACCGGAAGGATCTGCCATACCGGACGAAATGCGTCTTGCGATCGTGCCGCGCGCGCCGCTCACGGGGTTCGTCGGACTGGAAGTCGGCGTGGTGCCCATTCCATCGCCGGCATCGGCGGTGCATTCGCCGGAAATGATTTTGCGCGTGACGACGGGCTCGCCGTGTGAAGAATCGATTGTAGCGATTGCCGAGCAAGGCAAGAGCCAACGTGGTCGGCGTTCGTCCGAGCGAGCCATTACATTGGCACCGCGCCTTCCGACGACGTGGATGACGGCGGACCTCGTGATGCGTCTCGTGACGGCACTTCGCGAAGCGCGCAAAGCGGAGGAGCGATCGGGCATTCGGCGCACGTCGCAAATGGGCGTCGAACAAGCAGGGGCCGCGCGAGTGGCTTGACGTGGGGATAGGCCAACGAGCACCGGCGAGGGGTTGCACACATTGTCGTGCACATGTAGGATCCGATGATGGATGTTTCTGTAACGGAATTCCGAGCAAACTGCCTGGAACTCTTGCGTCGCGTTGCGAGTGGTGGCGAATCGATCGCGATCAAACGCGGGGGTAAGGTCGTCGCACGTCTGACACCTGCAGGATCCGAAGCAGAAACGCAGCCTAAGCCTTGGGAACGGCTTCGCGGGTCCGGCGAACTCTTGGCCAATCCAGGCGAATCTGTGCTTGATGAGCGCGAGTTCGAGGCTTTGCGATGAGGGTTCTACTGGACACTCACGTGTGGCTTTGGTGGTTACTAGGTTCCGATAAACTGCCAACGAGAGAACGAGATGAGCTCGATCGATTGGCATCGAGCAGTGCCTTGGGTATTGCAGCGGTGACTCTTTGGGAAACGCAGATGCTCCATGCAAAGAAGCGATTGACCTTGAATCGCTCCTTCAATAGCTGGATAAGAGACGCAGCGGCACCCAATGTCGTCCAAGTTCTTGCACTCGATGTCGATGTAGTCATCGCTCTCAACGAACTACCAGCCTCATTTCATGGCGATCCCGCTGATCGGCTCATCGTAGCAACGGCAAGGGCACATAGGTTATCCCTCGCAACCCACGACACAGCCATACGCAGAAGTCGAGTTTCAACGTTATGGAAACCGGGGTGATTCCAATCATGCTAATGAAGGCTTGCTCTTGACATGCCCCCCAAACCGTCCCAATCGCCCCCCCGCGGAGCCCGCATCGCCGCATTGGTCCTCCTTGTTGGATTGGGGCTGCTCGTCCTGGCGCAAGGTTCCCCGAGCAGTGCTCCGCCCGCAACCAGCACGGATAACGCTGCCGCCGCTCTTTCCGTCGATCCGGACACGATCGCTCCCCAGGGCAAAGCTCCGACAGCCGACCTGGCGGCATTGCTCAATGGCCTCACCCTGGGCAACGAATTCGACGGATGGAAAGTCGTCAACGTCTGGGCAACGAACGACAAGATCGTTTGGATTGAGCTTGGAAACGACAGGAGTTTCTTTTCGGTCGGCATCGCTTCCAAAGGGAAAGGCAACCCTCCCCCACCGATACAGACCGATCTTTACGAAGTGGGCTACGGAATGGTGCGTCCAAAAGGTACATCCATTCCGCAGGACGTCCTTACGAAAGTAGCCGAACAAGTGGCCACGCGCATCCGCATGCGCGAGCGCGAAGTGCCCAAGCCAGCGGCGCTTTGAGCACCTCGACAATTGGTTTTTCCAGCCAATCCAAAAGCGCGCTCAGCCTTCCACTTGTCCCACGAGCGCCCCAATATCCGCCGGAAGCGGTGATTTCACCGTAAACGCCGGCACCGTCGCATCACCACCCCACGATATCAACGATGCGTGCAGCGCGTGCCGAGACAAACCTTCCGCGGCTGGACCGCCATACAGCCCATCCCCCACGAGCGGATGCCCAAGCGCCGCAAAATGCGCCCGAATCTGATGCCGCATCGCCTTGCCCGCTCGCGCCTCGACCAACGCATATCCCGCATGCTCGGATACTTTCGTAAACGTCGTCCGCGCAGGCCTCGGCGCATATCGCGCCACATCACGCGGATGCACGCACGCAAGAACGCGCCGCCGGTCCTTCGGATGCGGCGCTAGCGGTATCTCGATGGTCCCGGATTCGGGCAAATCCTTCGCCTCGCACACGAGCAGATACCGCTTGTCGATTCGTTCCTCTTTGATGGCTTTCGTCAATACATCGAATGCATCCTTCGTCCGAGCGGCCATCACGAGGCCACTCGTTTCCGTATCCAATCGATGACAAAGACCCGGCTCACGCGGGGAAAAACCAATGTTTGCGCATTCGGGATACCGAGCCAAAAGCGCATTCGCAAGCGTCCCCGTCTCCCCCGGTTCGAGCGGCGCCGATGGCTGCCCCGCCGGTTTGTCGAAAATCAATACCTCGTCCGTCTCGTACACCACCACGAGCGGCAAGGCCGGATCAGGCACCGCCGCCTGACTCTGCGCCTCGGGAGCCACGTCGATCGATACGACATCGCCCGCTTTCGCCACGTCCCCCTTCGCTACGCGTCGCCCACGTTCGGCCCCGCCGTCGTGAACGCGCACCTTGCCGCCCTCGAAAAGCCGCTTCGCTCCCGCTCGACCCAGCGCCGGAACGGCTTGAAGCAAAAGTTTGTCCAGGCGAACACCAGCTTGTTCTTCGTTCACGGCGAATTTGATCATCTCTCAGCCTCCAACGGCATCCCGAACAGCTCTGTCCCGCCCGCTCGAACTACTGCCATACGCCGCTGCACATTAGTCCCATCACGGGCGCACGCCGCTCCCCTGCACGACTTTCCCCAATCAATCCGAACATGGGCACCGGCAGTTGCATGTCTGCCTTCTTCTTCGGCTTTGCCGCAACGGCCACCTTCGGACGCATCGCATACCACCCAATCGCCCCACCCAGGATCGCCATCCCACCGGTGATCCCAAGCCAAATGCGCTGCTGCGTCGGCGTGGGAGCGTCGAGCAAGAGCGGGCTGCCAAGCGCCGCACCACCCAAGCCCCCCATGAGCACCCCGAGATCGACCCCGACGACACGCGTCGTCGACGGCCGCAAATGCAAGCTCAGCGCCGCAGCACCGAGCCACCCGAGACCTGCACCATACCCGAGTCCCGCCATCGGCAACGTCCCCACATCGCCTCGGACAAACGCTTCCGCAATGCCGCCGAAGACGAGGCCCAAGCCTGCACCAGAATGCGCCATTGCCGCATCGCCCTCGGACGCTCCCCGCCACGCAAGCCCAAGCGTTGCGAGAGACAAACCCGTCGCCGATGCAACGAGACCCGCCGTCCACTGCTCACCCTCGTGAACGGCTCCTCGAGGCTGCGGTGCGTACGCGCCAAACCTGCTCGCATGAATCAAGTGTCCTGCGAGCGTCGGCCACCACGCGCCCGACGCGAGAAACCATGCGTCGCCAACACCAATGTCCCACTCCTCCGCCGCAAGAACCGACGCGACGAGTCCCCCGCCTGCGCCCACGGCGAGCAGTGGGTACAAGAGGCGCGGATCATCCGAACCACTCGCACGCTGAATCGAATAGCCGACGAGTCCCCCGAAAAGCGTCGCGTTGATCGCGAGCGCCGTCTTCCCAACGCTCCTCGCCGGCACCGTCAGCGAGCCCTTGCGCTCGGCAGCAGCCCGCTTCGTCTCGGCTGCTCGCTCGCTCCGATCCGTCACGAGATCGCGAAGCATCACGACGGCCCGAAGCTCTAGATCCGCACGCGCGACTCGCTCCACGCGCACGACGAGTTTTCGCGATCCCGGCTCCGCAAGCAGCAGCCGCAACTCGATGTCACCATCACGCTCGCGAATGCTTGGTGCAATCAACATCGCTCGCATCGCTTCGGCCGATGCAACGAGATCGATTTCATCATCGGGAGCGGCACCACGCCTGCCGAGATCGAGTGACAAACCGAGGTCTTGCGCGGTGTCGGCGAGGAGCACGTCGAGCTGTCCGGCGATCGTTTGAAGCTCGGAGAGCTCCGCTGCGGAGGGGTCGCCCAATATTTTGGCTGCAAACAATGCCGTCGCGTTGCGCTTGGCTTCGGCCGCCGATGCATCGGGCAGAGGGACGCTTGGTGCTGCAACGGATGTGCGCACGAGACATGCCGTCGCGAGCGCTAGAGCGAGTGAACCGAGACAGCGACGTATCAGAACATCACCACGCCACTCGCGAAGACATCGAACGTGTTGCTGTCACTGACGTAAAAGCGCCGTCCGATGGCGTTGATGACCGGACGATAATTCGGGTTCGGAATGCCCGTGGCCGAGATCGTTCCACCATCGAACTCACTGCCGCTCTTGCACGGACCCGCTGCACCCGGATTGTCCTTGAAGTTGGGATTGCACGGCTGATCGCCGGTGATCCCGTGACGCTGATCGTGCTGGAAACCCATCCCGAGCGTGAACTTGACGTATTCGCTCGCTTGCCACGTGACGGATGCTTGTCCGCGGATCGTCGAATACTGCTGCACGTCGGTCAAACCCGTCACGTACGTCTTTTGCGATTGCTCGTCGATGACCGAAAAAGGCTCACGTGGAGCGCTCGGCATGGGGTTCGCGACGAAGTTGGGGTTTTCCCGGTAGCGCGCCCATTGAGGTACGCGGAGCGAGTTCGCGGCGCTCGAACCAAGCGCGTCGAAGAGCTCCGAGTAATCACGGCCTTCGGACGTGTACTTGCCTTGCACGCGCATGTCGATCGTGAGTCGCCCGAACTTCTCGCGGTTTTCCCAAGGAATGACCATGAGACCAAGCGTCATCGTTCCCGAGATCGGAGGACGATTCACGAGCGACCCCTGAAGGTCCGTGATCCCGTAGTCGGACGAAGATTGTTGGAACTCAAAGAGTGCGGAAAAACCACCGTACGGTTCGACGTACTTGATGCGCTTCGACACGAGCGTGTGCACTTCGAGGCCAATCGTGCCGCGCGTGACGCCCGGCTGTCGTTCGCCCACGTCGAAGCCTTCGAGATCCCCATCTCGTTGACCGTCTCGATCGATGTCCGACGGCTGCGCACATTGCAGTTGCCCCGTAGCAGGTTGCGTGTTGCACGCATGCATCGGTTCACCGAGCGCAAAGCGACCTTCCACGCCGAAGAGCAACGTGGGCTTGGTGCGATCACGCGCCTGGTTCATGAAGGCGCTCGTGTCGATACCCACCGCGAGGTACTCGAGGCCGCTGCGATCCGGTGACTTGAACGGAAGCGAGAAAAGCTGTTCCCCAGGCGCGCCTTGAAGCACCACGGATTGCGCTTGATCGCTGCCGTCGAGCGCCGTGAGCTCGCGCGTGTTGCTGAGGATGATGGGCAGACGGAAGTAGAGCGCGAGGTCTTTGTAGAGACCGACGTCGACGCGTGGAATGAGGCGCGATGTCGACTCGGAATACGCCGCGACGTTGAGCAAGCTCGACGTGAAACCGCCCGAGGTGAGACCAGGCCCGAAGATGTTGGTCTCGCGCTGGATCTTCGCGGACTTGGAGGAGAATTGAAAGCCGAGGCTCACAGCGATGTCGAACGGATCGCCATCATCGAAGGCATCGATCACGTTCACCACTTCGCCTGGCTCTTGCATGATCCGCGGCTCGGTAGCACTGCGCGGTTCGTCCGCGCGCGCCACTTGTGCATCGAGCGATGCTACGAGCGCAAAAGATGCCGCAAGAAGTGCGGACATACCGCGGACACGACGTCCGAGGCAAAGCCCCATGCCCCTGTGATCGCAGACCGTTCCGCCTTCCATGTCGAACCTTTCCGTTCGACGGACGCTAGCGGCGTACGTGGTGATATGTCAATCGGATCGAGCGTCATTCGCAACGGCGGCTCGACATCCGCACAGTACCCGAGCCGCTGGGCGTAACGAGGACCGCTTCAGGCGTCTTCCGAGCCCATGGGCGCCGGAAGGTAACTGTCTCGGGGCCCCGGAGCAGACAGTGGCGCGTCGCTCGGTCGTTCTTCGACATCTTCGACGGCATCTTCGACGAAAATTGCGTCGGTGATGTCCTCGGCGTTCAGTTCTTCACGTGCCGAGCTCAGATCACGCGAGGTTTGGTCGAGACGATCGGCGAGGACGCCCAGGAACTGCCAGAGCAACTTGACCGCAAGCTCGGCTTCCTTGCGCAAGACCTCGAAAAAGTCGCTGCGATGCAGGACGATGAGCTCACTCGGCTCGGATGCCGTCACGGTTGCCGATCGCGGCACGGCGCGAATCAGCGCCATCTCGCCGAAGTGTTCCCCAGGTCCGAAATCGTTGAGAACAGTTTCGCCGCGACTGACGCGCACTTCGCCCGAGAGCACGATGAACAGCTCGTCGCCGCGATCGCCCTCTTGCACGACGACTTGACCCGGGTCGTACGAAACGACCTCGGCGACCTGCATGATGCGCAGCATCTCGCGCTCGTTGAGGCGCGCGAAGAGCGGCATCTTCGAGAGCAGCTCGCGCTTGAGCTGAAGTCTTCGTGCACGACTGTCGTCACGTTCGTCGCCTTTGCCGAGACGAACGATGATGGCGGTGATGTTGTCCTTGCCGCCCTTGCGATTCGCTAGCTCCAGCAGAGCCGTTGCTGTCGCATCACCATCTTCGTCTTCGAGGTACGGTTCGAGCTCGGCGGTGTGCGCGATGTATCCATGCAAGCCGTCGGACGCGAGGAGGAATTGATCCCCAGGTAAAACCTCGATCGTGAGCGTGTCGACTTCGACGCGTTCGTACACGCCCACCGCGCGCGTGATCGCGTTCTTCTGAGCGACCTTGTCGATCTGTTCGCGCGTGAGTTTTCCGCGCTTGATGAGCTCGTTGTAGACGGTGTGATCTTCGGTGATCTGTTGGGCCGAGCCGTCGCGCAGCAAGTAGATGCGACTGTCCCCGACGTGCGCGATGAATCCGTACGAGCCGACGATGAGCAGCGCGGAGAGCGTGGTGCCCATGCCGCGTTTGTTCGTGTCGGCTTTCGCTTCGTCGTGAATTTTTGCGCATGCGCGCTGCACGGCGGTCTCGAGGACGCCGAGGATTTCCTTGGATCCGATGCGCGCACTCACACCCTCGTCGGTGTACTTGTCGATGACGTCGCGATTTTTCTTGACCTCTTCGTGAATGATCCGCACCGCAATTGCGCTCGCGACCTCGCCCGCAGCATGGCCGCCCATGCCGTCCGCGACGATGGAAAGCGCGAGCTTCTTGTCGACGAGGAAGTTGTCCTCGTTGTGGTCACGAACGCGACCCACATCGGTGGCTGCGTAGAACTGGATCGTGTCGGACGACGGCATCGCCCCGCGAGGCTACCATGGGCGTTCGCGCGCTCTCCACTTCTTGGTTTCTTTTGATGAAGCGGTGGGGTCGATGAGCAGTCACATGCGTTTCGTCGCACGCGTCTAGCTTGCAAACGGTTGGGTTTGTCGGAGCACTTCGCCACCCGCAACGTTTCAGGTGCTCACACGGACAAACCCGGCCCTGCCAAACCTCTTGCGGTCCGACTGCACTTCGATTGTAGGGATTGGAAATATGGGGAAATCGAGCGGATTTGCGGCCTGAATACCTGATCGATATTCAACGGGCTACTCGTCTTCGGATTCGTCTTCCGGCATTGCGTCTTCGTCATCCGCTTCGACTTCGCGCAGCGTGGTGTCGACCATCATGGCCGATTCTTCCTCGGGCGGCGGGGCCGGCGGATCCTCTCGCTCATCGATGGGCTCGTCCACGTGGCACGCCGAGGCCAAGGTGACAAACACGATGCCGACAAACAGGTGGACCAACGAACGTCGGCTGCTCGAATTTCGACGCATTGCAGTATCTCCCTTACCCCCACCTCGGCGACAAACCACTTTCATTCCCTCGGTAAACGTATGCCATCGCTGCACGAGTGTGAATTTGCGGGCATTGTCCAGAGCGGCTTGCTCTAGGCATGTCCCAAGGTTTGCAAGGCATGGGCCACCTCGAGTTTCGCCGAAATCGTGCGGTTTTACGGTGTACCGTGTCAAAGCTTTCGCGCGAAAACATCGGTAGTGCGCAAAAGCTTGGGCACGTGGACAAACGTGCTCGGCCCGCTGTCGCAATGCGCAAATATCCTGCGTTGCGCAATCGAAAACCGGCCATGCACTTTCGAAGTTGCAAAACAGCCAGCGCCCACATCGTTTGTGGTCAAACGTTCGACAGGATCTCGCAAGACCGCACCGAGCAAAAAGAAGACCGCAAAACCGCGACGCAGCCATGCCTTGTCGAAAACGCCGAGTTGCGCCTATCTTCGCGCGATGCCAGCGCCGGATGTGAAGTCCCAACAAGGTGAATCGTTCTTCTTCGCGGCCGGTCCCCATCAGGCCGGCGAGCTACGAATCACCTCGTTCACGGGCCGAGAACGGCTCTCCAAACCGTTTGACCTCCAAGTTGTCGTCACGTTCTCCGGACCAGAGGACCAAGAAAAGCTCATCACCACCATCGTCGGACAAGCGGCGTGGTTACGCATCGAGCACGAACAGGCGCCGCACACCATCGGTGGCATCGTCGCAAGCGCCACGTTTGCCGGGTCGCACACGCAAGGCACGAGCTACAAGCTGCGACTCGTTCCAACGTTGTGGAGGCTCTCGCGCCGCAAAAACACACGCATTTTCCAAGACCTCGACGTGACCACCATCGTCTCGATGCTCCTCGACGAACACCGCGTGGTCCATCGCTTCAGTTTGTCCAGGAAATACCCACTACGCGCCTACTGCGTGCAGTACGATGAAACCGATCTCGCTTTCGTCATGCGGCTGCTCGCCGAAGAGGGCATCGCATTTTATTTCGATCACACCTCTCCGCCTGCGTCTGTTTTGGTGATGACCGACAGCCTGCTCCTCACGCCCATGATATGCGGCTCGCCGGCGCTCCTGTTTCGGCGCGAAATGCCGGGAATGCCGCCTCGAGAAGATCACGTGCTCGAAATGGACGCACAGCGCACCGTCAAGCCTTCGGCGCTGCGCGTACGGGATTATGATTTTCAAAGGCCACGAATGGATCTCGCTGGCGCGGCGACTTCGGCCGAAAAGCTTTCTCCTGGCGTCGATCTGGACCATTACGAACATCACGGGGAATACGAAGAGTCCGATGCGCGGGACGAAGAAGCGACCGTCGTGCTCGAACAGCTTCGCCGGCGCATGCGCATCAGCACTGGGCGCACGCCTTGTCGAAGGCTCGCTCCAGGGCATCGCTTCACGCTTGCGGACCACGAAGATGCGTCGCTCGACGGCGATTTTTTGGTATTGCGCGTCGATCATCGCGGCTATGGCGCCGGGGCAAACCCTCCAGGCACGCCGACGTACGAGGCGACGTTTCGCTGCACGTCTGCTGCAGAAGGTTTGCGCCCCAAGCGTCCCGCGCGTTTCGTGCGGCAAGTCGTCGAATCAGCGACGGTCACGGGTCCGGCGGGACAAGAGATACACACGGACGAATACGGACGAATACGGGTGCATTTTCATTGGGATGCCAAGCCCGATATGGGCAAAAATTCGTGCTGGATTCGCGTGGCGCAAAATTGGGCCGGTGAAGGCTGGGGGTTTCAATTCATTCCGCGCATCGGTATGGAAGTGCTCGTCACGTTTCTCGGTGGCGACTTGGATCGTCCCGTCGTCATTGGATGTTTACCGAATGCAACACATCCGCCACCTCATCCGCTTCCTACGGGAGCCGCAAAAAGCGGTATTCGCACGCAGTCGACGCCGGGAGGAGGCGGTTACAATGAAATTGCCTTCGACGACACGGCAGGCAGCGAAGTGCTTTCGCTACACGCGCAAAAGTCATTCATTCAAGAAATCGGCGACGACGTATCGGCAACGGTCGGTGGGAATCGCCGCACGAGCGTCGCGGGTACCGATTCATTGGACGTGCAAGGCATGCGAACGGTGACCGTCGCCGCAGGATTACGCGAAGAAATCATGGGCGATCACGAACGGTTCGTCATGGGCGCGACGAAGCTCGAGCATTTCGGCAATCGCGAGGTCATTGCGTATGCGCATGATCAGGCCCGCGTCGATGGTTCGCTGGTGCGAACGATTCGCGGTGATGCGGTCATCACGACGGCGGGGCATGCGACCGTGACGATTGGCACTTCGGACATGGGCGAGGCGCAGGCGCAGGTATCGGGCACGTTGGTCGTTGGAGCCACCAAAGGATTGCGTCTCGTTTGCGATGAAAGGATTACGCTGGCCGTAGGCGACAATGCCATTACAATCGATTCCGAAGGCATTACGCTGGACGCGAAAAACGTTCGCATCATGGGCGCGGAATCGGTATCTGCGTCAGGTCCCGGACCCGCTATGACGCTCGCCGAAGAAGCGCAGATCAGCGCCAAGGCCATTCGGCTATTCGCGAAAGAGGCGCGCGTCGAGCTCGAGGAAGACGCCATCGTCAAGGGGCGCAAGGTGCTGCTCAATTGCAAGGCAAGCGATCCGAGCGAAAAAGACGACGACAAGAAGAAAGAGATGAAGCAGATCAGCCTGCGATTTACGGATACAGCGGGCGAACCTTACGCAAAAAAACATTATCGCACGGGCGTTTCGGGCATCATTTCCGAGGGAGAAACCAGTGCGGATGGCGACGTGAAAGTCGACGTACCCGTGGACGCGAAGATCATGCAAATTCGGCTATGGGTGAGGGATTATCCGGAAGGACAAACCAAAGATTACTCGATTACCTTGGCGGAGGAATTGCCGCCGGTCGACACGGTGCGGGGTGTAAAGCAACGCTTGGGGAATCTCGGATATTATGATGGGCCGATCAATGATGACGCGAGCACGCTGAAGGGGCCGCTCGGGCGATTTCAGCGCGACAAGGGACTCGAAGTGACAGGCACGATTGACGACGCGACGAAGGCGGAGCTCGAGAAAGTTCACGGGCATTGATATGGCAAAAGGGGACGCTCAGGCAAACGCGCCGGACGAATCGGGTGGTCACAAGGCTACGTTCGATGCAAACACGACCATTGCCGAAAGTGCCGACTACGGTGACGAGCCGCCGCGCATTTTGATGGGGATCAACGATGCACCCGTGCAAGCGCCCGATGGAGCGGTTTTCAAAGACGGCGAAATCGAAAAGCACGAGCTCGAGGGGCCGTTCGACAAAGACAAACTGCTCACGGTACTGAAGACCGTGCGAAAGCGCCTCGGCGAAAGTTACGATGCGGTGTGGAAGACGCAGGCAAAACCCATCGAAGCTTGGGGCAAAGACAAGAACGAAGAGCGCTGGGCGCAGATGTTTGCGGAGCGTTATGTCGGAATCACCTATGGTGGGCCCGGACAATCGTATTTCGGCGGAGGTCACTGGGATGCGTTCATTTTTTCGCGGGCGCAGCCGCGCATGCGCAAAGTGACGCTTTACGAATACGATGCGGTCGAAAGAAATCAACACGTCATCGCTCGTCGCGGCACGACGCAAGTCGCCGATTGGACCGATCCTGAAAATATCACGGCCAAACACGAGCGCCCACCCAATCAATGTTACCTCGGTGAATGGGAAGAGAACAAGGATCCGGCCATTCCGATCATCGGTGCCTGCCAGCAGACGACGTCGTACGGCGCCATTGCGCATGGGTTCACGGTCGAAGACGATTTGCAATATGCGGGTTATGCTGCATCCGAAGCATCGGGCGGACTGCCCATTTTCACGGGAAAGAAGCCGATTGGGTTCCCCGGCGAGCCTTCGGCGGGCGGGAAGTTTTATTCTGTCGGCAGCAAGGGCGCGGGAGAAACAAAATTCGATTCCCTCACGGATTTGAAAGTGTTGTGCAAGCCGTCCTTTGCTTGCGATCCCAAGAACATCGATCCGCCGATGGCGCCTGGAACGATCATCACGTACAATCCACACGGATTCATCAAAAGCGTTCAGGCGATGCTCACGCCTTTCGAGGAAAAGGTGGAAACCATGCGCGTGCGCGCCGAAATCTGCCGAGCGATGCAAGGCGATCCCAACGTGCACCATCCTTATAGCCCACCTGGGCGTGATTGGATCAAAGCGCCGGTACCGACGGAAGAACGGATCAACAATTGGCTGAAAGCAGTCACGAATCCGGCGATTCCGTCGAAGAATAGAAACGAGCCGGACGACGTCTACAAGGCCCGAAAAGCGAAATGGGATGCCGCGCGGCGTGCCGAGGCGGACAAGTACCAAAAGACGAGGGAAAACCCCGAAGAGAGAACGCTCGAATTGCCCACGTCGGTGCAAGATCCAGGCTCGCACATTGCTTTCGTATTGCGTGTATCGGGTGAAGACGATCCAGCCAAGAGGCGCGTGCAGCTCTTTGATACGAGCAGCAATACGGCCTACTGGGTCATGGAGGCTCAGGCCCGTCGCGGATTGATTGCGCGGCCCATGGAAGGCGGAATCATGGATGGATGCGCTTTTCCGAATAGCTCGCGAAAACAAGCGACCCAAATCCCCGCGAATTCGCCCATGGTCGGCATTGGAGTGACTCCGAAGCCCGATCCGGCGCGGCTCGATGCCCATTTGAAGGCGCTCGAAAATGCGCGCCCCGTGGGTCTCTTGCGATTCGTGCTCACGATGCGCAAACCGCCCGAAGTGCCGAAGCCTCCGTCGCCCTGGGCCAAACCCGCGGCGAAGAACCCCGCCGATGCGCTCGGGCCGACGTTATTTCCCAATCGATACACGTGGGCGGGTGAAGTGCACGACGACGAAATCCTCTACATTAGTCGATTGCTGCGCATGTATGGGGACAAACCCGACCAAAATTTTTACTTGAGCAAGCTCTTGCGATCGCTTCGCGCAACGCCATACTTCACGCACGTGCAAGCGTGGTGGTTCGTCTTCATGCCGACAGGCCTTTTTGCCAAATCGATGTGGGCTCGCGGCGCGCGCGAAATGCGCCCCCGCGATTTCGCCAGCAAAGTGCTGAAGCTGCCGAAGTATTTCGACAAGAAGACCCCGAAAGGCGCGTTTCCTGACCCTTGGGCAGGTCGATCGGACGTCAAACTCGGGCCTCATTATCGATTGACGCACGTCCTCACAGCAACCGGTTCGGATGTGCCCGGGCGCGTGGGCAAGGCATTTACGTGGTGCCGATTGAAATCGGCATTGTCCGATGGCGGCGACACGTCGCTCAAAGCCGATGGTTTCTCGGTGCCCAAAGACATCTACGAGATCATGCAGACGCTCGGGGCCGCGGGCGAATACACGACGGCAAGGCTGAAGGGTGCCATACCCGACCCCGACGACGGACGTGCTGGGGACGACGAGATCGATTGGTTCCGTTACGGATGAGGAAACGTATGCAAATGGTATCGAAATGGATTTTGCTCGGCGCGCTCGTTTCGCTCGCCTCTGCCTGCAAGAGCGACCCTCCGGCGCCCAAGGTAACAGCCGATAGCGCGAAGCTCAAAGCTGCGGCAGCACCTTCTGCGTCCGCGTCTGCAACGACGGCCGCACCGGCACCTTATGGTCCCGACGATTTGCTGGCGGATATTCCGCGATGCGCGGACCATTGGTTGAGCAATGCGATGCACGTAACCGAGCGGTGCGAGAAAGCGCTGGCCTTGTGGTCCGAGGGGGGCGTGGAAGCTGTGGTCGCCAAACACAAGGCAGCGTGCGATGGCGGCGATGGCAAAGCGTGTACGCTGCTCATTGGGGGCCTCGGACATCCGAAATCGCCAATGCAATCGAAAAACAAGGCCATGTTTCTCGAAGACGTGGCAGCCCTGCAAATCAAGGCGTGCGGGCTTGGCGAACCGAATGCGTGCGTGGCCATCGTCGATCAATATACATGTTATCGGGACATCGTGCCGGGCGAAACCGTGCAGCTCAATTGTGCGACGCGAATCAATGAATGGCTGAAGGGGAAAAAGCGCGAAGACCTTGCCGCGGCGCTCGAACCTGGCTGCAAAAAGGGTCATGCCAAGTCGTGTACCGATCGCGGTATGCATTTGAAAGCGGTCAAGGGTCAAGTCGACGAGGTGACGGATCATTATAAGAAAGGCTGCGACCTTGGAGATCCGAGAGGCTGTTGGCAGGCCGAGCTGATAGCCAAAGTCTTTGGAGACGAGGTCGAGATACGTTCTTTGAAGTCGAAGAAGTTTGCCCTGCAGGAACGCGAGTGCCGGCGATTTCGTGATTGCCATGATATTGCTGCGGACTACGATCGCGGCTGGCATCTTCCCGAACACTTGCCCAAAATTCGCGAGCTCTTGACGTTCTATTGCGAGAAAAAAGCCCCCGACGACTCGAGCTGTGTCGAGCTCGCCGTTATGCAAGTCAAAGGCGACGGCGCCCCGGCCGATGTTGCCGCCGGCCTTGCGCGCCTAAACGCGGTGTGCGACAAACCAATTACGTCCCAAGACGACGCCGGTTGGATTGAACCGATAGCAAAAGGCTGCCGACCCCTCGCACGGTTTTACAAAGATGGCACGGGAGTCGAAAAAGATGTAGCGAAAGCAAAGGCCCTTTTGAAAAAGGTGTGCGTTCAGCGCGAAATGGCGACGATGGTCATGCAGGATGCGTGTAATGACCTCAAAGAATTAGAGAAATGACGATGGATCCCGCTACCGCCGAACTTCACCGTCGAGCTCGCGCCTTCGTGGCCCTCGAGCGGTATGCCGAGATTCTCGCACATGTCGCGTTCTTCGGTCGCGATCGTGCGAGTGAATTGGTGCCGCGTTTCGGTTTGTCGATGGAGCAATGGACGGTCATCGACGCAGCGTGGACCCACGAATTGGCCGAGGGCAAACGCCGGCAGCAATACGAACAGGCCGAGCGATTCAATATGACGTTTGCAAAAACGCGCGGGTGGCTCGTCTCTACGCAGCCCGCAATGAACGCCATTCAGGGCTACCCATGAAGCTCACCGAAGCCGACGAAATGGCTCTTCGCAAGTCCGTGCGCCTCGATCACTACGCTGAAATCCTTGCGCATGTCGTGCATTTCGGTGCCGAAGGCGACGTCGTCGAGCGATTCGGCATGTCGCTCGAAGAGTGGCGAGCCGTGGATCGTGCCTGGACAAACGAGCTCGCGCGCGGTGCAAAGCTGCCAGAACGCGAGCGCGCGCTGGCTTTTTCTGCGACATTTCAAGCTCGCCGGCGGCGCCTTGCGCACGAAAAGCCACCTCTTTCGTCGATCGGCGAAAAGCTCACGCATTTCCCGGACAAACGGGCAAACCCGGTCTCGGCAGTCGCCGCAGCCCCCTCGGGCGTGCCTTCATTCATGCTTGCCGGGTCCGCGCCGAACGCCGTCGCAGGGTCACCTTGGTCCGCGTATGCAGCGCCATCGCACGCAACCCCTGCCAAAGCGCCCGCCGCACCGCTCCCCCAAACTTCGCCGCTGCCATTTGCCCAAGGTGTGGCCGCTGAAGTCGCTTTGCAGCGTGCGGTCGAGCATGCGCAGGCGACGCAAGGTGCACCGTCGGCGGCGCCAACGCTTGGTGAAACGCGGGCAATCGATGACGAAATCAGCGTCATTGCACGCCAGATTTTGCCGTTCGAGGGCTCGGGGACGCGCTCGGAAACAGCTCCCGCGCGCGAGCCTGAACTGACACTCGAACAGCACGCGTCGCTCCACGTCGAGCTCGAGATGCACCCCGAGGCGACGGCGGACATTTTGCGTCGTTATGGGCTGACGGCATCGCAACACGCGCGGCTGGATATGGGCTGGGAAGCGCAAATGGCGCTGAATCCGAAGCTGGCCGCCTCATGGCAACAGGCGATGGCGGATTACCGGGCGTGGATCGCCAGCCATTCACAATAGTTTGATGACAAATCATTCCGGCGACCGCACTTCGAATAGTCCAACGTTCACGACATCGCGATCGTACGTCGACATGACATGGCTCGGTTTGGCGGGTAAATCGCGCTCTGCAATCGGCACCAGATGCAGGCCGTGCTCGACGGCCTCGCACGCCGGCCGCCCATCCGTGCTCGTGCAAATCGACGTGCGCGCATAACGAAGGCAAGGCTCCGAGCGTTTCAGCCGCCGCACTTCATCCGCGGAAGACACGGCGACGACAGCGAGTGGAGCGTTTTCCGGCGAATGGATCGCGTATTCAGGCAAAAGGACGATCCGACGGTCTACGCGCGGCACATGAACGACTCGGCATCCATTGGGCAGCGACGCGAAAGCATGACGAAAAAAAGCATGCTCGAGCTGTTCGGTCGTGCGTTCGGCGATGGTGGAAAAGCTTGCTGCGAATGCAGCGATAGCTGCGGCTCCAAGCAAAAGCCATACATGACGCACGCGCGCGAACGACGTGGGAATCATCGACGCGAGCGCAATGACGATCGCGGCGCTCCATAGCCGATCGTAGCTGGCAATCCAGATTGGGCTTTGCCCGTATGCGTGGCGCGTAGCGATGAGCGCCAGAATGGATGCAACAGCAGGAACGAGCGGGCCACGAGGTTTTGCCAGGACAAACGCGACGGCGAGCAGCAGCAAACCGATGCTCGCATGTTCGAGTAACCATAAGCCGACCGTGTTTCCCCCGGCGCGAGCATCCCAATGGTCGTGGATTCCGGCGGCCACCGATGCGATCACCTTGCCGCTGGTCACGACGAGCACGAGCACGACGAGGACGGCGAGCGCTGCGACACGTGCGCCACGACGAACCCACTCATTCCACGAGGCACGAAAGTTTGTCGGAGCCACATGCGTTGCCATGACAAACAGCGGTCCAAGCGCCACGGGACCCCACGCAATCGGATGAATACGCGCGGCTTGTGCGCAAACCAGTGCACCGACGGTCGCCAACACCAACGATTCGAGTCGCAGGTTCGTCCGTGAGCGCTTCGCTGCCGAAACGAAGAGCACATATGCGGTCAGCGTGAGCGTCATGATGGGCGCAAAATACGCTTCCGTTGCGCCAAACCTGATGGCGACGGCGTCTACGGTCGTCAATGCGCCCGCGAACAGGGCTCGATGGGCGTCCAGTCCCAGCTTTCGCGCGAGAACGAATACGAGCGGTGCGGACAGTGCACTGAAGAATGCATTACCAACAAAAATGGCCGTATCAGGATACGTCGTGAAAATTGTTTTGATGAACGAAAATATCTCGGCGTACCCCGGACCATAGCCAAAAAGCCGCGCCGGATCGACGCTAGCGGCGAGAATCCATTGCGGTCCTTGACCATTGACGTGATGCGGGCCAAAAGGACCAAGTGACAATCGTAAAAGAAGCGCCACGACAAATAGTATGGTCAATACGATAACGTCGCGTCGCCCTGCCATTGTATTCATTGCCTTTCGCGCCGCTCGTGCCGCCATCCATACGAGCAGGAAAGCCAGTCCTGCCCAAGCGGTGCTCGACCAAAAATTCCCAATGGAAACGGATTCTTGGATCGGATCGAGGCGGCGACGCAAGACTGGGATGCGGGGAGCCTGAGATTGCAAAACCTCGTTTTCGTGTGCGGCAAGCCAAGTACATAACGTTTCGAATGCTTCCTGCTGAGGGGCGGGAATTTTCCGAAAATCATCGATTTCGAGAATGGGAGAAACCCCGAGGCGCCCAATGCGACGAAATGCTTGTCCTGCCGGATGAGAGACATCGACGTCGAGTGAGCCCGAGCCTTGCATGTCGAGCTTCAGGAGAACATGCGCGGGAAAACATTGCACCGCTCGAACGGATGCAGGATGCGCCGCATCGGCACGCGCGACCCAGGCGAGGGTATCGTCGGAACAATTGCTTTGCTGCTGCGCGCGGGCTTCGGGGAGGGCACAAATAAATGCGCTCAGCAGAAACACAAGGAATACCGGCACAAATCGTGCTATGCTCATGATAAGGTTGCCCATTCGAAACTCGCGCATCGTGCGCAAAGGAGGCTCGGCGCCGACACCCGGACGATCTCACGGTTGCCGTCGTCTGCCAAGTGCCAAGCATGTAGAACAATTTTCGCGCGGCGACCATCTTGTGAGCTCGGTCTGTCGGCACTGCAGAGCGTTGCACGTTGCGAGCGCTCCGCCATTGCCGAAACGTGGCGAGACCGCGATTGACGACGCGGCATCCAAGATGCCATGTTCCAACGCTTTCCGTCACGGCAGCGCTCATGTGCGCATCGTGGCGTCTTGACCTCGTCGCTCATCGGTGTCTCCGTTGTCGCTTGTACTCCCTTTGCCCCGCCGCATCCCTTTCATGCGCCCGGAACGCCGCAGGGGCGCATTGCGGTTACGCTCGTTCCCGCCCCAGGCGTGCATTCTCCCGGTCCGCATCTCGTCACCCTTGGCATTCCGTTTTCCCGCGGATCGTTGACGAAATCGGATTTGGCGACGGTGCGTGTGCTCGACGAGGACATCGAAATTGCCGCCCATGTGAACGAGCTCGCGTCGTACCGCAGCATCGTGAAAACCCAGAATGATGGCAATTGGGTGCGTGTCGCACGTATTCAAATCGAGCACACGTTTCGTGATGATCCTCCGAAGCCGGAATCAATCATCGTCGAGTGGGGCCATTCGCAACGAATGCGAGACGTTTCCATGCTCGTCGATCCACGAAGGGGTTGGCACCCTGTCGCGGAGGGGAGTTTTGCCATTGAGGACCTCGTTTCGGAGCCCGCCGTATACGCAGTTTTGCCGAAAGATGTGCTTTCTCGAGGTGCTCTCCGCACCCGCTACGTACCCCTCGACAATCGCGTGACGGACGAGATGGATCCGCCTGCAAGCTTTTATGGGCGCCATCTACACGAGCCGCTCGTTTACGATATTGCCCAAAAAAACTATTTTTATGGCCTGCTCAACGAACCACAAGGGAAAAACCCGTATCGAACCAACGCCAATGGAGAAAACAACGGCGAGGCATGGCTCTTCGATCGAGCATCCGCGATGTACGTGCTCTACCTTCGAAGCGGCTCGGCGCGCGTTTTACGTGAAGCCGTACGGGCGTCGGTTTTTTACGAGCGGCTGCTCGTCCTCGAGCGGCAAAAAAGGGGGGATCCGTCCACGGATCCGCGGGACGTTGGTGCTTTCTTTTCATGGCGCAAGCCGCGCACCAATCCACACGACGCGGCCAAAGAGCCTGCTTGGGACCCCAAATACTCCTATGCCGAGTGCCTTGCCCTCACGCATTGGCTCACGGGAGACGATCGAATCTTGGACAAACTTCCCTTCGTCGTCAAAGCCTTTTCACACGTTCCTTCGCAATTTTCGCCTAATCATTTCCCCAAACGAAAGAGCACCGGCGAACCCTTGCGCGAAGCTTGGACCGAGCGTCACGTCGCCTTCAAGTTGCTCGCCGCCGCGATTGCATTCGAAATCACGGGACGTGACGAATATCGCGACATCGTCATGGGTATCGTCGAGAACGTCCTTTGGCATCAAAACCAGAGCCAACCGGGTGGCCTATTTGCTCGAGTTCCCGATATCGTGGATGGAGGTCTTTACCATTTCGGCACGCAGCACGACCCGGACGAAGCGGGCGAGGAGCTCATTGCTTCGCCATGGATGTCCGCGCTGCTCGTCGATGCAATGGTGCGTGTTTATGGCATGTGGGAAGATCCCCGCATCGCCCGCTTCCTTGCTCGAATGGGAGGAATGCTCGAGCGCGCTTCCAAGGTGCATACGCGCCCGGACGGGATGCGCGTGCGCTATCCTGATTACCTGATTCGCCCCAATGGTTCGACACACACCGATCATGATGGGATTGCGCATTCCGCAGACGTGATGGGTGCCCTCGCGTGGGCCGATTATTTTGCGCGTCTCGTGGGTGAGCCCAAGTCTGCTTTCCGCGAGGCCATCATCGAATCACCGGGGCTCTACGAGGCGTTCACTTCGGAGCTCTTCGCGAGCTCGACGGATTGGGCGCTGAGCCCTGCACGACGATATGCGTGGATGTTTCGCACGTCGGCCGCGTACTCGTTTGCGCTTGGCACACGTTGATGCGCCAGCGCGCGCTCACTGCCACCACGAGCACGAGCCATTCACGCAGCCACACGAAACGCCCTGCGGCGCCGTGCAATCGCACGTCGATATGCCGTCGTTCATCACGCCATGACACAATTCGCCGCCGCAACCTCCCGCTTTGCAATCGGCATCCGTCGAGCACGCGTCGTTCGAATTGCGAATGCACTGCCCCGACACGGGAGTTCGATTCGATGCCGCATTTTGGGCAGCCGCGATGCAATCTTCCAGCGCCTGGCTGGGGCGCCATCCGCACTGGTTGTTCGCATCGCGTTCGCAGGTGCCATGCTGCTTGAAGCAAGCATATTCCTCACGCCATTCGCACGTCGTAATGACCTCGTTCCCAGGTTCGACGCAAAATGTACCGCTGCAACCGCTGGTGACGCAGTCGTCACTACCGCCACCGACACTATCGCCGCCGCATCCATTGGCCTCGGCGCCGGTCAAAAGCGGGACCGCAAGCAATGAAACGATCAAGACGATGCGATGACGCCAATTGAATGCATTCATGGTTTCCTCCGCGAACGTATGTCAGCCAGTGGAGCTACTCGCGCGACCAAGCATCCAGTGTGCCAGTGCATCGCATGGGGACGAATTGACGGAAACCGCGGAATCCGGCCTATTCCAAGGCCACCGAACGTGGCACATGCGTCAAGTCGGGACAGTTGTGCCCGGAGCAGACGTTTCGTGTGGGTAAACAGAGGAGGCACATAGCGTCCCGAACCGATCGACGTCTTTTACAACGCTTCTCCTCGCAAAAGGGATAGCAGCACGCGGCGTTCGGTCGCGTCCGTGACCACTTCGAGCACGCGGTTGATTTCACGCACGGCCGCAACCACGAGCAATAGCCGCGCGCGCGGATCTTTGCTCACGCGCGCCGCAAGCGAACGTATTGCATGATGCGATCGATTGATGACGAGCTGCCCGGATGCCTCATCGAATACCATGGGCCGCCCTTTTCGCACGTACCGGACACCCGTCACGACATTCGTATTCGTCAATCCAAGCTTTTCAATGGCCAATTGGAGTGAAGGACCAAGCTCTTTCGTCCACGGCTCCATGGGCGCGGGACGATCGAAAAACACGACGACTCGCTTCACGAGGTTCTGCAACCACGATGTCGCGGGCTCCTTATCGTCCGCCTCCTCGACCGCAGGCTTCGTCTTATCATCCGGAGCAATCACGACAGGCGGCTCGACCGATGGCGACGCCGCCGTTTCGAACGCTGCAATATCGACGAACGCTTTGACCGGTTCGGGCGATTTTGACAACGCCGCGAATTCGCGCACGGCGCTCGTACGTGCACGAAGCACATCCTCCAAGACTTGTCCTTCGGCCCGCAAAATGAATGCGGGCATTCCTTTCGGAAAATGGCCCTCGATATGCCCTTCCCCACGGGCAAACCATATTTCCTTTTTTGATTTCAATGTTTCGATGATTTCGGCTGCGTCGATACGTCTTCCATCTGCGGCCAGCGCTTCGAGTTTGCCCACGTCCGCACCGAGAAGCCGCAACAACCACCGGTAAGCTTCGACAGCGCGCGGATCCGAATCATCGCGTGCAGCCGCTTCGAGCACGAGCGCGGTGGTTTCGCGAAGGAGCCAAGCACTCGTGGCCGCATGGATTTCGGCGGTTTTTTTGGCAGCGCCCGTATTCGCAATATACAATCGACCACACACGGGAATTGGGATCGAAAGATCGAGGCCGTCGGCACCGGATGCCCCGAAGGAGCGGGGCATGGGGAATCGATTGGAGCTGTCTCGAACGTCGACTGATCCCGCGGAAAGCCAAGACTGCGGCAGCCACAAAGCACCCATCATGACGACGGCATCGTCCAAAAGCGTCGTCTGCACCTTTCTACAAGCCAATACGGTATTCGGATTGACAAACCATTTCGAGAACACCTCGTCGGCTTGTGCCCGAATGGCTTTACGCAATCGATCTTTCGGCCCGTTGCCTTTGATGCCATCGAACGTCTTGTTTTCGGGGATGGTGTCGTCATTGATGATCGCAAGCAGCGGCCAGCCCGCGGAATCAGGCAACCTGCATAGCGGACGGCGATTTTTATGCACCCAAATGCCGCGCTTCTCAACGTGCTCGGGCGCCAACATACCAATGGTACCATTGGCGTCGTCCCCCGCATACGGCACGGTGTCCAAGCATTCGAGTCGTTGCGTCGTGCTCAGCCCAATGAACGAAAGCGGCGCGGCGCTTCTGCGCTGCTGCGCTGCGAGCTCGCGACGAAGCCTTTCCGTCACGTCATCGAGCGGCACGTGATTCGAAAGCGCACTCGCTTCGTCCGATGTGAGGCACAGAGGTGGCTGCGGGCGACGTTCCAGCGGATACGGGGGCGAAAGCGTCACATAGGGATACGGCGACACGGCGTCGTCCAGAAGGGTCGAAACGCTGTGGTAACCTCCGAGGATATCCGGAAAAACCACCATTTGCTGCCGTTTTTTGCTCAGGTTTTTCCCTTTGCGAGCGTAGGTGACGACGACGGCGCGCAAGCCTACGCGCACGAAACGCGGCAATTCGTCAAGACGTTCGGAAAGGGATTCAATGAGTTTGACCGCAGCCTTGGCCAAAGTCGAAGCAAGCGTTTTTTTGTCGTGCGCATCGAGCTCGACGTCTTCGACACGAATGACGGCGCGAAATGCAATGGGAGCACTGACCTCCAGCCGCTCGGTCGTTCCGTGGAGCGTTTCGACGTACACGGTCGTATTGGCGCCATCGATGAGCTCGATTTCACCTTCGTAATGGTATCCAAGCGACGACATTTGGGCGCGGAGCGCAGGATGTTCAGGCGACCCCGAAAGATTCGGCCCGCTCTGCGTCGATCCCGGTTTGCGCCGGCTTTGCAAGGCAAACACCGCGCTCGACACGTCGACCATTTCGTGTCCCATGAACGCGAGGATTTCCCGCGCCAAACTCCCTTCCGTCGTCTGAGGCAAATAAACGATGGGCGCATCGAGCTCACTTCTGCCGCGCGCAGCCCATTCCCAAAATTCATAACGTGCGGTTGCATAATAGAGTTTGTTTCCGCCGGGAACGAGCTCGCCATAGCTGCGATAATCCCCTTGCACCGTGGGCCACTTGAAGCTCGCTGCACGTAGCGCAAAGTCTGCTGCGAGAATGTCCGAGCGTGAGGGATTGGCGACCGAGCATGCGTAGAGCGCGCGCACGAGCGAAAGGCTGCGGCGATCCTGGAAAAAAGCTCCCGGCTCCTGATTGTCTGCACGCGCGACGAGATCCGCCGCGAGCGCACATGCCGCGGGATACACGAGCGATTCGACGTGCGATATGCCTGCGGGTGACACGTCGGAATACCCCACGACATGCTCGTCCGACGCGAGGTGCACACGCGCGACCACCGGCACGGGCAAACCAATGAGCGGCCGCGAGCTGACCAAACGTTCCTCGTAAAGGATTTCGGCGGAAGCCAGAGGTAATTCGACCCCCTTGCGCGGAAGGGCCGCCACGATGGAAGCCACGCGTCCGCCCGACTCCTTCGGTTGCTCCTGCCAAACCTTTGCGGGCATGTCCGGATCCGCAAGTGTTCCCGGTGCGGCCGGATGTACCTTGGGTTTTTGATAAAAGGCGCGCTTTTGCAATTCGCTCTGCGCCAACTTGGAACGATGTCCGAGCTCTTCGGTGGCAAGCCTGAGGCGAGCGCCTGCCCAGCGCGTGAGTGCATCGACTTCGCGATCGTGCCGCAAGAGCAGCGGCCGCCAATCAAGCGTCGGAAATGCCGGCGAAGCCCGCAAATACGGAATCGTCGCCGGGTCGGGAAACCGCGCTGCAATGTCGGCAAGCGAGACGAGCTCGGAGCGCGCATCGGCATCGAGGGCGAATAGCAGCGGCAACTTTTCAATGCGCGGCCCCAGCTCCTTGGTGCGAAACCTGGGAACTGCCTCGATCAGATACGACCGCAAAATAGGTCCCAGCTCGTGCGGAAAATTCCGCAGCGACGGCGGCGCTTGGCCCTCCATCGCTTGGACGATTTTTTCGAGCAAGTCGTTACGAATGTTCGTTAAAAAGAGCGCGTCTTTCGACCACAATATCCCGTCCCAGGACGGTTTTGGCACGGTCGCATCATGCTCGACGACGATCATTGCCGGTTCGACGAACTTGTTCGTCGCCGTCGCCGAAAGCAATGTACCTGCATGAAGCGACAAACATTGATCCTCGCTGCTCGGTGCAATGATTCCCCTAGCCTCTCGAATTTCAAAGGTCATCGACGGAAGGGTTTCGGATGACGCTTGGTTGCCCAGCCGAGCGTTCCGAAGCGAATCGAACATGGCAAAATTGGGCGCAGGCGCCTCACGCTGCAGCCGCAGCCCCCGTTCGTACGGAACGAATGTCACGCCAGGAAAAACATTTTCGAGCCATTGTTTCTCGAGGTTCGTCACGACAACCACAGGACGCCCGTCGGGGGCAAACCCCGCGGAACCCGGTGCAACGTAACAAATGGCTTTGGTTCGATCCGAATACGATTTGAGCTCGGCCAAACTCAAAGGAAGCCGTTCGGGATCGGCGGACGCCCACGTGCCCCGCGTCCAAATCGGAGTATACGCGGAAAGCGGCGGCTCGGCAGGCACTTCCTCTACGTCGAGAGCTTTCGCAGCCGTCCCGAATGCGCCAATCGCGGCGCGAACCACGGGGAGCACGCGAGCTCGCTCTGCCGGAGCGCGCTTTTCCAATACGCTCTGCTCCAGATACGCTCCAAGCGCCACGAGCGCCAATCGCGTGAGCTGAAAAATCGCGAGTCGCAGCGCGGCGTCGTCGCGCACTCCTTCGTACGAGAACTTCGGAAGTAGCTTGCCATCCCACGCAATGGCCGCGTCCATGGCGAGTGGAAGTTTGTCACGGTCAATCGTGAGCGTATCGATATGCCTCCCTTCGATGTAAATCCGCACCGAAGTGGGACGCTGCCCCGTGCGTTGCCCTTCGGCGCCGAGCGCCAATTGACCATGAAGCCCTTTGAACGGTCCGTCCTCGATACGAAACGTTTCTTTGACCACGTGCCCTTCGTCGTCGGGAACCTTGGGATCCGTACGCGGTCGTGAATGCAATACGCGGCGGCGTACCTGCGCCGCCTGTGCGGCCGTTATGAGGGTTTTTGCATCCTGCACCGCAAAGCCGACCAGGATTCGTTCGACCAATTTGCCGCGCAGCCACACAACGTCGTCGAGCCATGGTTCGAGATCCTTGTCATAAGGCTCTTTGCCATTGTAAACGAATACCTCGCCCTTGATACGCTGCAATAGCCTCCTGGGCGACATCGGCAGCCCGACGGCATTCTGCAAAAGCGGCAAGTCCAGGAGCGCGCGAGCTTGCTCGGACAGATCCGCGCTCCGCTCGAGAGCCCCGGCAACGATACACACGATGGCTCCAAGCGCCTCTTCGAGCTTTTTCGGATCGCGATTCACGATTTCAACGCCGGGCAATGGTTTGCCTTTACCGGTCACGAGCGACACGAGCGATCGTAGCGCCAAAACCAGCGCGTCCCGAGCACCTTGCTCGGCTCGATTCGTCAGTTGCGAATCTTCTCGCAATGCCGATCGCGATGCATTCGTCGGCAATTCGTCGGCATCGATCATCACGCGAATGGGCGATTCGACCTGCGCGTGCGCAGTGGAGGGCAAAATCGGTTCCGTGACAAACGGCTTTCGCAAGAGCAGCACCCCGAGCTCGAAGTATTCGATTTGTGGGCCTACTGCTGTATCGATGATTTCCAACGTTCCACGGCGAATATCGCGTTCTTTGAATGGCACGCGAAGCAGCACGGAATGCCGCGGGGCAAGGGGCAGCGCAGCGCCTCGCGAGGTGACCTTCAGGGGAATAGCGTGTAATGCCTCGCCGAGCAATACGATTTCGCGCGGAACTTCGCGCGTCGCAGCGCGTTTGAGCACATTCATGCTCAGCCGCCGCCGAAGATGCACACGCGTCCCCCGTTCCGGCATTCCTTTCGGCGCCTCGACCATTTCAATCTCGGGCAACTCGCCGCCTTCCGAATCGAGCACCGACGGCACGAACCTCACCTTCGATGCGCGATTCTGCTCGGGCGTTCGTACGTATATATCGACATATGCCGGTCCTAGCCCCAATGCGGCGTTTACCCCGAGAGCCAATCCTCGAAGCGGGCGATCGGTCGAGTGCCCATCACCGAGAACATGATCGAGCAGCCGCGGGAGATCATTGGGAATGACCGAGTGACCATCGAATGTGAATACGATGTCGTCGGCGTCGTATTCGACATCGAAAAACGTGGCCTTCGAGGCAACCGCAGCGCGCGTGATTTCAGTTGCATAAAGGTGCAAATCGACGAGCAAATGCTCGCGAAGCTTGGCCAGCGCCCGGCGAGCATCCACCCGAATGCGGCCGCGCGCAACGATTTGCCTTCCATCATTGGATTGCATGGTCATACGAGCTCCACGGCCGCGTGCGCGAGAAGCGCATCGGAATAGGATCCATCCGAATCGTCACGCGACGAGAACAACAATCGAGTGAGAATATGCGCGGCTATGAAAGTGTTCTCGGCCGCATGTTCCCGCGCAAGCTTGACGCCTTCATGTGTCGCAATGAGCAAGATCTTCCCGGTGTGATTGGGACGCGCTCCCGTCCAGCCATATTCGGCGAACGGTTTCGGACTCAGCCATACGCCCTCGGCAACCTTCCTCACTGGATTCTGAATGAAAACGCACGGTGCTTCGTCGACTTCGACCGAACTTGCGATGCCTACCGAAGAAACTTGAAGCCCGAGATTGAAAAAATTGTTTTCCAGCGCCAGACACAGCGCCTTGTCCGTTTTGCTCATTTTGTGTTCGGGCAGTTCGTGCACGATCACGAAATGTTTGTCTGGAGAAAGGGGACCAGGCAACGGAATCCGCATTGCGAGAAGAGATAGAAGTATCGCGTTCGGCGCCAAAACGACGGGGTGACCAACTTTTGCCAGCGCGCGTGACAATTCATCGGGCTCGGACACCACGTACATCTCTTTTTGCGACATGATCTGTTTCAGGGAAATGACGGAATGGTCCTTCCACGGCGCTGCAAGGGGAAACATCACTTCGTTGAGCGGCAAGTCGACCGGAGCCGTCAGCGCGGCTTGGACGAACGCGGCATAAGATGCGAGTAGCTCTTCGTCGTAGGGCGGTTTCGATTTCGCGAGCCCCTGCGCAGCTCGCACGAGACGCGATTTCAGCTCGCGCTTCAATGACTTCGCCACGAGGTCGCGCGCCTGAGATACGATACGATCGAACGCTCGATCACGAAGGACATTGTCGCGACTCAAGGTGTGTTTCAAGTGTGGACTGTCCACACGCAAGCGTACGTGGGCCAACGAGGGATGCAATGGTTCGTCCGTTTCGAATAGCGTCAAACCTCGATTGTAAAACCCCGCAAACGTCGCCTTTCCCGCCGCGGGATCATCCGAAGCGGCGCCCGCCGTCAAAAAGTGTTCCGTGCCCGCAGATGGCGCGACGACGAATCGTTCCTTGTCACGATGCGCCTCGACGTAGAGCGACGAAGGAACCGATAGCGGAACATCGATGCGGCGCTTCGCAACGGCATCGTTTCGATCGTGATCCACGGTAATGAATTCGATGGGTACCGCGGCAAACCTACACCAGCGCGATAACGCCGTTTCCAATCGGCGACGGTGCTCGTCGAACTTTTCAGCATCCATCGATTGATGCAGCGTGACGACGGTGCCACTCTCGGGATGCGTCGCGAGCTTTTCGATTTCATAGCGGTGATCGCGATACAGACGAATGCGATGCCTTTCACCGTCGCGCCACGTATCCACTTCGACGATTTCGGGGTCAATTGCAAAAACGCTCACGAACCCTACGCCGTACTTGCCAATCTTGGCCGAGTCCCCTTCTTTGGAGGAATTGAAAAGCGTAAGCAATGGACCATCGATCGTGGCGCGATCCATCCCCGCCCCGTCGTCGTGAAGTGCCGTCGTGGCGATTCCGCCCGCTCGTTCGACGCGCACTGAAAGCGTCGTTGCGCCGGCATCGATGCTGTTTTGGACGAGCTCTCGGACGAACGCGTACGGATCGGCAAACTGCCGAACCATCTCGGCCACGGCCCCAGTTTCAGGCTTTTCGACGACTTGTTGTTTGCGCGAAGAACGAAAAGGCATGACGACCGAGCGGAGATTACCACAAGCGCGCCGCGGAATGCTCTACATTGTTCACGCTGGCTCGTTGGCAATGGACAGCAAACCCCCAAGCGGCGGATGGTTCTTCGCGTGTTTTGTACTATTCACTACACGACGTCAGAGACGACGTCTTTGAATTTCGTACGCGAAGCGCTTCCTGCGTGGCAACTGTCGTGACGAGTGATAAAACACGGAAGCTCTGCGGAGAACAGACATGAAAAAAGCCATCCCCATCATCGTGCTCTTGGCCATCATCGGCGCCGGCGTCTTTGCGTTCGCGTACATGCGCAACCCCAATCGCGCAGCATGCGTGCGCATTGGCGAACTGTGCGGCGGCAAGGATGGGACGAAAGCGCAGCTCGATCAGTGCACGGACCAAGTCGAGCAGTGGCGGAAAGTAGCCGGGGATGCGCCCGTCGACAAGGGGATCGCTTGCGTCGACGGCGCGAAAACGTGCGGTGAAGCCATGGGATGCGTGGCCGGCGCGGGCATTTCGGGATTCCAGAAAGTCGTCGACGACTTCTTGAAGGGGTTTGGCAAGGCAACGCAGTGAGCCAGCGACGCGCCCAATGAATGAATTCGACTATCTGATCATCGGTGCGGGCATGGCGGGTTTGTCCGTCGCTTCGCTGCTCGCAAAAGCAGGCCGCCGAGTGCTCGTCATCGAAGCGCACGATGTCCCTGGTGGTTACGCGCATACGTTCCGGATGCGTGATTTCCGATTTTGCGCTCAAGTCCATTACATCTTCGCATGTGGCGAGGGTGAAACCATCGGTCGAGTGCTCGCCAAACTGGGCATTGCCGAAGCCATTCCCTTCGTGCGGCTCGATCCCGAGGGGTTCGACCATATCGTCGTCGGTGGCGATCGGTTTCGCATTCCGAATGGTTTGTCCAAGTTCCGCGAGCGACTTCTGCACAAATTCCCCGAATGGCGCGAGCCCATTCTGCGATATTTCGAAATCGTCTCGGGTGTTGCGGAAGAACTGGACCGCACGAGCGAATTGCCCAAACACGTCTCCGCATGGACGGCGCTCCGCTCGGCCTATCGTTTTCGCTACTTGATCCGGTACGCCCAATCGACGCTCGGTGAAGTCTACGACGCCATTGGCGCGCCACCTAGGCTTCGGGCCATTCTCGGCGGCCAAAGTGGCGACTACCTCTTGCCCCCGCGCGACGTTTCGTTCCTTTTGCACGTCGCCCTGGTCCACGGTTACGACCGTGGGGCCTATTATCCTCGAAACCATTTTTTCCATTTCGTGGATACGCTGGCGGATTCGCTTCGCAAGCAGCCCGGTTGCGCACTCTTGCTCGAACACGAAATCGATCGCATTCACGTCGAAAGCGGTCGGGTCACCGGCGTGAGCACCCGGTGCGGCAAAAAGTTCACTGCTGAACGATACATCTCGAACGTCGACCCGCATCGTACGGCATCGCTTGCCGGATGGCACAACTTCAGCCCTCGAGACGACAAGCGATTTCATTACGAATATTCGGCCGCTACGTTCACCATTTACCTCGGTCTTCGCGGAATCGATCTGCGCGATCACGGGTTTGGCTCGTACAATGTATGGCATTACCCGGACGAAAACCTCGAACGGCAGTACGATAATCAAATCCTGAAAAATGACCTGAAGAACCCGTGGCTCTTCATGTCTACGCCGACGCTTCATTCGGATGCCCCCGGGATTTGTCCACCGGAACACCAAATACTCGAAGTGGCCACGGTTTGCGATCATGCTCATTTCGCTGCGCTGCGCGCGCGTGACCGGCGAGCTTACAATCGCGAGAAAAAACGCGTTCGTGATACCATTTTCGACATACTCGAATCGCATTACATCCCAGGACTTCGTAAGCACATCGCGCTTCAGGTCGTGGGCACGCCGGCGACGAACGAACGCTTTTGTCGAGCCCCCGGGGGCAATTCATACGGCGCAGCGCTCGTCCCGAAAAACATTTCGCTCGACCGAAAACCGTATCGCACGTCGCTCGATAATTTGTGGATCGTGAATGCAACGGCAGGCATGCCCAGCGTCGCGGGTGCCATGGGCGCGGGCGCTCAACTGTATCAGGAATTGACGGGAGACGAAGTGTGAAAGGCTGCGCGACGTTGCATCAGGCCTTGATCACTTCGGGATTACCATGTCGCCAGGATCGGCCGGCATGAGCATGGCATTGATGGCATCGATGCTGCATCCGCCGACGAACGTGGACAAGACGGCGGCGCGACGAGGCAAAAAGACATCCGTGAGCGCTGGGGACAATTTGCCGCTTTCGTCGATGTGAACTTCGCCCAAGCTATCGGGCCAGGTCAAACCGCAACCGATACCATTGCCCGCATCGAGGAACTTTTGCGGCGCATGACATCCGGCGCATGTTTGCACCGAAGCGCGCTGCAAGATGTTTTTGCCCGTGAGCGGATCGTCGGGCGGGCATGACGTGCCGAGGTTCAACGACGTCAAATGATCATCGAGCTGACTTGCAAAATCATTGCCAGGTTGTTTGGAGCCTCGGGAAGCGTAATCGGAAGCCGCCGCCCCCTCGAATGCGCTTTGCCCCATATTCGACTTTCCAGGCGACTGCATACGAATCCCGTGAATGTCGGACGAAGCAAGGGGCTGGGTGCTCGTCATCATGAATTCTTGACGGAACCATTCTTCGCCTGGCGTTGCTTCGACGTCGAAACGTTCGGGGAGCGGATTGTTTTTCACGGTTACGGGTACGAATGAAAGTGGCGCTTGTCCTGCCGGCTGACGCTTCAAAAGAAATTCACGCCATTCCCACGGCACTTGCATCTTGTGCCCCACGCGCACTTGCCCCTTCGACCCGCCGTACGACCCATCGTCCTCGGGGCTCTGGTCGCCGCAATTGTCGGGATGAACGACTGGCTTGAATCCGGGCAAACCCGTGAAGAAGAAGTTTTCGAGTTTGCTTGCGACGATTTCGATATCCGTCTCCTTTTCCAAACTCGCCCACATGTTGGCGACGGGCGCGCACCCCATGACGTCGGGCATCAATGGATTCGCCAGCGATGCTTCGATGATGATGAATACGCGGTCGTCGGGATTGGTTTTTCCAGACGACTTTGCGTAAACAATGCGATATTCGCCGCATGCAACGCCGGAGATTCGTGTGAGGTCAAAACGATTGACGATCGCTACGGGAACGAATGAATTGGGGTCCCCGTCGGTGAGCAGATTGGGATCGGTCGCGAGCGCCCCTTCTGCCCGCGGGCAATGCGTGGGAGCCTCGTTCATGAAGGCAAAGCTGAACGCGTCGCAATGGGCCACATCGGCAAATGCCCCGCCTGCCGCCGTGTTTTCCGTATCGAACAGGCGCTGCAAAAGCTCGAGCGGCGTGAAGCCCAGCGGCCCGCCTGCTTCGTCGATCAATTGCTGAAGCACTCGTTCGAGGTTGAACTTTGCGAGCACCTCGGGATCCGTGACGATGAACGATCGGCTGTCCGAGGCGATTTCGACGGACGGCGTGCATGTGGCCGGTGCAGCGCCGCCACCACCAGCGCCAGCTTCACCCGTACCGCCCTCTCCACCCTCGCCAACGCTCCCAGCCGAGCCTCCTTCGCCCGACGGCGTACCTGAATTGGAATGCGAGCCGCACCCCGCAAGCATTCCGAAACCGAGCGCCAGCGCGCCAAGACATGCCCCAAGCCGCAGCGAAACAAGCGAATTCTTCATGCGAAACCTCCAAGCAAAAGCGACGGCAATGCCGACGGTTCAGCGTAGCTTCGCCAATGTCATCTGGTCAACGAGAAACGAGCACGAATGCAGCTCGAGCACGAATGACACCGATGGCTCGTAAGGGCTGCCCCCATAACGATCCGAAGATCAATGCAAAGAGGTAAAGGCGCAGAGACGTCGATAATGATTATGAGGAGTTGAAAGGATGCCTCGCATACTGTTTTGCGATGACCCTGTCGCCCATGGGGCTGACCCCTTGGTCAACAATCTATCGGAACCATCGACCGAAAGATCCTCGCCCCGACCAGCACTTTCCCGTTGCATTCCCCAATGAAAGCTGGTCGCCCCGTGCAGATTCTTGACTGACCGGTCAGCTTAGACCAAAGCCGAAGCGACCGTCAAGCGATGGGTGTTGCTACAGCAAATTTTTCGCAATCTGTTTCACGACGGAGATTCCGGGCGCAGATTGCTGCAAGAATGTAGCGCCAAGGCTTGCGAAACGTGGAAAGGCGGACCAGCGTGGAGCGATTCGGGCGTTCTATCCGCCCCAGGAGCTCACGACGATGAAGGTTCGTGCACGGGTCATGCTGATGACCGCAGCGGTGCTCATGATATCGGCTGCCGGGTGTGGCAAGAAAAACACGGGCGACAAGTCGAACGCTGCCGTGCAAACAGCCACTCGAACGGCGCCGACGGTGCGCTTTGCCAAAGTCGAAGAAAAAATGCTCGCACCCACGCTCGAGGTGAGTGGGTCGCTCGCAGCCGACGAATCGAGCGAAGTGGCCGCAGCGACCGGCGGCATTTGCACGAAGGTCGCGATCGACGTCGGCGTACGCGTGAAAAAAGGCGACGTCCTCGTGCAGCTCGACAGCCGCGATCCTGCTTTGCGCGCCCAAGCTGCCGACGCCTCTGCAACGCAAGCTCTTGCAAAACTGGGCATCAAACGCGGCGAAAAGTTCGACCCCGACAAAGTGGCCGAAGTCCGCGCCGCAAAAGAAGGCATGGATCTCGCCGTCGACGAAGCAGCTCGCACCAAGGGCCTCTTCGAAAGCGGCGCGGTCGCTCAAGCCGCCTACGATCAAGCTCGCACACGTGCCGAGCAAGCTCGCGCGCAATACGACGCCGCTTACAACGGCGCGATGCAAGCCTACGCAGGCCTCGCCGCTGCCCAGTCCCAAGCCAACCTCGCGCGCAAGTCCGTCTCTGACACGTCGATTCGCGCGCCGTTCGATGGTGCGGTGTCCGAACGCCGCATCTCCGTGGGCGAGTTCGCGCAGATGGGAAAGGTCGTCGCCGTCGTCGTGCGCGACGATGTTTTGCGTCTCCGCATCGACATTCCCGAAACCGACGCAGCCAAAGTCTCCGTCGGCAAGGAAGTCAGCCTGACCGTCGCCGCGTATCCCGGGCGCGTCTTCAAAGGCGTCGTCAAACGCATCGGCGCAAGCGTCAAAGCTCAATCTCGAGCGCTCCCGATCGAAGCCGAAGTGCCCAACACCGACGGCGTGTTGAAACCCGGATTCTTCGCGCGTGCGTACATCGAGCTCGGTGAAACCGCGAGCAAAGCCTTGTTCGTTCCTCGCGCGGCCATCGGAAGCTCGGGCAGTGCGTCGCGCGTGTTCGTGCGCGTCGGCAATCGCGTGATCGAACGCATCGTCACGCTCGGTCGCGAGATCGACGGCCTCGTCGAAGTTCACGGCAACCTAGAGCCCACCGACGAAGTCGCGATCGACAACATCGATCAACTCTCGGACGGCGCCGACATCGTCCTTGCCGCAGGCCAAGCAGCGGAAAGAAAGTAGGTGCGAAGATGCAATGGCTTGCTGCAATCAGCGTCAAGCGTCCCGTCTTCGCGACGGTGATCATCCTCATCCTCAGCGTCATCGGCGTCTTCGCCTACGCGCAGCTCGGTGTCGATCGTTTTCCCAAAGTCGACTTCCCCGTCGTGTCGGTCATCACCGTGCTCCCAGGTTCGGCGCCGGATGAAGTCGAGAGCGAGATCTCGGACAAGATCGAAGCAGCCGTCAACACGATCAGCGGCCTCGACGAACTGCGAAGCATATCCGCCGAAGGCGTGAGCCAAGTGCTCGTGACGTTTGTCCTGGAAAAGGACGTCGAAGTCGCCGCTCAAGAGGTGCGTGACAAAGTCAGCGCAGTTCTCGCGGATCTGCCGCCCGGTGTGCAGCCGCCGGTGATCACGAAGATGGATCCCGACGCAACGCCGATCCTCACGCTTGCGCTATCGGGCCCCGACAACGTCCGTGAAGTCACCGAGCTCGCGGACAAAGTCCTTCGACGTCAAATCGAATCGCTCAACGGCGTCGGCCAAGTGCTCATCATCGGCGGGCGACCACGACAGATCAACGTCATGGTCAACCCGGACAAACTCCAGAAGTACGGGATTTCTGCGCCCGAGCTCGAGCGAGCACTGAAGACGCAGAACATCGAGCTTCCGAGCGGCCGCGTCGAGCAAGGTCCACGACAACTCACGCTGCGCACGCGCGGACGCGTCGAGTCCGTCGAGCAGCTCGGCGCGATCGTCATCGCGAACCGAGACGGCTACGCCGTGCGTGTTGCCGATGTGGCGACGGTCGAAGATGGCATGGCGGAACCGGAAAGCGCCGGCTTCAAAGGACAACGCTCCACCGTCGTGCTCAACATCCGCAAGCAGAGCGGCACCAACACCATCGAAGTGGTGCATCTGATCAAGGATCGTTTGAAGGAAGCAACGGCACGTTTGCCCAAAGGTTACACGCTCGACGTTGCGCGTGATCAGTCGGAGTTCATCGAGAACGCGGTCGGCGCAGTCAAAGAACACCTCGCGCTCGGTGCCGTATGCGCCGCGCTCATCGTGCTCGTGTTCCTCGGCAACTTCCGCAGCACGCTCATCGCAGCAGTCGCCATTCCGACGAGCATCATCAGCACGTTCGGTATCATGCGAGCTGCCGGATTCACGCTCAACGCGATCACACTGCTCGCACTCACGCTCGCCGTCGGCATCGTCATCGACGACGCGATCGTCGTGCTCGAGATCATCTACAAGCGCATGGAGGAACACGGCGAAAAGCCCATGAAGGCTGCCGTGAACGGTACGAAGGAAATCGGTCTTGCCGTGCTCGCGACGACGCTTTCACTCGTCGCAGTTTTTCTCCCCGTAGGTTTCATGGGCGGCATCGTTGGACGCTTCATGGGGTCGTTCGGTCTCACGATGTCGTTCTCGATCATGGTGTCGCTGCTCGTGAGCTTCACGCTCACGCCGATGATGTGCTCGCGTTGGCTGCGCGATGTGGTGAAAAAACATGCCCCGCCGGGCTCGCCGTATCGCGTGGAAGATCCGCCTGGTCAGCACGCGACGTCGGCGCATGGTCACGGTGAATCCAAGGGCGTGTTCGCGGTGTTCGAACGCGGGTACAGCGCGCTCGAACGTACGTACGTGAACGTTCTTCGTTGGTCGATGGGACACCGCTGGGTGATCGTCTTGTCGTGCGTCCTTGCGCTCGTGTCGATCCCGGTGCTTGCGAGTCGCGCAAACGCAAACTTCCTCCCCGAAGAGGACGAATCGCAATTGCAAGCGAGCGTGCGCGCGCCCGAAGGCACGAGCCTCGATGAAACACGCCTGCTCGTGACGCGCATGGCGGCAGAAATCGAGCAGATGCCGGGCGTTGCGTACGCCGTCACGACCATCGGTGACGATCCGCAAAAGACGCCGAACCTCGCAGGCGTGTACGTAAAGCTCGTCCCGCCAAGCGAGCGATCGCTTTCCCAAACAGAGATCATCGACAAGGCGCGTGCCGAGCTTCTGCCGAAGTACGGCAAGGACTATCGAATGTCCGTCGGCCCCGTGAACGCGTTCTCCGGAGGCGGCCCGAACTTCCCGATCATGTATCAAATCACCGGCCCCGACATGGCGAAGCTCTCGTCGTACGCCGATGCGCTGCTCGCCAAGCTCAAGGCGATGCCCGGCGTCGTCGATGCGGACACGTCACTCATCTTGGGCAAGCCGGAGCTTCGAGCTCACATCGATCGCAAGAAGGCCGCGGACCTTGGCGTCAACGTCGCTGACATCGCAGGCTCGCTGCGCTTGCTCGTCGGTGGTTACGAAGTGACGACCTACAACGAGAAGGGCGAACAGTACGAAGTGCACGTTCGCGCGATCCCGTCATATCGTTCGGATGTAAAAGGTCTCGAGCGGCTCACGGTGCCTTCGCAGAAACTCGGACCGGTGACACTCGAGAACGTCGTGTCGTTTTCCGAAGGGTACGGCCCGGCGAAGATCGATCGTTACAACCGCCAGAAGCAGGTCATGGTCATGTGCAACCTGCAGAAGGGCTACTCGGAGCGGGCCATCGTCGCGGCGCTCGATGCGGCGACGAAAGAGCTCAACATGGACCCCGAGTACTCGGCGGGAGCAACGGGGCGGTCGCGCGAGCTCGGTCGCGCAGCGAAGAACTTCGGCCTCGCGTTCTTGCTTTCGTTCATCTTCATGTACTTGGTGCTCGCCGCACAGTTCGAGTCGTGGCTGCACCCGATCACGATCCTCTTGAGCTTGCCGCTGACGATCCCGTTCGCGATCATCAGCGTCATCATCTTCCGTCAGTCGCTCAACATCTTTTCGATGCTTGGCATTTTGGTGCTCTTCGGCGTCGTCAAGAAAAACTCGATTTTGCAAATCGACCACACGTTGAAGCTGCGGGAAAAAGGCATGGCACGCCTCGATGCCATTCTGCTTGCGAACAAGGATCGGTTGCGTCCCATCCTGATGACGACGGCAGCATTCGTGGCGGGCATGATTCCGCTGGTTCTTTCGAGCGGCGCCGGTTCCGGGACGAACCGAGCGACGGGGTTCGTCATCATTGGCGGGCAATCGCTCGCGCTATTGCTCACGCTCTTGGCAACGCCGGTCGCATACTCGTTGTTCGACGACCTTTCGAACCAGTTTGCCCGATTCCTGCCCGCTCCGCCGCCTGACGAAGAGCCTCTGCCGGCTCCGAGCGCCGAAGAATAATCCTGCAATCGCAGATCGAGCCGTCTCGCGCCTGCACGCATGCGGGCGGCTGCTTCCGTACATCCTGCAGGTTTACAATGGTATGCACGGCACCCGAGAAGCTTGCTTTGCCGTTCGTCGCGTGCCACTGTGCAACTGTTTCCCGGCCTTTTTCGCGACTTCATCGGCGCCTATGAAAACCCCCAAATTGCTCGCTGCCATCGCTACTTTTCCCTCGTTGGTCGTGGCTTGCTCGGGGCCGGCGCCGGTGAAAAACGTCGACCCCAAAGTTTCGCCACCGGCCGTCGAGGCGCATATGTCCGCGGCGGATGCGACAATGGCCAGCGCTGGAGCGGCTCGTTGTTCATTGCAGGATGCGCAGGTTGGGGCGCTTGCGAAGGATGGTGGTGTTGCCGTTGGGTTTGGCCAACGAGGTGGTCTCGTTGCGTGGACGAGTCCCCAAGGAATGCGGGTAAAACCACTTACATCCGCCGGTGCGCCCGATGGTTCTGCTGTGCCCATTTCATTTCCCAAAGGTGCCGTTCCCGTGGCCGTTGCGGCCATTGGGCGGGGATTCGCCGTCATTGCCAAACGTGTCGAAATGGAAACAGGGCCCTGCGAGGAAGAAAAACCCGGCGAAACGAAACCTACCGACGCCAAACCCACCGAAACGAAACCTGCCGACGCCAAACCTGGTAGCGTAAAACCGGGTGATCCAAAACCCGCGGGCGCCAAACCTGGTAATGTAAAACCCGGCGATACCAAACCGGCTGATTCAAAGCCTGCGGATGCGAAGCCGGGTGAGGTAAAACCTGGCGACGTAAAACCCGGCGCCGCCAAACCGGCTGAATCACAACCTGCCAACGCGCCAGCACCGACGTGCAAGCCCCCGGGGCACGAGTTTTTCGTGCAATTCACCGACTTGGACGGTGGGCACGCAACGGCTGGGCGGCCGTTTCATACGGGCCTCGTCGACATCGAAACGATCATTGCCGGTGATGGTCATGCGATTGGGCTGATCACGAAAAACGATGTCGTTTGGGTTCGAAAACGAGGCGATGGGCGGCTCGATACGCATCGGATCGACTTGCCTCGCGCGGCGCACGTGATCCCCGTACGCGGATTCGGTCCGCCGGCGATTTTGCTCGTTGACAACGACCTTTCGTTGCAGCTTCTGGACGAACGCGGTGTGCAGGACATCCAAGGAAAGTTTGCTGGGGCAGCGTCCAATCCTGCACCGAAGCCGGGGTTGAAGCCTTCCGCCAATCCTTCGCCGAAACCGAGCGCCCATGTGCGACTCTATGGTCATTGGGGCCCCAATGGCCGTATCGAAGTGGTGCGTCGAGCGGGCGATTTGGCGCAATATGCAATCATCGAAAAACTCGAGATGCGGGTGCTCGGAGATTCAGATAGCCAGCAAATTCGTGAATCGTTCACGAGCGTCATCGAGCCGATCATGGAAAATGGCCGGCTTCAAAGAATTGGGTGGGACAAACGACCGGTGGGTGGGGACATCGACCCTCGCGAAATCGACCGCGCGGCAGATTTGTCACGTAACCATTTCGCGTGGACTGGGAGTGTTTTCGTTTTTGCGCATCCGACGAGTCCGGCGCATCGAGCGGAGGCGTACGCTGCGGGGATCGTCATCGCCAATTGTGCTGGCGAAGCGAAAAAATGACGCGTTGCAGGATGATGGAAGGAAGTTTGGCCGGGGCGGGTTTGTAGCGGAGTATCGGTCAGCGAGCGCGTGCGGGTTGCGACTTCGCAGCGGCCTGCACTGACTTGGCGAGCTCGCGACGCAATTTCTTGACATCCGAGGCGGGCAATTTGCGGACGAGCTCCGCGACCTGGGCGCGTTCGTCGTCGGCCGCGAAGGTGAGGACGTAGAGCGCCGACAGTTCGAGACCTTTGGCAAGACGATCGATGGTTTGGATCGTAATGGCGGCAAGGCCGTGTTCGACGCTGGAGAGATGGCCCTTAGAAAGCCCGCTGATGTCAGCAAGCTCGGCCAGGGACATGTTGCGTTCGAGGCGCAGTTCGCGGATGCGAGCGCCAACTTTGGATGCAAAGGGTTCGGGTTCAGTTCGCCTGGGCATGCTGGGTCAATAACACGGGACGATGGGGAAAGACAAACAAAATTGCCTCGGTAGACAAAAATCATGGGCCGTTCGGATTGCGAACGTCTGTCCTGGCGACTCTGGGTTGGTCCCGACGTCGGCCTTCGCTTGGGTGCGTCGCGCCAAAGGTCCGTTCGAGGCGTTTGCCCGCGCTCTGGGGGGATCGGGTGCGTCATCCATTACGCATTTCGGTCGATGCTCGGGGATGGGAAAAACCTTTGATGGATTGTCGGTTTGCCCGACGAGCGTTTGTCGTTGGCTATCGAGTGTCACCTGTTTCGCCATCCATCCCAACGAACCGTATTGGTGACGCAAAATACCATTGCGTCGTTGGTGTATGCTGTTTCATTACATATACCCACAAATTTTGCTGTTCGTGCATTTTTGGATCGGGATGGGAGGGGGGGTTTTGCCCTTCCGAGTGTGGGTCGATTGAACGCTCGAAACCGTGACGAGTGGTCTGCCGAGCAAATTTGCTCGAATGACGCATTCCTCGCGAAGTTTGCCGAGGTGCTGCCGAAGTGGCTGCGGCGGTGCGGCGTGCGGCGAGCGGACATTGCGGACGCGGTGCAGGAAGCGCTTCTCCAGATATGTGAATCGCGCCACAAAATCTTGACGGACGCGGATGGGCCGCGTCAGGCGTTGATTCGTATCGTGTCCAACGTTGCGCTTCGAGCGCGTCGGCAGGCGCAGCGGGATGCCGAGCGGTATTTGAGTATCGAGAGTGTCGAGGCGCCGGATCCGCGGGATGAGGCGGCGTGGGTCGAGGCGCGAGTGCTCGTGCTTTTGGCCATCGAGAAACTGGACGAACCTGCGCAAGCATTGATTTACGCGCACGAGATCGAGGGGCGGACGAACCTCGAGATTGCCAAGGCGCTCAATGAGAAAGAGGACACCATCGAGCGGCGGGTGTTCGTGGCGAACAAGCGGCTGCGTGGGGCGGTCGGGCGTCTCGTGGGTGGGCGCAAGTCTGTGGGGTCGCGTGAGGCGCTCTTGTTATGCGGTCTCGGTTTCGATCCATTCGATAAGGCGATTTTCGGCGCCGTATTCGAAACGCTGGGCATGACGCCACAGCTATCGACGATATTGAAGTTTCGACCCGTGTCGCGGCCCAGCATTCCCACGGTGGCGCTCATGGGTGCATTGGTATTCGCCCCCATTTCATCCGAGCCGATTACATCATCCGTACCCGAGGCGAAGCGGCTATCTTCCGTGAAGTTGCCGGAGCTCGAGCGGGCGCCGCTTGACGCAGGCAAATCTTTGCCGCCTGCCGCATCTTCCAAGAAGGATTTGCAAGCAGGTAGCAGAGTCGAGCCGGCCGGTGCAACGACCGTCAGTAAGCCACTGTCGAGAGCCGATCACAAGGCGGCACCGAAATCGAATGCAGCGCCGAAATCGAAAGAGGTTTTGGATCCCGCCATCGTGAATCGAATGCGGGGATCGGAGACACCTGGCGTCGCTCCAATTACCAAGTAGCGTGCGCTGGCGTCATCGCATCGCGGTGACGATATCGCACTGGATTTGTATTCAGTAACAACCTGCGACGTCGGTCGCAATGAGGAGCGGTGTATCCGCGGTTCGGGAGGAGGAGTATGTTGCGCCAACAATATGCAGAGGATTCGCTGGTCGTTCGGGTGGGCAAGAGAATCCGCAAATTGCGCAAGGAACGGGGGCTATCGCTTCGCGATTTCGGAAAAATCGCCGGTGTACACCCATTTCACGTGATGTCCATCGAGCTCGGGCAATTGGCTGCGAATACTCGAACGCTCCGCGCCATTGCGAAGGCGCTGGACGTCGCGCCGCTGGATTTGCTCAATCACGACACCGAAAACGATGATATCGGGCACATCGTCGAAATGATGCGCCGTCAGCCCGAATGCGTTCGGAAAATCATGCTCAAAGTAAGACCGCTCGTCGAGAACTGATCGCACGGGCCAGGAAGCTCGACATCGCAAAATTGGTCTGGTAAACGACGGTACGTGCCCATTGTCATCGACCGTTCGTCCCGGAGCAAGTGCGTTTGACGACGTATCCTTGGGCCATCCTATGTGTGGTGCTGCTCGCCATACCTGGTTTGGCCGGTGCAACCCCCCCACCCTCGTCTTCATCCCCCGCATCGGCGGCACGACCTGCTGACGATTTCGACACGCACAAGAAGCAGGGTGATGCGGCTCGAGCTGCGGGCCGTTCGAACGAAGCGCTCGCGGCGTACACGAAGGCGCAGGCGTTGCGCGACGATCCGATCGTCGCTGGATACGCTGGGCTGATTCTCTTCGAGCACGGCAATTACGACGTCGCAGCGTTCCACTTGCTGAAGGCGATCACGCGTCCCGCGAAGGGTTTGTCCGCGGACGAGCACGCGCAGTTCTTCGAGACGTACCACAAGGCGCTGTTGAAGGTTTGTCGGGTCGATGTCGAGGTGAGTCGCACGGGTGCTCGTGTCGACCTCGATGGAACTGACGTTGGTGACGAGCAGGCGAATTTTTGGGTGTTCGTCAATCCTGGCAAGCACTCGATGCGCGCGACGCTCGAAGGATTCGACGACGCCACGCACGACTTCGATGCAGAGGCGGGTGGTCACGAAAAAGTCAGACTCGTCATGCGTCCGAAGACATCCAAGCCAGTCGTGGTCGAGCAGAAGAAGGACAAGCCCACGAAGACGTTATACGTTGCCAAACCAGCGACAAACCCCTTGAAATCAAGCAGTTCGGGAAGGTTTGTCCTCGGAGGTGGCGTGTCGACGGTGTTTGGCGCGACGCCCGGTGTGGCACTTGGGCTGCATGGACACGCGGCGTGGCGATCGCGATCGTGGTGGGAAATCGGCGGGGATTTGCGGTTTGCGGTGACGCTTGGAAGTGGCGAATATGCGTTCGGCAGCGCATCGACGTGGGCGGTGATCTTTGCGCCGTGCGGGCGCGTTCGCGAGCATTGGTTTGGCTGTTTGCTCGTGCAGGGTGATGGTGGTCTCTCTCATTCGCTAAACTCGCCCTGGGTGCGATTTGGGTTCGGCGTGCGTGCGGGATACGAGTTTCACTGGAACGAACGCTTTCACGTGCGACTCTTCGGCGACTTGGCGATACAGCATGATTGGCCTCGTTTTTACCACAGGAACCGCATGGTTTGGGAGGGGATGGTTGTCCTTCCAACCGTCGGAATCGATGGATTGAAATTTTTCTAGACAGACCCGCGGTTTGTCCTGTAGGGTTTGACCATGAACCTGCGCCAGTTCATCTTGGCAGTTGCAGTGGTTGTCGGCGGGCTCATCGCCAACGCTTGCGACGGAGAGGTCCCTTGCGACGTCCCCAGCGCGAAAGCATTCAGCGCTTGGCAATGCCGCGACATTCGCGACTCATGCAAAGATCCAGATCGCCCGTTACTCCACGACGATGCGTGTATGAACTTCCGCAGGAAGTGCGAGGATCCGAACGACGAGCTGTATCAACATGAAGAGTGCGCCGCCATGCTGCTGCCAACGCTGCCACCTGACGCCGGCACGGATACGGATGCATCTGAGGATGAGGATGCAGGCGCGTCTGAGGACGCGGCGTTCGATGCGGCAACCGACGGGCAGTCCGCTCGCGGAACCTGCATTCCCAATGCGCCAGATTATTTTGCAGATCCGCAACCGGTATGGATCGGACCCAATGTCCAGGACATTGGGCCGACGGATTGCCCAACATACATCGGCGCACCTGGCGGCCAAGGCTATTTTGCCTTGTATGTGCCCCCATCCGACGGGTGCGCCAAATGCGCGTGCGGTCCCATTGAAGGCACATGCTCACCGCAGGTAACCTCGATTCACGTTCGTAGTGGTTTGTGCAGCATACCGGAGGCCCCAACGACACCGTTTGACCCGCCCGAGAACTGGGATGGTTCGTGCACGAATGACCACGCCATACCCGCCAATGCCGAGTGCCCCGCGGGCAGTGGCATTCCGTGCGCGCAGTCCATTTACGTTTCGGCGCTGCCCGATCCGGTGCAGGGCTGCAAACCTGTCACCATTCCGGTCCCAAAAGCCATTACGGATGCACCGAGATGGCAGAAAGTGGCATTGTCTTGCAGTCCACAGTATTTCGGTACCGACGGTTGCGAAGGTTCAGAATCGCGCTGGGCGGACATTCCCGACGACGACCATTGGCGTTACTGCGTGCATCACACCCACAAAGGCGTGCACGCGTGTCCGGAAAAAGGCAAATACACGAACCAGTACGTCGTGTATCCCCACAAAGCCATCATCGATCATCGCTCTTGTACCGAATGCGGATGCAAGGCGTCTGGTGGGGCATGTTATGGCACATTCAATGTTTATGAAGACGAAAATTGTACCAAGTTATTGACAACTGAAACACTTGGCTCTGACGCTCCCGATTGTGATGATCTTTTACCGCCCGGTAGAGCGGTCGGGAGCAAAGAAATCGTCAATTTAAAGTATGAGTCGGGTAGTTGTGAGCCCACGGGCGGTTTTCCCGTAGGCTCGGTCGAGATTGATGAAACGGACGCCGTTACGTGGTGCTGCATCGAGCCTTGGGACCTGCGCCAATGACGCCCGTGCGAATTTGAATCAAGAGAGGTCATGTCATGAAGGCTGCGCGCGTTTTCGCGTGGATGTCGTTGTGTATGCATTGGGAATGGGTTTGTCCGGGTCCGGGTTGTTCCTTGGCAGCCTTGCCCAGATATGGGACCGTTGATAATCATCGATAACCGCGAATACAAGGAATCCTTTTTCGAGCCCGATTGGCTTTGCTACGGCCGTAAAAAGGGCGAGCCACCGTACGCTGGGCCCGAGCAACCCCCACCGCCAGATCAACCACCTCCGCCTCCCCTCGATGTGCCCGATGTGAGCATGGTCAGCCCTCCGGATCCGCCAGGTCCAAAAGACTCCGAAGGCGTTCTCAAGGCCGCGATAATGCTCAATAGTTGCTTCTTGAACCTGCACTTCAATGAACCGGAGATCAATTATTCCATCTCCTCCATGTATTATGAGTTTCCACGACGTTGGATCCATGCAGAAATGTATCGACGAACTGAATGTTTTAAAACCAAATCGAATGGTTGCGAAGCGGTGCGCGAATGTGTGGGACTCGCGCAAACGGTGGGTGTCAAGCTCCCGCCAACCGAGCCGGAGTGTGCCGACGATCTATTGCAACTGAGCCATCACTACATAGGCAAAGACTTTACTGTAGATACGGGTATCGACATCACCACATGGATCAATTGCAAGGGCCTTGATCTTCATTGCTTCGCAGATTTCAAACAAGACTGGTGCAGTCCGCCCAGAACCCCCTGTGAACCAGACGACAACGCCCCTGGCTGCCTCGACGGCCGCCCCTACAGATGCGCTGATTTCTCTAAGGGAGAAGAACCCGAGTATTACTACTATCAAAAGCTCCGATGTAGCGACTACGGGTTGGAATGTCCCGTTGATGCCTACCCCGCATTTCCCGACTGCCGCGCGACCGGACCCGCGTGCGACCACAAAACCGGGGATGCCGATCTGGCCCAATTTTCTTACCAATACGGAATTGCGTGCGAAAATGAAACGACCGTGCGCGCATGCATCGGCGGCGGAGAGGCACGTCGTCGATTGCACTTCATTGGCAAACCTTCAAATGCTGAATCCCGGGCGACCAAACCCATAATGCGGGTTCGCCTGGGAATGCGATGACTACGATGAAGCACCCGTGCGAAGGCGATTCGCTGGTCGTCTGCGACGCCGGACGTCGCACCAAAATGGATTGCCAAGCCCTTGGATTCACGAGTTGCAACGCCGCACGAACGCAGCCCAAGCATCTACGATAAACTTCCCCTCGAATAGCGCGCGCCGTGCTCAGTACGCCCGCGTCACGGCATAACGCGCCCATGCCCTCCCTCCCCGCTTTCTCCGCACACGATTGCCACTTCCTCCGCCGCTACGAAAATAGCCGCATCGCCTTCGACCGAATCCCCGCCGAAGGCCAAGCCTATCTGCGCGACATACGCACGCGCCTACAATCGCTCGCACGCATCGCCGCAGACGACTACCACGGCAAACTCACAATGACCGACTTCGTCTCGGCACTCTACCCAGGAAGTCGCGCCACCAGCAAATATTGGGCCGGGATTCATTCGAAACAACCGGGCGACGAACGGACGAGCAAGTCGTTTCAATTGCAGCTCGCCGTCGTCATCATGCCCGAAGGGTTCGAGATTTGTTTCTACCGCGGCGCGGGCAAATCGCTCGCGGCCCCCACGGACAAACTCGCAGGGGCCGAACCAAAACTCACAGCAGTCCAGTCGGCGCTGGCAAACCTGCGCGTCCAGCAGATCGCTCGCATCGAACGAACCTTGCAGCCGTATTGGTTTTTCCGAAAACACGGCATGAATCCGAACCCGCGCCAAGAATTTTCCACCTTGACACAATGGCTCGATTATGCCGCATCCGACGCAGGCGCTCGCGCGAGCATCTCCATGTTCATCGGCGAGGACGAACTGGAAAACAACAAGATCGACGTGAGCGCCATGTTCCTCGAAGCGGTTCGTCTCTTCGAACCTCTGTTCGAAGCGGTGTATGGCGCTGCCGTAGAAAATGGTTCGCCCCCGACCGAATGGCTCGAGCCATCAGGCATCGTCGAAGCAAGCATCGACGAACCGCCCCTTCGAGACCTCAAGGCGATCTGCGACGATTTCGCGACCGGCCTGCGAGAAGCAAATCTGGTCCTCGGAACACATCACGATGAAAATGTCAAGGCATTCGTTGCAAGTTTGACGACGAAACGTTTTCTCATCCTGACGGGTTTGTCGGGGTCCGGTAAAACGCAGCTCGCCTTACGTTTTGGCGATTGGCTCGGTATCGATCGCGTGCGTGTGACGCCGGTTCGGCCAGACTGGACCGGAGCCGAGGCGCTCTTTGGATATGAAGACGCGTTGCAGCCCATGCGAGATGGCGCGCGCGCTTGGCACGTGCCCGAAGCGCTCGAATTCATGCTCAGGGCTGCGAACGATCCGGACAAACCGTATTTGCTCATTTTGGACGAAATGAATTTGGCCCACGTCGAACGATATTTTGCAGACTTTTTATCGGGTATGGAGACCCTTCAGCCCTGTTTGCCCAACCTCGAAAGGTACGACGACGGCCTTTATCGAATTTCGCCGGGGACCGAGCCGAGGCTGCCCATGCCCGCGAATTTATTCGTCGTCGGCACGGTGAACATCGACGAAACCACGTATCTTTTCTCGCCCAAAGTGCTCGATCGTGCCAACACCATCGATTTCAAGGTGCGAACGGAAGATCTCCAACTCGATTACCAAAAGCCCGGACCCTGCAAACCTGGCTCCAATGCAATGATTCGCGGATTTTTAGCCATCTCAACCGACGAACGCTATCACGTCGATCACCCTGCTCCAAAGCAAGCAGAATTCGCGCATGGTTTGCGGCGCGTGCATCGAATTCTTGCCGAGCACAACTTGGAATTCGGACACCGCGTCTTTTATGAAGCAACGCGTTTTTCCGCCATGTTTGCCGCTGCCGGTCATATGAATCCGCACGCTGCACTCGACCGCCAAATCATGCACAAGGTCCTCCCGCGATTGCATGGGTCACGACGCAAATTGGAGCTTGCGCTGTGTTCACTCGCGGCCGAATGTTTGGATCCCGAGAGCGTCGAGCTTGATGCAATGTCGTCCCGATTCGACCCACTGGCACCCATGGCCGGTCCCGTGCGCATGCCGCTATCGTTCGACAAGATCCAGCGAATGGTGCGCGCGTTGCGAATGAACCAGTTCACGAGTTTTTCCGAGTAATTCATGTCGGAGGTCAAGAGCGTCGAGCTTCCCATTTTGGATGAATGGGGGCACGAACGTGGCCGAGTCAAAATTGCCATTTTACCTAGCAGCCGCTACCAGCGCACGCCACGCTTGCTCATCGATACGCGCGGTGAAACACAGGATTTGGATGACGATCTCGAAAGCGTGCGGCTCGTCGAAGCAGCCGAATATGTGTACGTCATCGACGTGCCGAATGCCCGTGGTCCCTTCGATACGGACCATCCGGAGATGTTCTTTGCGGATACGGAATTCGGCGATCGAGGCCGTTTACGCACGGGGGAATACACCGGCGCAGTCGACGTCACCGTCATCGCCGCATCCAAAGACGTTGGGAAAATATGCTTCGAGGTTCAATCGACGAAACTCGATTACATGTCCGATTATCGGTGGATGCTGCGTGATATCGCCGAAGCGTGCACGGACCTCGTGATGGACCGATTTGCTGCATCGGCGGCGCGGTTTTCGGTGGATGATTCGCACGATTCGGAGACGCTCTACCAGCGATTTTCATTTTTGCGGAGCTTGCTCGAACGGGACGAGTTTCAGGCGGCAATCGGTCGCATTCTGGCTGCGCCATATGTCACGTGGGAGGAAGTCGAAGACGTCGCGTGGCAGGCGCGCGGGCTCCGTCCGAGCTCGCGCATCGCGCGAAGTATCGTGCGTCCCGGGCCGCGTGCATGGTCGACCCATGTCATTGCAGGCGATCTGGACAGCATTCCGCAGCCGATGGTCGTACCGCGGATGGAAACGACCTTGGACAATCTGCCCAATCGTTTCATAAAATGGGTTTTACGCGAATGGCTCACGATGATCGGTCGCGTATCTTCGGCGCTCGAACTTTCTTCTGAAGCTAGCCCCTTTGCGCGGCGCGGGAAGCGAGAAATTGCCGGCTTACGAAAGAAGCTCGAAGCCATTCTCGAGGACGGTCTGTTTCGAGACATCGGTGAATTGACGATGTATCCCGGGGCGAGTCAGGTATTGCAGAAGCGCGAGGGTTATCGATATTTCCTTGCAGCGCACGTACAATTCGAGGCGGCGGCGCGGCTCTACTGGCCGGGCATGGACTACGTTTATCGCGCCGGGCAACGTAATGTCGCAAAATTGTACGAGTATTGGGTGTATCTGCAACTTGGAATGATCGTGGCACGATTATGCGGTCATGCATTCGATTCGACGCGGCTCATCGAGCCGACCGAAGATGGGCTCGTGCTGCGACTGCGTTATCGCGACGAGGCGATGGTCACGGGAACCATCGAACGATTGGGGCGAACGATACGATTGGAATTGTGGTACAACAAATCGTTCGGCGCATCTCGCGCAGGGGTTGAAGGTTCGTGGACGAGGCCGCTGCGACCCGATTGTTCGCTGCTTGCGCAGATACGTGACGATGCAAAGAATGCGCTCGCCACATGGATACACTTCGATGCCAAGTACCGCATCGAAAACGCGGAAGAGACGTTTGGCAAAGCCGATGACGACGATTCGGTGCAAACGAACTTTCGTCGCGAAGATTTGCTCAAGATGCATGCGTACAAGGATGCCATTCGGAAATCGTCGGGAGCGTACATCATTTATCCGGGCACGGACGGCGGCAACCCATTTCGCCAATATCACGAGCTCCTTCCGGGGCTGGGTGCATTTACGCTGCGACCGTCTGCGGACGGTGAATCGATTGGCAGTTTCGCGCTTTCGTCGTTCATCGAAAATGTGCTGACGCACTTGGCGCTACAGGCAACGCAGCACGAACGCGCTCGATATTGGACCGCACGTGCATATGCGGGTCCGCCGGTGGAGGCGCGAGTCCCTGCGGTGCCGTTCATCGTAGAGCCGCCTGCCGATGTATTGGTACTTTTGGGTTATGCCAAGAATGCCTCGCATCGGGTATGGATAGCCCACTCGCTGATGTACAATCTGCGGGCGGATGCGCATCGAGGAGGTGCGGTAGGGATCGACAGTCGCGAGCTCGCGGCGCACCTACTGGTCGTGTACGGCGACGACATGGACATCGACATTTACAAAATCGTCGACGTGCCGCGAATCATGACAGCCCAGCAGCTCGCATCGATGGATTACCCAGAGCCGCGAGGGCGTCATTATTTTTGTTATTCGCTGCAATGCGTCGGGGATGAGCGGCAATCGAAATGGCTGACTCGGTCGATCGTCGAGCGCGTGCGTATGCGCATGAACCCGCAGGCGCTCGTGGGTGCACCCGTGGTGGTCACGTGGCTGGATCTTTGCGCTGAAGCGCAATTCGATGATGCGAACACACTGAAACGCTGACATTCGGTAGGTGAAACACGTATCAACGCCTATTGGTGCGTATCGGCGGCAGCCGGTTGCCCTGCGCTGCAAGCGCTCTGTTCGCCGTCGTCTTTCTTCCACAATGGCAAAAAGAAAATCGCCACGATTCCGGGCAGTGATGCAAAAAAGCTGACCAAAAAGAAATCCGCGTACCCCAATATTTTATATAAATATCCACTGGCAATTCCAGGGAGCATCACACCCAATGCCATCAAGGCTGTGGCCGTGGCATAATGCGCCGCCTTGTACCCACTGCGCACGGTGCGCAACAAAAAGACGGTATACGCAGTGACGCCCATTCCATAAGCAAATTGCTCGGCCGAGTTGATCACGTACACGGCTGGTACGTACACGTTATCGAACGAGCTTGTGTTCAGCGCAAAAGCCGCTGGCCACTTTGCCAGCGCCCAATACAATAAAATGGCGACGCTTTGAATCAATGCCAAAGGCCACATCCAGCGCCGCAAACCGCCTTTGCTGATCAGCCAACTGGCGAACATGCCGCCGAACAGAAGAGCGACGATTCCGACCGTTCCACTGATCATGCCGACGTCTGCGACGGAGACGCCCAAGCCTGCTTTATGCGGCGGATCCAACAAGAAATTGTTGCACTGCTTGAGCATCAGCGCGTCACCCAAACGAAACGTCAGGATGTAAAAAACGATCACCGATATGCCAGGTTGCTTGAAATAGGTTGTAATCGCCTCGAAGAAGCTGTGACGAGAAACGATGGGGCGCGAATGAACACCGAGATCGACGCCTGTTTTCGGCAGATACCGATGGTGGAACATCGCGCACAGCAAAAGGGCCAACGCACACAAGGCAAATGCAGCCGCCCAGCCCAGCCCCAACGAATGGTGCTCGGCCACTTTTCCCGCGAGAAACACCATCGCGCCCGAGCCAAACATGATGGAGATTCGATAGGCCGTGTTGCGCACTCCAACGAAAAGTGCTTTTTGTTCGTCATTGAGCGCATCGAGGTAATACCCATCGACGGAGATGTCGTGCGTTGCCGAGACGAGCGCCGTCAATGTCAAAATGCCGCCCGCCATGACGATCATGGTGCCCATGGACAGAAAACCGCTGGCGTAGGCGACGACTGCGATGCCGAGAACGAGCGCTGAAAGCAGGAATTCCGTGACGATCACCCATTGGCGTTTGCTCGACAAGAAGTCGACGAGCGGCGACCAGGCAAACTTGAGGACCCACGGCCAGGTGAGAATGCTGAGCCAACCGATGAGGACATTGCTACTGCCCAGGCTCTTGAAAAATATGGCGGACATGAGATTGACGACGGTGTAAGGTAGCCCTTCGGCAAAGTACAAAGTGGGAATGAATATGCCGGGCCGACGTTGTTGTTGCGCCATGGTGGCTCATGTGCCGTATGAAATGGGTACTTTTTCAGGGTAGCAGAGTTGCGTAGAGAGCGCGCTGGTATACGGCGACGTCCTGTGATTTCCAAGCGCTGCTGAGCTCGAGCGCCGAACAGTCATTCTTTCGTGCGCACCGAATGCATGGATACTTGGACGATGCGTCATGCAAAACGCCTATTTTCAAAAGAGTCGTTGGTGGCAGCTCGTTCGACCACGTCCACGACCACCACGTCCGGTGGCGCCCACGCTCGAAATGGTACTTCGATGCCTCCCACGCCACGCGACACGAAGGCTCGGCCCCATTTCGTATGATGCTCACCGCTCACGAGCATGCGCCCAATTCGTCCCGGAATGACCGGTGGCCCAAGCGGCGTGGACACGTGCCCGCCATGCGTGTGCCCGCAGAAGTACAGCGAAAACGCGCGCCCGTCGCATAATGGAAGACCCTCCGGCGCATGGCACAGGACAAACACCAATGCCGCTCCTTCGGCACCCTCGAATGCACGGGCCACATTCGGCTTGCCCGTCCAAGGGTCGTCGAGCCCCACGATGGCCACATTGCCGTGAGCATCGGGCAAACGCACGGATGCATTGACGAGCACCTGTGCGCCAGCTTCGGTAAGCGCATCTTCGATAGAGCGGTGTGTCGTCCAAAGATCATGATTGCCAAGGACCGCAAACTTGCAGCGCGCTCGCACGCCTTCCACGCGGCGACGCAGCTCGCGGGCTTTTTCGCGCGTTCCATGCAAAAATACGTAATCGCCGCCAAGGAGCAGCACGTCAGGGTGCGCCTCCGATAAAAGCTCGAAAGCACGATCGAGCGTATGGGGCGACGTGGTCGGGCCAATGTGCAGGTCCGATGCAAACGCGATACGCAGCGGTGGAATGCCTTGCGCTTCGACTTTGGTGCGTACCACGCGGACCTGACGTGCGCGTTCGGTCAAACCCCAAAGTCGCCTCGGCCAATCACCGGTGTAGACGAGGTCCAGCGTCGATTCGACGATTCCGCGCATGCGTGAATACCCGCGTCCTCGGCCTTCGCTTGCGAGTTTGAAATGCATCGTGCGCTCAATCCCCGGCCGAAAACATAATCGGATACACCACCGTGACGATGCCACCCTCTGGCTGCGGGAATTCCAGACCCCGCAATGCATTCACGATGCATGCTTTCACCTGCTCGTCGGGCAACTGCTCATCAGCGGGCGTGTGCGCGAGGTCCTCGGACGCGTGCGAGACGCGGCCATCTCGATCGATCACGAATCGCAATGCCACGCGCCCCTTCAAATCTGGGTTCTTTTTCAGTCCGTTTTCATAACACTTCCGAAAAGCGCCAAAGTTTTCCCGCATGACACGTTGAATTTCGGAAGGAGGCAAGCGCCCGGATACGGAGGTGGCGCCCATGCGAATTGCCGGAGGCTGCTCGCCCAACGGCCGATTGCCACGCGGCCGAAAGCTCACGTGAAGTTCCATGACGCCGGTGCCGCCACGGGTTGCATTTCGTTGCGCTACGATGATGGCGCCGAGTGCATTCGTCACGTCGCTCCAATGCGCGCTTGCATCCGCCGTGAGCCACGAGCCGTCAGGGCAAGGCTGTGGTGCGCCCTTGCACGCCTCCATCATGCTCGAAGTCATCTCGGCCGAGGTTTTCGCGTCGCGCGCGACGGCTCGATTCGATACCGGCTCGAGTTCTTCTCGATTGCGCGGGCCCGGTCTTCGCACGACGGTGACGATTTCCCAATTGATCTGATTCGCTCCAATGTGCAATGCCAACTGCCGCCGCCCGGAGGGTTTGTCATCGGGCGTGGGCGCAGCACCCGGGGGCCTTGGCAGCGGCATCTGCAGCTTGATCCATGCGGATTTCGTCGATATCCATGCAGTCGGACAACCAGCGAATGCGCTCGTTTGAAGCACGCTCGCCGCAGCCACGAAGGGCACGTCAGGCGCAATTTCGACCGCACATTCACCCGACTGCAATGCCTGTGGCTTGGCAGTTCGAAGCGTATTCAGCGCATCGAAAAGTGGTTTGATGTTCTGAATCCGGTCCACGCTCGCCGGGTTCCATTCCAAAACGCGGTCGTTGACCTCGATTTCGGTCAGCGTTGCGCGAATACGTGGACCATCGATGTCGACGTCGGGCTTCGCGGGAGCCGGCGGACTCGTGTCCACGATAGGAGCTTGCGTCGCGTTTTTGGGCGCCGCTTGGGAACAGCCGGTGGCGAATGCTGCACACAGGGCAATGAAAAAGCTCGGATGCAGGGTGATGTTCACGCGGCAGGACGTAGCATCCATTTCCGTTTACGTCGATGCCCGCTGACGCGAAGACTTTCAAGCTCAATGATTCCGTATACCATGCCATATCGCTTGGGCATCCATGGCGAACGCTCGAAACACACCGACCAGCCGATGATGGAGTGCCTGCGCATCGTCGATGGAGCACCGACGCCTATGTGATGGAGTGCCTGTGCATCGTCGATGGTTCAGCGACCACGCTGTGGTGAAGCTGCGACACCCACGTGATGGAGCATCGACACCCACTTGATGGAGCATCGACCATGTTGAGTCGAGTACAGACCAGTCGTTAATGGAGTGCCTGTCAGCGTGTGATGGAGCACCGACGCTTGGTTGATGGACGACCGTTCACAACGTGATGGTGCGGCAACCAATGGGTGATGGTCGAGTGACCAAAGGAGGGTGAAATGACGACGATTGACCAGCGATTGGCTCGCAAGGGCAAGGGGCAGCCGCGAAAGGCGGTGCTTCAGCAGGCGCGGGTGCTGCAAGCGCTCGCGGTGGAGCACAAGGCGGAGCTTGCCGACCATGGTTGGGACGACGCGGATTCATTGCAATTCGCGAATCACATCGCGGCGGCGGAAGGGACGATGGGGGATCGGGCGGACACGAGCAGCGATGCGGATTCGAAGACCAAGGGTGAGCAAGCGGCGCTCGATGGGGTGAAGGTGTTTTTGCGTCGGTTGCGATTCGCGTTGCCGCGGGTATTGCGATCAAATGTGGCATCGGGCGTGACGGCGGCGGCGTTTGCCGTGGACGAGCCATTGCGGCGCAGCACGCCGAAGACGATTGCGTATTTGATCAGAATTCGTCCTGCCGTCGAGAAGCTCGATGATTCGCTGAAGAAGCATTTTGGAGGTGCGAAGGCGTCGGCCGAATTGGATGCGGTGAAGGCGGCGCTGGAGAAGGCGGATACGGATCAAGAATCGGCGCAGGCGGCGGGGCCGGTGGAGACGCAGGTGCTCAACGAGGCGATTGGTCGGTTGCTCGAGGACATCGAGGACGTCATTCGAGCGGGCAAGAGCGCATTCGATGGGCAGGCGACGATAGCGGCGAAGTTCAACAAGGATTTGATATTGCGCGCGCGGCGGCGCAAAAAGGACGATGTGGAGGAGGCGACCCCGTAGGTTTCCCTCGCCCCCATTTCATCGTTTTCGCGTCCACGTCCCCGAACGATCCCCGATACGGGGTTTCTGAACCAGGTCAATTCACAGCGCGTCGAGGCATGCGACGGGAAGCCATGGTGCGGCCAGGTTGTTGCATTCGCCGACGTGGCCCATTCCGGTGCCGATGCTGGTGGCGGCGCCCGTTATGGGATCGATTGCGTAGAGCACGGGTATGGCGTCGTTCGTGCACGCGTAGATGATTCCGTTTGCCGGGTGCATTTCGATGCCGACCGAGCCGATGGTGGCGCCGGTGATGGGCGCGATCACGGTGGCATTTCCCGTCGTGGGGTTGATTGAATAGAGCGAATGGGTAGCTCCGTTGATGGCGTAGAGTCCGCCGTGACCGGCGTTCAGCGCGTCGCTCCAGGTAGCGCCTGAAGTCGTGAAATCGACGCCAAGGTCGCCGACTTTCGTCCCTTGGCCGGTCGTGGTATCGATGTCGAGGAGGACTGGTATGAGCGTTCAGTGTCGGCTGGTGGGGTCACTTATTGGTTCATTAGCCGGTAGCCAATACCCGCAGAGAGCGAATACGAATTTCGCAATGTCATCTGAGTCGTGCCCCAACCCCAAATGGTAACTCCAAATGGCCCGTCGCTCCACATCTCATGCGTTCCATGAGAGCATCCGCCTACCGGTATGAAATCACCGGTAACGAGGTCGACTCTGACCCATTCGTAATCGGCTCCAGCCGATTGCCAACCTACGAGCTCCCCGAGGCATTTCAGATTTACTGGCGCGAAAGACTTGGACAACTTGTTCCTGGATCGAATGACGACCAGACTTGTTTCTGGAAACGACGGCTCGGCAAAGAAGACGTACCTTCGCAAATAATGATCCGGTGAAATGACGTTATGCCATTCTGGATCACCTATGTTGCCGAACTGCGATCCACCCGTCATGTACGCCCCGAGGTAAAATGGGTGATCCTTGTCCTGGGCTCGAACGACAAGCGGCCCCGGATCCTCGAACTCCACCACTTCGCCAAAGCCAATCGACGTCGGCGCGTTGGGGGGTTTCGCGGGAGACCACGTAAGCGTGGTACCGTCCACGATGCCCACCAAACGCCAGCGCCCTTGTTCGTCCATTGCCGTGCGGTTCTTGTGACGAACGGCCACGTATTCGCTGCCGAGCGCGCCAACGGGCGGAAGCTGTTGCTGGGCCGAATCGCAGTCGGACTGCGTTGTCGGAACACGCATGCACGTTGAAGCACCGAAGACGCCGACGGGTTTGTCCGACTCCAGCGGGCTGCCCGTGAGCTCTGCGGGTTGCGTGATTTGCAGGAACTGACCTGCGTTCAACGTGTACGTTACGGGCATGCCCGCCGAAGCCGCGGCGACATCTGGGCCACCGATGACGGTAGTCTTCGGCAAGAGCGTTACCTTGGTCGAGTTTTCCTTCGCCAGAACGACGAGCGATGGATAGCCACCGATGGGATTTGCCGGCGGAGGCGGATCGGGGATGGCTTTGTACGCGTTGATAGCAATGTAGTTGGTGCCCCAAGCACTCGTGGGCAGGAGCAACGTGGCTGACGTGACGGCGGCAGGACCGCCGTTGAAGGGCACCATCTGGTAGGCGGTGACGGGAAAATCGGTCGTGATGCGGAACGCTTTGCCAATGCCTGTACCGGAAAAACCCGTCTCGATACCCAGGGCGGCGGGTTTGGGGCAATCGATCACGCTGCCGCCTTCCGAGTACCTGGATAGGAACAGGATGGCGACTTGACCCGGCGGCACGCCGGCCACGGGATCGTAGGGCACGTAGTTGACGACACCGTTGGCGCCGATGGACGGGATGTACGTAAACGCCGCTGGATCAAGGGCGCTGCCGTCATACGCAACGTTGATGTGCACCGACGTGGCCCACGTGTTTGCGACAATGGCTGCGAAACATGCACCAGAGGATTGCGGTCGGAGCGGTGCCTTCATGGCCCAATATTCACAGCCCACCGAGCTCCCAGAAGCTTCGGCCGCTATGCATGGATTATCAACACACGCCCCGTCCAAACAACCCTGATTGGCTGTGCAGGTGATGTTCACTTGCCCGGTGCAACCATTCACTACGCTTTTCGAGTCTGGAGAGCAGGTATCACCGCAATTCGTTTCCAACGATAAGCCCGCCTCGCCGCCAGCTCCCGTGCTTTCTTCAAGACCTCCGTTGCCGTACGCTCCGCCTGGACCGCTCCCGCCAGTCAATACGTATTCCCTATCGACGCCAAGTATATCTGCGCATCCAATGCAAGCTACAGCGTAGCCTGCATTTGTGAGTAGCAGTGCTTGAAGCGGAAAAACGTCCCGTCTCATTGCTCGTCACCATGCTCCTTCCACCGAAATACCGATGCCGTCAGCAGAACCGCGAATTCTTGCGGTCAGAACGTTGAGCGGGTCGGGTTTTTGCTGCTTGCCGTATTTATTGATGATCAGCAGGCTTCCCCCAACCACAGCACCTGCGATCGCCACGCCGAAACCAAATGTTGCAGCATTTGCACTTGCTCGAGCGTGATTCCCTGTGTCGACGGCCGTTTGGGTCTGGCAGTACGTCATAATTCCCGTTGGGGCATTTCTGCAATATTGGTTCGACTCATTCTTGGCTGACACTGCCAATACGAGCGCCACGGTACCGACAACCAGACCCGAAGTGCCCACTCCAAGCGCAAGGAATCCGCCAGTACGCAGGCCATGATTTGGCGGTAGCGTCGGCGGCGGATCCCAATAATACTGTTTTTCGGGAACGATACGCGTACTTGCAGAGGCTGCCGAATTTAGAAGCGCAACAGAAATGCGCTCGGATTGCCCCTTCTTTAGATGCAAATGGATTTCCTTGGCCGCCACTCCTGGCGCTCTCAGGATGACCGTATGATCTCCAGGATCAACAACGAAGGGCAGCCCCAAAGAATTGTTGCCAATCTTGACGCCGTCGACGGTTGCCTCGAAATTTGTCGAGTTGCCCGGGGGCGCTACCAAGACGATGGCGGCAACGTCCAGCAACAATACATCGCGTTGAACTCGCGCCTCTTTTGCATATCCTTCGTGTGCTTTTTGTTTTTCGCTCGAGAACTTCTCGTATTCATGCAAATATTCTTCGTAACCTTTGATGGCTGCTGTAAGTCGTCCCCGTTTGGTATTACAATCTGCTAGCGCGAGAATCGTTACCGATCGGCGTTCACCTGCAAGGCTTTGCTCGAGTTTCGGGCATGCTTCGTCATAACGACCGCTTTCCATGAGTTCAATGCCTTGATGGAACAGCGCCTCCGCTAAGCTCACCGATGCCCTTGCAACTGGAGACGCGGTCAAGACAGACCAAAGGATGGGTGTGATGGCAAGAGTCGAGAAACGTGCGTTCATTGGAGCTTGCTCGCTATGATGGATTATCGTCAACGATCCCGGGCCCAGTCGTAGGGTTTGGAAGACGTCTTGGGAACTACTTTCGTCTCGATTCCTGGTGCGGGAGCAAGGGGCGTGACGCTTTTCGAATTGGCTGTTGCGGATGGATTGGAAGATTTGCTGGATGACGGCATTGACGGACCAGCGACAACGATGCTCGAGATGGGCTTGACGCTCTGATTCGGTTGAGAGACCGTTTTATTGAACTTGCCGACTTCAGGACCTCGCGTGCCTATCTCCGCTCTTGCAAACCCTTCGTTTGCCACATTCCCCGCATCCTTGCCGGACCAGTTTAGCGGCTGCACTTCGACCTTCATGGCGGACACTGCCGGCACCGCGCTCGCATTCACCGTCGTCTGCTCCGCGTGCGGGCCTCGCAATGCCAATACCAACGTCACCACGGCGGCCGATGTCACCATGGCCCCGCCCCCTGCGAATGCCAACTTCGTACGCTTTGTGCGCAATGACAGCGGTGGCTGCCCCGTAATGCTCATCCCCGCAGCAGTTCCCTGCGTTTGCTCGACTCTTGCCGGCGGCGGCATCGGCGGCTCGTGCACGATGGGCGGCGGTGCCATAGGCAGATCCTGCACCCCGCGCGACTCCGTATGCGATGGCAGCGGTGCACGCATCGGCGGAGGCAAACCCAATGCTTCGCGCAACGCCGTCGCCAAATCGTCCGCAGATTGATACCGCTCATGCCGATCCTTGCGCAGACACCACAGAATGACCGCCTCCAGCGCCGGAGGTACATCGGTGCGCCATGCGCTCAAAGGCACGGGCTCGGCATTCAAAATGTTCCCAATGAAATCGCTAGGGTTGTTCCCGTCGAATGGCCGCTTCGTCGTCAAAAGCTCGTACAGAACCACGCCAAGTGACCAAATGTCCGTCCGCCAATCCGCGGTTCTCGAGCTCAAGAGCTGCTCGGGCGACATGTACGGAACCGATCCCACCATGTCGCCCTTGTTCGTCATCGCTGCCTCGTCCGGATCGACGATCCTCGCAATGCCAAAATCGAACACCTTGACGCGCGGCGCGCCATCGGCGGTCGTCGTCAAAAATAGATTCGCGGGCTTGAGATCCCGATGCACGACATGCCTTGCATGCGCCTCGGCAACCCCCCTGCATGCTTGCAGAAAATATTCAACCGCGTCGCCAAGTGGTAGCGGGCCTCTCTTGCGCAGAATCGCTTTGAGATCCTCCCCCTCGAGGTACTCCATGAGCATGTACGGCTCGCCCGTTTCCAATTTGTCAACGTCGTGGACGCGTACGACGTGCTCGCCCTTCAATCGTGCCGACGCCCGGGCCTCACGAACGAAGCGCTCGACGGCTTGAGGATTCGTCATTCCGGCGGGCAAGAGAAACTTGATCGCGACCAATTCACCGAGCGTGTCGTGCCTCGCCGCAACGACGATTCCCATCCCGCCCTGACCAAGCGTGCGCTCCACGGTGTATTTCCCGAGCAACTTGGTTCCGCGCGGGATCGGATCGTGGCGATTACGAAAGAGCCCCTCTTCCGGAGGCGGTGCATAATCGGAGCTTTGCATTTTCACGTCAGCCTGCCCTCAGCTTCAATACATCCAAATCAATCGAAACGACCTACTCAACCGACGACGGTGCAAAGGGAGTTGCCCTGTTCACCTACCACGGTGTTTGCCTCCCTAGAGCACGCGCCATGCCATGACCAACCCTCGTCATTTCCCGCGTTTTTCGCGGCATTTGCACAGGTTTGGCAGGTGCACCCGAAGTGCACCCTTGCACCCGAAGTGCGACACGCGTGCATTAGGAGCGCAAACGTCACATCGACCGCATCGACAAATCACAGCATGTGCGCCAAAGCGTTTTTCCCATGGCACCCGTTTGTCGTCGTGCTAAACAGTTTGGCATGGCCTCCATGCAGCATGACGTTTTGGTGGAGCTCTTCAAGAATCGCCCTTCGCTTGCCACGGAGCTGCTCGCCGAATCCCTTCACGTTCCTCAGCCGGACTTCGATGAAGTGCGCCTGGCCTCCATCGAGCTGACCGAGGTGCAGCCGGCGGAATACCGTGCAGATGTCGTCGCCGTCTTGTATCGCAATGAAAACCGATTCGCGTCAACATCGTCGAAGTGCAGCTCCGCATCGATCACGACAAACCGTACGTTTGGCCCGTCTATTTGACGGTGAGCCGCGACAAACATCGCTGCAAGGCGGATTTGCTCGTCGTCGCGCCCGATCCTGCCGTTGCATCTTGGTGTGCACAGCCCATCGACATCGGCGTCGATGGATTCGTCCTCGAGCCGCCGGTGTTACGCCGCGAGCTGATTCCGATGATCACCGATCCTGACGACGCTGCTCGCAGGCCCGAGCTTGCACTTTTGTCCGCCATGGCATATGGCGACACCGAACGGGCGACCGAGATTGCCGAGGCGGCCGTACCTGCCTTTGCCAACCTCGACGACAAACGATCTGGCTTTACCTAGATATCCCTGTACAACTCGATCAACGAAGCTGCTCGGCGTGCGCTGGAGGCGATGATGAAGGGCTACGAATACACGAGTCCGTTCGCAAAAAAGCACATCCAACTCGGACGCGACGAAGGCATCAAGCTCGGACGCGACGAAGGCATCAAGCTCGGACGCGACGAAGGTGTCAAGCTCGGACGTGACGAAGGTCTCAAGCTCGGACGCGACGAAGGTGTCAAGCTCGCCGCTCGATCTCTACTGACGGTGCTGCGGGCGCGAGGGCTCGACGTGCCGGAAGCGACGCGACAACGCATCCTCGACGAGAAGGACATCGCTCGTCTCGAACGGTGGCTCGAACGTGCCACGACGGCGAACAGCCTCGCCGAAATGCTCGCTGAGCCGAGTTGAAGCGATCATGAAGGGCTACGAATACACGAGTCCGTTCGCAAAAAAGCACATCCAACTCGGACGCGACGAAGGCATCAAGCTCGCCGCTCGATCAATACTGATCGTCCTGCGGGTGCTGGGGATCGACGTGCCGGAAGCGCACGTCAACGCATCCTCGACGAGAAGGACATTGGTCGTCTCGAACGGTGGCTCGAACGTGCCACGACGGCGAGCAGCGTCGCCGATGTGCTTGCTGAGCCGTAGCCGAGCCTATCGTAAAGCGTACCTCGGTACGCCTTTCCAAGCTCCAGACCGCGGCAGTGGCCCAATCCTGGTCGCCGTTCTCAATGGTTCGCGCGCAGCGCAACGACGTTCGGTCGTGCCCGGGGGAGATCGGGGTACCTCTTCAATAGGTAGAAGAGCTTTCGCCTGCTCATGCCGAGCACCTCCGCCGCTCGGGTGACGTTGCCCCCGCATTGATGGAGCGCCCACCTGATCCGCTCCTTTTCCGAAGCATTCTCCGGTACCTGATCGGGCATCACAACCGTCATTTCCGCCATCTGCTCGGGCACCGCAAACGGCAGTGCCTCCATCCTGTCCGTCTTGTCGTATTCCCGCATCTCCTCCGGCAAATGCTCGGGTAAGACCACTCCGCCCGAACAATGCGCCAGCGCGGACATCATCGCATTGCGTAAATCCCGCACGTTGCCCGGAAATTCAAAACCTTCCAAAATCGATATCGCTTCCCTCGACAAACGCGGCACCACCGGCCGTTCCACCGCGCGACATTCATCCTCGAGAAACGCTTCGGCAAGCGGCACGATGTCCGCCGGAGGCGATCGCAAGGGCGGTATCTCCAGCTCGAACCCCCGCAACCGATAAAAGAGGTCCTTCCGAAATGTCCCGCGTGCCACACAGTCGTGCAAGCTATGGTTCGTTGCTGCAATCACGCGCACGTTCACCTGGCGCGATACCGTCGACCCCAATGGCGTGACGCGCCGATCGTCGAGCATTCGGAGGAGCTTCGCTTGCGTTGCAAGCTGTAGCTCGCCAATCTCGTCCAAAAACAGCGTTCCCCCATCTGCTGCCTCTAGATACCCTTTGGCATCCACTCTCGCATCCGTGAACGTCCCCTTTATGTGCCCAAACATTTCCCGCTCGAACATGAGCTCGATGGCCGGACAATTCACCGGAATGAACGCCCCTCGCGCCCGCGGCGAAGCCGCATGAATCGCGCGCGCGAGCACATCTTTGCCCACACCGGTTTCTCCCAGCAGAAGCACGCATGCCCGCGAAGAAGAAGACGCCACCTTCCGTGCCTCGTCGTAGACCGCCTGCGTCGCCGGATGCCGCACAACCGGCGGATACGGCCACGTTCCCCCGTCACCGGCATTCGCATTCGAAGGCAAATGCATTTTGCGTAACATGCCCATGACAGAGCCAAGTACGATGCGATCGCCCGGTTCCACGACAAACATCTCCCCCGTCAAACGCTGCGCCTGTTCCGTATGCGTGATATCCATGTCCTTGTCCCCTTTGCGTAAGATCGTCCCGTTCAAACTACCGAGGTCCTGGATGTAAATGCGCGAATCGACCGTCAACACGGCGTGGTTGGCGGATACCGAGGCATCGGAAATGACGATGTCGTTCGTTGTGCGACTGCGCCCGATTCGAACCTGACCCACCACGGGCAAACGATGTCGCTGCGGCTCGCCACCACATGAAAAAATGACCAGTTCGAGTCGCCCTGATGGTGCAAAGGGAGTTGCCATGTTCACCTTCCACGAGTTTGCCTCCGTAAAGCACGCGCCGTGCCATGACGAACCCCGGCCCGAATCAGCGTTTTTCTCGGCATGTTCCAAGTTTGGCCGGTGCACTCGAAGTGCATCCTTGCACGCATGGTGCAACCCTGTGCACCACAAGTGCAAGCACCAAGTCGACCGCATCGACAAACCGCATCATGCGCGACAAACGTACCCTGGGACAAACGACATGAAAAATACGTATAATTGCGTAGGCGATCATGTACAGTGCAAAACCAAAGCAGCGTTCCCAGACGCACCATCAATGAGTTACACGGTATGTCGGCGTTGACCGCCATCAGGTTGCACTGGGAGTGCCCGCAGAAGTACAGCGAAAACGCGCGCCCGTCGCATCATGGAAGACCCTCCGGCGCATGGCACAGGACAAACACCAATGCCGCTCCCTCGGCACCCTCGAATGCACGGGCCACATGCGGCTTGCCTGTCCATGGGTCGTCGAGTCCCACAATGGCCACGCGGCCATCCGACGCCATTGACGTGTTCTGACGCGTCAGTGACGAATCACCCGTGCATCTCGGAGGTCGTCCTCCAAATAATGTCTGCACGCAGCGCGCGGCACGCGTCGTGCAATGCGTGCAAGCATGAAAGTCACCCGTTCAGCATTGTTCCCCTGCTGTTCGCCGTCGCCCATCCTGCGTGCAAATCCGCGCACGAGACGAATGCCGAACCTGCTCCCATTGCTTCCGCACCCGAAATCGCTCCGGCATCAGCGCCCACAACGCCACCAGGTCCCACGGTGTCCTGCTTGGATTTGCCGCGCAAAGGTCGATTGAAAATGCACGTCAGCGAGGACCAAAAGACCGTGTATTATGTCGAAGTTACCCACGAAATGCAAGCTTCTGGGGAACGTATCCCTCGCTATGCATTGGTCGCGCTGGATGTCGCGACACGTACGGCAAAGACGCTGGACGACAATGTGGGCACCGAGGTGCAGGTGAGCAAGCGTGGTCAGATCGTCTTTGCGCGCAGCGAAAGTGGATCCACGGAATACGGTGATAATCGCCGACTGTACATTCGAGCCCGACCAAGCGGAACCAAGAATGCTCAGCGCAAAGAATGGCAAGGATGTGCAGCATGTCGCCATTGATGAAAAAACCGCGAGCGCCATTTACGTGGACGATTCCAAGGTTTACCAAGTGCCGCTCGCCGGCGGTCCACCGAAGAAGCTCACCGACGGATGGATGCTCGATGCGGTGCTCGACAGCGGGGTGCTCGTACGCCAACAGTATGCCAAACGGAATTTCGTGCGTTTCGATGGCCGGAAAGGAAAAGAATTCAAGATAGAAAATGAAGAGCGATTTGCAGGCGTGAATGATGGCTTCATGATCGCCCTCGCGGAGGATCCCGATCGCTTGGTGCTCCATGCCATGGCCATTGACGACAATGGACCGAACACCAAAAAAGAGCTCGCCCTCGACCGTGGCGCGCGATCGCTTCGCTGGAATACATCAGGGAGCGTCGATCGAATCATTGCGAAACACGACCAGAATATCCGCGTGTATCAGGTCCACGGCGCAGACGTGAAAAAGATTTTCACCTCGACCGGCGCCGCACTCGAGAGCTACCTCGAGCTCGAAAATGGGACCAAGGTCGTGCTCGCGTGTCACGATACGCATGGCAACGACGTATGCGACCAGCTCGATGAAACCGATGTATGCTTCATCGAGCGTGCTGCGGAGGGGGACGTCATCGACATACCGAAGCGCACGGTGCCTACGCCGCTGAAGGATGCGGCAGAAAAAATGGTCCGTCTCACGACGGATGGTGATTTGGCCGGTGCGAAAAATCAGGTTCCTCACGCGCGACGATGGCGGCTATCAGGCCGTATTCGAAACACCGCAGGATGGCCCGATGAATGCCGACGAATTGCGAGCTCGCGCGCGTACCCTGCAAGGTCGCATCACGGAGCTGTCCGGGGTTCCTTCGCTTTCGATACGTATCAATTTCGCGAATGGTTTTACCGCGAACACGACTTGGCACGACGGCACGAAACGTTTTTATTCGTTTGGCGGCGTGGGTGCGGCAGAGCTTGCCGATGTCAAGGAATATCCAATCGAAATCGATACGACCATCGTTGCCGGATGGGAGACGTCGACGTGCCGCGGCAAACTGAAAAACATCAGCGACAAACCGCTCGAGATGCTCACCGTGGAATGTTCGCCCGAGGTCTATTTCGGTCCTCGCAAAGCTCCAGGGCGCGCGAAGATGTCACCGCCCGTGCTCGGTCCCGGTGTCGAGGGGCAATTCATGACGACGAGCTTCGATTATTCGCAATACAGTGCGTTCGGCGTGAAAGTCGTGGTGAAACAGGGTGAGCAAGAAGTCCTTCCGTACAATCGTTACGCTGCGAAAAAGGGGCAGGAGCGATGGGACCAGGCCGTTTCCATTTACAACGCGTCGGGGCTTTCCTATTTCCAGTCGCCTCCAGAAAAAGAAGTGGGCGCGCTCGTATTGGCCAGCCCAGCCTTCCAAAAACTCGACAAGAGCGAGCAAGAGAAGGCGTGCGCGAAGGCCATCGATGAAATGGTGAAGCTGCGGCTCTTCGACCGGGCGAAGTCCAAAAAAGCGGTGCTCAAAATACACGACCCGATGACGAAAACCGCTCGGTGGCACTACACGGACGGGCAATTGAGCGACGTTTTGGAGTGACGGGATGGCGCAACGATGACGGGGTGCGACGATTCGCGCTCCGTCATTGCGATGTGTTGGGGTAGATTGACGGAGAAGAAATGGCGGGGCACAACGATGCGTGCTCCGCCATCGTGTTTTATGCATTATTCAATGGAGAAAAACTTGTCGAGCGCCGAGGTTGGCGGGGCATGATGTCCTCACGCCCCGCCATGACGTTCGACGCCATCACCCAGCAAAGAAAAATACTTGTCGAGCGCCTCGCGCACGACCGGAAGCTCGTGGAGCGTTTTGGGGTCCATGTATCGGTATTGCTTGGATTTCCACGCCACGCCGAGCACATAGTTCTTGTCCTGATGCTTGAACATGAACTTGGCGCTCGTCCAATTCTTTTCTTTTGCATGGTATCCGATGCCGCGCGCGGAATACGTCGATCCCGCCAGGTGCACCTCGGTCGAATATTCCGGTACATCGAATAGGCTCATCTTGTACAGGTCTTTGAACTCCGTCGTCGACACCTGGGCCACATCGAAAAACACGATCGAGTCGTCCACCGGGCCCGCGACGAGGAATCCGCCTTTCATGAACGTTTCGGCGACGTCGGTGACCCACCAAAAACGCGCATCATGACAACGAAAACTAAAGGAACCTTGGATATGACGCAACGGCAAGACGCTCGGCATCAGCTTGTAGCTGTTGATGATCGAATAAGGCAACGACGGATCTG